>JAUNHU010000125.1 GCA_030523825.1 Lautropia sp. | reverse complement strand
ATTGAGCGGGCTGAGCCATCAGCGCGCCGTGTGCTTTTGTTTCGCCGCTGAACACTACCCGCACGGCCAGCGGCAGGTGGGAGGGGGTAGCGGCCAGCAGATCTTCCAGTGCCCTGCCGGCTGCCAGAATGGCGGCGTGCATGTCGTCATCGGGTGCAAGCTGCACGGCCAGTTCCTGCCAGCGCAATACGTCCACTTCCAGCCGGCTTATGTCGGTGATTTCACTGCCGTCGGCAGAAACCAGCAGGGCGCCCCTTGCCCCCTGCTCGCGGATGTGCCGGCCCTGGATGTTGCCGGAAAAGGCGATGCTGACCTCGCCCTGTTTCAGCCAGTATTCGTGCACATGGCCCAGCGCCCAGTATTGATAACCCTTGGCCTCCAGCTCGGCCACCGAGCAGGGGGCATAGCGCGCATGCTCGGCATTGCCTTCCAGGGCGGTGTGAAGCACGCCGATGTTGAGCCAGCCCGGCACGGGTTCGGGATAGCCGGGTACCAGATCGTCGGTGGTTTCGGCCTTCAGAAAGCTCTGTCCATGCAGTGCCACCCGGTGCGTTTCCAGCCGGAAGGTTTCTGCCTTTCTTGAAGAAAAGACATGGACATTGTTGGGCAGCACCAGACTGCGCGTCATGTCGCTTTCGGCATCGTGATTGCCGTGCAGCAGGTAGACGAGAATGCCCGCTTTCTGCAGGCGTCCCATTTGCCGGACAAAGAACAGCCCGGTATTGAAGTCCTTCCAGTCGCCGTCGTAGATGTCACCCGCGATCACCATGAAATCGACCCGTTCGTCGATGGCGGCGGATACCAGTTTGTCGAAGGCATCGCGTGTGGCGGTGCGCAGCTGCTCGGCCGGTGCATCGTCATAAAGCGACAGGCCCCGGAGTGGGCTGTCGAGGTGCAGGTCGGCAGTGTGGATGAACTTCATGGTGTGGCCCGCGGGAGGACTGGGGCGGCTGAAGGAGCAGGGAGTGTGATCGGGAGGAGCCGGCAGGAAAGGCGATTCCATGTGTATATGGCCATGTTGCCCACCCTTTGAAGCCATTCAGGATGCGGCACTGACGCCTTGTCCTGCGTGCCGGGGGACTTTCGTGGGGACGAACAAGAGCATGACAGGCGCTAGGATACCCCGCGGATGGGGCCGGGCAAAACCGTCGCGTGGTCTTTCCGTCGTGAGGAGGCCAGGCAGGCTGAGCAGGTGGCAGGATTCCCGATGACTGACCGATGAATCCTTGCCGGGAAATGCGCCAGGTGCCGGGATGCCGGGATGTTTGACCCGGCGGTGAAAACGCTGTGACTTGGGGTTTCTGATATTTGCGGCGCCGCTTGCCCCTGTGTCATCCTGCCTGCACTCGTCCTGTTGCAAGGGATGATGAGGAGGAGACAAGGATGGCGGTTTATCTGATGGTTGAAGTCCAGGTGACGGATGACGCATGGATTCCGGACTATGCGGCGCAGGTGCATGACATCGTTGCGCGATACCAGGGACGTTATCTGTCGCGCAGCGGCAATATCGAAACGCTCGAAGGTGAGCAGGGCAAGGATACGCTGATTGCGCTGATCCAGTTTCCGACGCGCGACGATGCGCTGGCCTTCGTCAATGCGCCGGAGTACGCGCCATTCAGCGCTGCACGTCAGGCCGGCTCAGTCAGTCGCGTCCGCCTGATGGACGACACCGATCTGGCAGGCACCATTCCCTACCTGGGCAAGGCGGGGTGATGCGAGCACGAGGCCGGGTTGGTGAATGTCAGCCGAACAGCGATGCGTGGCTGCCGATTCTGATGAGTTCAAGCGATTGATCTGTTTGTCGATAGATCAGGACGAGATCCGGTTCGATGTGGCAGTCACGGAAGCCGATCCAGTTTCCGGTGAGTGCGTGATCCCGGTATCTGGCAGGAAGCGGTTTTTGCTGGCAGAGGCAATAGACGGCCTCGATCCAGTTGGTGGAGAGTGCAAGCGACGTGTGTTTCTTGAAATCGCGTTTGAAGGCGTTGCTGTAATCAATCGGCAGCATCGAGCTGCTCCATCAGCGCGTCGACGCTGCCTGCCCGGTGCAAGGGTTCTTTGCCATCCCTGACAGCCTGAAGCACGGCGGCTGTTTCGGCGTTGGGCTGGTAATCGAAGCTGAAGCGCCGCTCGCTGGCGATTTTTGTCAGCGTCATGCGCATGACATCCGAGATGCTCAGACCGGCGCCTGCCAGCACTTCGCTGGCCTGGCGTTTGATCTCTGCGTCGATCCTGACACTGACCAGCGCGCTGTTTGCCATGTTGTCACCGTTTGTGCATCAAATGATGTACATCATGCCAGATACCCTGCAAGGTGACAAGAGCGTTTTGATGTGGCCCGTGGACACGACTGGGTGATCTCCCCTGCTCGTGGTTTGCCATGATCTGTCGACCGGGGTGCGGCCGGCTGCGTGCATATGCCTGGCGGGCTGTTTTGCAGGGTTCCCGAAAACGGGAACGGGATCAGCGTGGCGAGGCTTGCGTGCTCTGGTTGGCGCTGATGATGCTTTCGGCCCATTGGCGCGAGGTGCTCTGCGCCCAGTAGAGGTCGTTTCCGCTGTCGACCACGTCCAGGCTGATGATGCGTTCCTTCACCTGCAGCATGGTGGTGGACAGGATGGCCGTGCTGGCGGGCTTGTCCTTGTCGGGGGCCGTGCGGGTGAGCAGCGATGAAAAGCCCACCATCTGCGCGTTTTCGGTGTGCACCGGCAGTTCTTCCATGTCGGCACTGGATTGCCGCTGGTTTCTTGCCCAGTCTGTCAGGCGCTGGATGGCTGCCGGGTCTGCCCTGCGCCGGGCGTTCTTCTCGCTGATGCTGACGGTGTAGAACTGGTTGAACCCGATGGCTTTGCCCTTCTTGAGGGATGTGGCGACGATTTCCGGAATGAAGGTGGCCCGGACATCATGCCGGCTCATCAGTGTCAGCATGGCATTGTGCGGCAGTTTCATCTCGGGTGTGAGCAGCACATAGCCGGGTGGCGCGGGAATCTCGATCTTTTCCCCGCCTGCATCCAGTTCGATCGCATGAGCCTGGACGGAGAACAGCATCATGGCTGCAGTAGCCATCCAGCGCATCGGGTGTTTCGGTTTCATGGTCATGCGGTCGGGTCGGATGTGATGACTGCGCATCATCATCCGGGCAGGGGGAGCAGGTGGCGAACGGCTTCTGATGAGCGGCATACCCTGACACGCCAGGTGGTGGATCGACGAAGGATCTCAACGCGAAGGGCCTGGCGGGATGAAATGCCTGCGTGACAAGTGTTTCCTGTTCCGTTTGCTGACTTCCTGGAAGGGCGGGCCGAATTTTCACGGAATGAATCACTCGGAGCCAGAAGGTTTCAGGTCGTGACCTGACCCGATATTCGGGATGAGGTTATTCCTTCAAATATCGGATTCAGCAAGGTGGCATGGTTCAGAACGTGCCATGCCTGTTCGTTTCCGTGAAATCCCCTCCGGGCATGCACGACACGCCCATGGGTCATGTCCTGTCGATGAATTAATATTGGCGGTCTTGTTATGGCTGATGACTGTCTGTTTTCCGAACATCAAACAATATTGCCCGAAAAATGGAAGAAATTTTTGCAAACATAAACGAACATTTTGGTTATGACGACATTCTGAAGGCGTTGTGTTCGTTGCTTGCCGGATTCGTGCTTGGCTATGAGCGCGAGGTGAAGAACAACTCCGCAGGCATGAAAACCATTTCGCTGATTTGTCTTGGCTCGACGGTGTTTGCCATGCTGTCCCAGAATTATTCCGGAGACAACGACAGCTTCTCGATTGCAGCGGGCATCATCAGCGGCATCGGTTTTCTTGGTGCGGGCGTCATCTACAAGGAAGGCATCACCATCTACGGTCTCACTACCGCCGGCGTCATCTGGGTGTCTTCTGCCATTGGCATGGCAATCGGCTTTGGCGAGTTCTATATCGCCCTGATATTCCTGCTCTCTAACCTGATCATCATCTATTTCTTTGGCAGCATGGTCACGTTCTACATGCCGAACTTCAACCACCGGAGCCTTTCCGTGGAGATTGCCAGCGAGTTTGCTATGGAGCGGGACAAACTGCTGAAATCCCTGCAGGAATACACGGAATTTCAGGAAGTGATCAAGCTGGAAAAGACGCAGGAAGGCAGCACTTTCGTTCACCTCGACATCAAGGTGAAGGAGGCGCAGGTCGAGGAGCTGGAGAATTTCCTGCTTCAGAACGAGCGAATCGTCTCGTTCTCGATGTGAGTGTCGAGCGTTTTGCCGGAAACCGACCGGTTTCCGGTGAGCGTGTGCTGCGCCTGGAGCGTGTTGTCAGCTTGTTCGTTTCCGTGCTGGCATCAAACCTGTGTGCTGGCCACGCGCCATACGCTATTTGACTGCCTTGTCAGGCGTGGAAACGCTGTCCAGTGCGCGATTTTTGGGCCAGACGGGTCATGCGTCAGCGGCCGCGTGGGTCGAGCGGGTTGGGAGATGCCTGTTTCTCTGCCTTGCTGCGCTTGCTGCCAACCTTGAGGCTGCCTACGCCCGGCAGGCTGGTGGGATAGCAGAGCATGACGGCCTGGGGAAAATGACGGGGTGCAACTGCTTTGGCAGCGGAAACTTGCGTGGAAGACATGGGGCAGGCAGCGTGGAGGAAGGCTGGGTTTGAGAAAGCGGGTTTTCTGAAGCCCGGAATCGGGAAACTTCTGTGGCCCGGGCAGCCCCGAGCCGAAAAAGCCCGCCTACCTTATGCTGCCTGCCGGAAGATTGCCATCTTGTGCAGATGGAGGGCGGCCGCCTGCTGATGGCTGGTGGTGCCGGGTGTGAAACTGATGGAGGCGCTGCGGAATTTCAGTTCGTGGTGCTGCATGCCCGTTCGCGCGAGTGAAATGGATGGCGCCTTGTGTCGGTGTGGTTGAACGGGGGATGGGCAAAAAGGGGATTGCAGGAGGCGGGCAAGGACAGAAACTACAATGGGTGAACCTTGAGCAGGTACAGGAATGCGGTATCCGGTGAGGACAGCCGTTTCCTGGTTTATCTCAGTATTTCCACCCCTTTTTTGGAAAGTATCTTGCCCATGGAATTTCTTGATAACCTTTTCTCGAATTCGAACAAGCTCTTTCACCTCGAAGACATCATGAAGGTCTTGATGTCATTGATGGCTGGTTTCGTTCTGGGTTATGAACGGGAAGTGCAGAACAACACCGCAGGGATGAAGACCATCTCACTGATCTGTATCGGATCCACGATGTTCACCATCATGTCGCAGAACTTCACCGACACGCAGCAGGACACGATGAACATTGCTTCCGGCATCGTGACGGGTATCGGCTTTCTGGGGGCAGGTGTCATCTTCAAGGAAGGCATGACCATCTACGGCATGACGACTGCCGGGGTGATCTGGGTGGCCTCCGCGATCGGCATGGCCATCGGCTTTGGCGAGTATTACCTGGCGGTGATGTTCCTGCTGTCGGTGCTGGCCGTCATCTACCTGTTTGGCGGGGTCGTTGCCTCGTACATGCCCAATTTCAACCATCGCAGCCTGCTCATCGAGATGGATCAGGATTCCGCGGCCGAGCGCAAGGCGTTGCTCGATGAGCTGAATCAGTTCACCGAACTGCAGGACGTGACCAAGCTGGAACGGAACGAGGAGGGAAACTGCCTGATCCACATGGATATCAAAACGAAACGGGACTACATCGAGGAGCTGGAGAATTTCCTGTTGCATGACAAGCGGATCATGAAGTTCTCGCTCTGACCGCAGCAGAAAGCGTCTGAAAAACAAGGCAGACTCTGCTGAAGGTATTAGTCGATGTTTTGCGGGAGCCTGTCTGAGCCGGGCCGAAAGCAGGAGGAGAAGCACGATGTCCTATGGGTACATGTTCCTGCCGCCGCCTGATGCCAACACGCCGATCAGGCTGGGCGCTGTCTATCGGCTGGCGTGAATGTGATTAGAGCGTGTTATGAACTTATTCGTCCCCGCGCTGCCCCCAAAACCGTGTGCTGGCAAGGCGCCACGCGCCGTCAAGGCTGGCCGCCTTGTCAAGCGTGGCAACGCTGTCCAGCGCGCGGTTTTGGAGGCAGCCCAGAGGGAAAGCCCCGCAGGACGTGCAGCACTGCGTTGCCAACCCCTTGAATCCATCCAGGATTCGGCGGGTCTGGCGCCTTGTTCTGCACACTCTGCGGGGCAGCGCGGGGACGAATAAGTTCATAACACGCTCTAGTGGCGGATGGATGGTTTGCTGTTGTATTGATCTGTACGGCAGTTTGCCGTATAGTTGTCTGTAGTGGATCATCCGGGTTGTTGGGTCTGCGTGCGCATGACCGGGCCGCCCGGTGCCGGATCTCCGGTTTTCTGAGGGAAGAAGCCATGCCAGCAGCATCCAATACGGCTCGTCTGGAAGCCAGAATCAGTGCAGATCTTCATGCACTGCTCAAGCGTGCGGCCGATCTGCAAGGGCGGTCGATGACGGATTTTGTGGTGACATCGGTTCAGGCAGCCGCACAGCGTGCCATCGAGGAAGCCGAGGTGGTGCGCCTTTCGATGAAGGATCAGGCGTGTTTTGCAGATGCACTAGTTTCGCCGCCAGAGCCTGCGCCTGCGCTGGAGCGGGCATTTGCACGGCGCAAGAAGATTCTTGATTCTGAGTAAGCTCGGGTCGATATGACAGATTCGTCGTTTCGGCTTTTGCCTTTCAGCAAGCTGCATGATCGGGGCGGCTTTGAGAGTGGCTCGCCTGCGCTCGATCAGTATCTTCAGGTACAGGTAACACAGGATATTCGTCGCCGCGTTGCAAGCTGCTTTGTGGCGTTGACGGAATCAGATCGTGTAGTGGGGTATTACACGCTGGCATCGGCGAGCATGCTTCTGACTCAGTTGCCTGCGGATGTCGTCAAAAAGTTGCCTCGTTATCCCACGGTACCTGCAGTACGGATGGGGCGCCTGGCGGTGGACAGGTCGTTCAAGGGGAAAGGGCTTGGCGGTGCATTGCTGGCCGATGCGCTTGAACGCACGATCCGGTCGGAAATTGCCGCATATGCACTGCTGGTGGACACCAAGGACGAAGCCGCAGCAGCTTTCTATCGCCATCATGGATTCATTGCGTTTCCGAGCGCACCATTGATGCTGTTTTTGCCGTTGGCAACAGCACGGAAGCTGATGGAGAAATCCTGATGTCGAAAAAAACCGGGAGATCGGCTGGCGATCGTCCCGGTTTTTTTCATGGGGCATCCCCTTGAGGATCAGTCCTTCTTGAGCTGCGGCAGCTCGTGGCCGGCACCAGCGGCGAGCAGGCCGATGCGGCTGTAGCCGGCCAGTTTGTCGCGGGTGTCGGTGATGTCGAGGTTGCGCATGGTGAGCTGACCGATGCGGT
>JAUNHU010000124.1 GCA_030523825.1 Lautropia sp. | reverse complement strand
GTGTCGCGGTACATCTTGCCGTGGTCGATGAACGGCCCCTTCTGGGGATAGCGCCCCAGCCAGAGGTTGTCCATCACAGTAACCTGGGTGACCAGGTTCAGCTCCTGGTGCACCATCGAGATGCCGTTTTCCAGGGCCTCCTTCGAGGTCTTGAACGACACCGGCTTGCCACAGAACAGGATTTCACCCGCGTCGGCGTGGTAGATGCCGAACAGGCATTTCAGCAGGGTCGACTTGCCGGCCCCGTTCTCGCCCATCAGGGCGTGGACGGAATGCGGACGTACCATCAGCTGGGCATTGTCCAGCGCCTTGACGCCCGGAAACGTCTTGTTGACACCGCGCATCTCCAGCAGGAACTCGTTGCCGGAAGCGGTGTCGGCTTTGGGGGGCTGCATGGGCACCTCTTGTTGTCAGGGTAGAACGGGCTTTCGCCCGAACCGGAAGTGCCTCCCGAACGGTCATGCGACCGTGTCTGGCCTGTGCTGCCTGGGCGGCGAACGATGCCGGAGCGCACCCGGACTGTCTGATCCCGGATCGCTTGCGCGATCACGCAGCAGCGCCCGCCACAGCCCGCAGCCGGCCAGCAGACCCAGCCAGAGCGCGCGAGGCAGAACCCATCACCTCGCGCCACATGGCGCCTACCGCAAGCGCGGCAGGGCTGGCTGGCCCGGGAGGCCCGTCACGGGGTTCACTTCACGAATTCAGCCAGGTTGCTCTGATCGACCCCGATGTAGGGCAGACGCAGGTAGTCCTGCTTGAACTCGTAGCTGTTGCCCTCGCCCGGCTTCTTGCCGGCGATGACGTTGGGCAGGACGGCCATGATGGCATTGGACTGGGCCACGCCGTCATTCAGCACCGAGCCGGTCAGATCACCCGACTTGATGAGTGCCAGTGCCTCGGGCAGTGCATCCACGCCGAAGATGGGCAGCTTCTTGCCCTGGGCCTTGGCAGCCTCGATGGCACCCATCGCCATCGAGTCGTTGTTGGAGATGATGACCTCGATCTTGTTAGCATTCGGGCCCGACAGCCATGCCTGGACGATGTCCTTGGCCTTGGCGGCATCCCACAGCGCGGCGTCCATGTAGAGACGCTCGGTCTTCACGCCCTTGGCCTCCAGCTGCTTGGCAACCCATTCGGTGCGTGCTTCGGCGTCGGGGTGGCCCGGCTCGCCCTTCACCAGCGCATACTGGAGCTTGCCGTCCTTGTTCAAGTCCCAGGCCGGGTTGGCCGCCCACTGCTTGGCGATGAGATCGCCCTGGATGACGCCCGACTGCACCGGGTCGGTGCCGATGTAGTAAGCCTTTTCGTAGGAGTCGATGGCCTTCTGGCCAGGGTCCTTGTTGAAGAAGATGACCGGCACGTCGGCAGCCTGGGCCTTCTCGATGATGGTGGTGCCCGCTGCCGGGTCGACCAGGTTGATGGCCAGCGCCTTCACGCCACGGGCCAGCAGGATGTCGACCTGGTCGTTCTGCATCGACTGGTTGTTCTGCGAATCATTCAGCAGCAGCTTGATGTCGCTCTGCTTGCCAGCTGCGCTCTCAAGTGCCTTGCGCATGACTGACATGAAGTTGTCATCGTACTTGTAGATGGTGACACCTACACGATCTGCTGCCTGGGCCGAAGCGAGGGTGACAGCCGACAGGGCGATGGCCAGCAAGGTTTTCTTCATTTTTGTGTCTCAGCGTGAATTTATTCAAAACAACAACGGGATGACCCGGTCGTTCGGGAACCCCTGGACACCGGCCTCCAGAGGCGCTCGCGAGTATTCTTCACCTTTCTCCGGCACCGTGCAAATGCTTTTGCCGGGCTGATATTGACCCGGCGAAGCACCCCGGTCGGGCATGCCATAAAATTCACGGATATCAGGTTCCGATTTCCTGACATCACGACATCGAGCCGCCCGCCTCCAGAAAGGGAAACCCTCATGTTCTCACCCTCCGACCACCCCCACCGCCGCTACAACCCCCTGCTCGACAGCTGGGTTCTGGTCTCGCCCCACCGGGCCAAGCGCCCGTGGCAGGGACAGCAGGAAGCCCCGGATGACATCGTCAAGCCCGCACACGACCCGGGCTGCTATCTGTGCCCGGGGAACACGCGGGTCAATGGCGAAGTCAACCCGGCCTACGAGCGCCCCTATGTCTTCACCAACGATTTTCCGGCGCTGCTGCCCGACACCCCCGCGCACCAGGACGACGACCCCCTGTTCCGCAGCATGTCGGTACGCGGCACGGGCCGCGTCATCTGCTTTTCGCCCGATCACGGCAAGACTCTGCCCGAACTGCCGCTTCCAGCCATCGAGGCCATCATCGACACCTGGGTGGCGCAATACGAGGAACTGGGCCAGCAATGGCGCTGGGTGCAGATCTTCGAGAACAAGGGTGCCGCCATGGGCTGCTCCAACCCGCACCCCCACGGTCAGATCTGGGCCAGTGACTTCCTGCCCGAAGAAATCGCCCGCAAGGATGCCTGCCAGCGCCGCTACCACGAGGCTCAGGGAAAACCCTTGTTGCTGGAATACGCCATCCGCGAAATGCAGGACGGCACCCGGACGGTGGTCGAGGGTGAACACTGGCTGGCCGTCGTGCCCTGGTGGGCCGTCTGGCCCTTCGAGACGATGGTGATGCCCAAGGCCGCGCTCTCGCGCCTGGAGGATGCGAGCCCCGCCCAGCGCGCCGATCTGGCCGTGGTGCTGAAAAAGCTCACCAGCCGCTACGACAATCTGTTCCAGACTTCGTTCCCCTATTCGATGGGCTGGCACCGCGCCCCCTTCGACGGTCAGGATGCCTCTCACTGGCAGTGCCATGCGGTCTTCTATCCGCCGCTGCTGCGTTCCGCCGCCATCCGCAAGTTCATGGTGGGCTACGAGATGCTGGCCGAAAAACAGCGAGACCTGACCGCCGAACAGGCTGCCGAGCGCCTGCGCGCGGTCTCCGACATCCATTACCGGGAGGCCCGAGGCCAATGAGCCAGATTCTCGACACCTCTGCCCTGCTGGTGCAGCACTTCGGCGTGCAGCCCCGCCATGTCATCCGTGCACCGGGCCGCGTCAACCTCATCGGCGAGCACACCGATTACAACGACGGTTTCGTGCTGCCCTGCGCCATCGACTTCGCCACCGAGATTGCCGTTGCCCCGCGCACCGACAATCTCATTCAGGTGATGGCGGCCGATTTCGACCTGGCCCGCGACAGCTTCCGGGCCGATGAACGCCCACCGCACGGCCCTGCCGACAAGCCCTGGGCCGACTACATCCGGGGGGTGGTCGATGTCTTCATCCAGCGTTACGGCCCCCTGCCCCACGGCTTCGACATGGTTGCCAGCGGCAATGTGCCCCAGGGCGCCGGTCTCAGCTCCTCGGCCTCGCTGGAAGTGGCAGTGGGCAAGGTGCTGCAAACCGTCTACGGGCTGGACACGAGCCTTGCCGACATCGCCCTGCTCGGCCAGCAGGCCGAGAACGAATTCGTCGGCTGCCGCTGCGGCATCATGGATCAGTTCATCTCGGCGATGGGTAGGAAGGGCCACGCGCTGCTCATCGACTGCCGCAGCCTTGCCACCGAAACCGCCACGATTCCGGCCGGCTTCACCGTCTTCATCGTCAATTCCCGGGTGAAACGCGGGCTGGTGGGCAGCGAATACAACGTGCGCCGCGAGCAATGCGAGGCCGCTGCCGCACACTTCGGCGTGAAGGCGCTGCGTGACGTGAGCCTTGAACAGCTGCAGGCCGCCGAATCGCAGCTCGACCCGCTGGTGTTCCGCCGTGCCCGGCACATCATCACCGAAAACGCCCGCGTGCTGGCCTCGGTGGAGGCGCTGCGCAAGGGCGACATGGCCCGGATGAGCCAGCTGATGGCCGAGAGCCACGCCTCGATGCGCGACGACTTCCAGATCACGGTGCCCGCCATCGACACGCTCGTCGAGATCATCGCCGGTGTCATCGACAACCAGGGCGGCGTGCGCATGACCGGCGGCGGCTTCGGCGGCTGCGTGGTGGCACTCGTGCCCGATGCCCTCGTCGGCCAGGCCCGTGAAGCCGTGCTGCGCGACTACCCCGCACAAACCGGCCTCACGCCCGAGATCTACCTGTGCACGCCGCAGGACGGGGTTCACGTTCTCTGATCCGCGCCCCCGCCCGCACCTCCCTCCACACCCCAGGCATCCAGAGTCCCGCATGAGCCTCGTCGACGTTCCCCACGACCTGCAACTCGTCAACCGGCGAGGCATCCGGGTCGGCATCAACCCGCTGGGTGCCACCTGGACCTCCTGCCAGATCCCCGTGGCAGGCGGCCTGCGTGAGATCCTGCTGGGCAGCCGCAATCTGGCCACCATGCTGGCAGGTGACGGCTATCTGGGTGCCACCATCGGCCGCTACGCCGGCCGCATCGCCCAGGGGCGTTTCGACGACCATCAGCTCGACATCAACCAGCCCCCCCACTGCCTGCATGGTGGCCAGGGCGGTTTCTCGCGGCGCCTGTGGCAACCCGTGCCCTCCCTCACCGACGCGCAGCAGGTCACGTTGCGCCTGAGCAGCCCCGACGGCGACCAGGGCTTCCCCGGCACGCTCGACGTGCAGGTCAGCTTCCGGCTGGATGACGACGACAGCTTCACCATCAGCCTTGCAGCCCTCAGCGATGCCGCCACCCCCTGCAACCTCACGAATCACGCCTACTTCAACCTGAACGGCGGCAATGGCGATGACGGCCTGAACCAGCTGTTGCGCGTACATGCGCAGCGTTATCAGCCGGTGGGGGCCGACGGCATTCCCGATGCGCCACCAGCCCCCGTTGCAGGTACCGGCTTCGACTTTCAGGCAGCCAGGTTGTTGAGCACCGATTACCTGCGTGATGCCCAGCAACAGCAGGTGGGCGGTTATGACCACAGTTTTCTGCTGGACAACGACGGAGCCCTTGCGCTGGCAGCCGAGCTGCAATCGGCCGACGGGCAGGTTGGCCTGCGGCTGCACACCAACCAGCCGGCACTGCACCTCTACAGCGGCAATTTTCTGGCTGGCATCGAGAAACGTGACGGCAGCGCCCACGCCAACAATGCCGGCATCGCCCTGGAGCCCCAATGCCCGCCCGACAGCCCCAACCGGGGCGAGGGCATCCTGCATCCGGGCGAAGTCTACCTGCACACCACCCGCATCGAGTTCCTCGTGCCCGGCGGGCTGCCAGACGCCTGATCGGCACAGCCGGCGAACGAAAATCATGGGCGGGTTGCAATCGTGCCCGACAAGGCCGTCCCCACAAGGGGAATGACACCTGCGGGTCTTCGCCCCTGCACGACGCCCGTCCCCGGCAGGTGGCACGCCTTCATCCCGGGGTCCCGGGATGATTTGACAAAAATGCCACAGACGGTATATTGCGCGCTCCGTGGTCGTCCGACAACATCTCCGGTAAACTGGGAGGTTTTCGTACCGCGCAATCTCGTCCGGCACAATCGTCGCGCCATCTGCACGGCCGCCCCTGGGGGTGCCCGGCCAGGGCGTACCGGAGAGATCTCGCCGGGCGAATCATGCAGCGGGCATATCCACCTGCCTTCTCACCCAAAAGCAAACGGGGCTACGCATCTCGGCGCCCCGGCCAGGCCCGCACCGGGCCCGTTCCTTTACCTCCCGGCCCGCGGGCCACCGTTCATGGGCAAGGCAATCCTGCCAGCCCGCCCCGGCATCGTGCCGCCTTGACCGCAAGGGAATCGCAACACGGAATGTCCATCCCCACCCCCTACTACCTCATCGACGAGACACGGCTTCAGCGCAATCTCGACACCATTGCCCGTCTGCGCAAGCTCTCCGGCGCCAAGGCCCTGCTTGCACTCAAGTGTTTTGCCAGCTGGTCGGTCTTTCCGCTCATGCGCGAGTATCTCGATGGCACGACATCGTCCTCGCTGAACGAAGTCCGGCTCGGCCATGAAAAGTTCGGTGGAGAAACCCACGGCTACAGCGTGGCCTGGTCCCGGCAGGATCTGATCGACGCCACGCAGTACGCCGACAAGCTGATCTTCAATTCCATCGGCCAGCTCGACCGCCTCGGCCCGCTCGCAGGTGACGTTCCACTCGGCCTGCGCCTCAACCCCGGCGTCAGCAATTCCCCCTACCTGCTGGCCGACCCGGCACGCCCCAACAGCCGGCTGGGCGAATCCGATCCGGCCGTCATCGCACGCGCCATCGACCGCATCTCCGGCGTGATGATCCACAACAACTGCGAGAACCGCAGCGTCGGGCACTTCTCGCAGATGCTCGATCACATCGAAGACCGCTTCGGCCACCTGCTCAAGCGCCTCGACTGGGTCAGCCTCGGCGGCGGCATCCATTTCACCGCCCCCGACTACCCGCTCGATACGCTGGCCGCACGCCTGCGTGCCTTCGCTGATCGCATGCAGGTGCAGGTCTATCTCGAACCCGGCGAGGCCGCCATCACCGGCAGCGCCACGCTGGAAACCACCGTGCTCGACGTGCAGGAAGGGCGCGACACCCCCATAGCCATCATCGACGCCTCCACCGAGGCCCACATGCTGGACCTGCTCATCTACCAGCTGCCGGCACGCATCGAACCCGATGCCGGCCCCCATCGCTACCAGATCTGCGGCAACACCTGCCTGGCGGGCGACATCTTCGGCGAGTTCTCCTTCGACAAGGCGCTCGCCGTCGGTGATCGACTCAGCATCCAGGATGCGGCCGGATACACCCTGGTCAAGAAAAACTGGTTCAACGGCGTGAACATGCCTGCCATCGCCGTGCGCCGGCTCGACGGCCAGATCGAACTTCAACGACGTTTCAGCTATGAAGACTACCGCGACAGCCTCTCCTGAGGAGAGCGACACGCTGATGCCCGCGTCAGCACGGGGTGCAGTCCCGCCGGCCACCGCCAGCGGCTGGCACCGCGTGCCGCGCGGGCGTGCCACGCCGCGCACGCCGTTTGGCGCGGCCCGTTTCACCCAGCTCCTGAAGCCTCCCCTGAACTGAAACGGACTGGCAGGGCAGCGCCCTTTCCTGCACACGGAAGCGGCCCGATGCCAGCGCCAGTCCCCCCTCACCTGCTACCGTATTCGTCTCGACATGAAGAAAAATGTCCTGATCATCGGCGCCGGCGGCGTCGGTCACGTGGTCGCCCACAAGTGCGCCCAGAACAACGCCCGACTGGGGGCCATCCACATCGCCTCCCGCTCGCTGTCCAAGTGCCACGGCATCATCGACAGCATCCATGAAAAAGGCAGTCTCGAAGGCCCCGGCATCCTCGAAGCCCATGCGCTCGATGCCAGCGACATCGACGCCACCCGCGCACTCATCAGGAAAACCCAGGCCCAGATCGTCATCAACGTGGGCTCGGCCTTCATCAACATGGCCGTGCTGCGCGCCTGCATCGACACCGGCGCTGC
>JAUNHU010000123.1 GCA_030523825.1 Lautropia sp. | reverse complement strand
TGTCGAGCCAACGGCCGAACCCGCCGCAAAGCGGGTTTCGGCCAGCCGACAAAGGGCCGTATCGACGGGATTCGTCCCGTCCGATACGGCCTTTTTCCGTTGTGTACCTATCGTTTTGTGTTCCTGCCTTAATGCGCCCGTCTTTGTGCGCTGGTCTGATGAGCCGTTCTTGCAGGCAGGTTTTCGTCGCCGCACGGCACACAAAAAAGCCGTGGCCGGAGCACTTCATCGGTCACGGCTTTTGCTTCCCCTCGATTGGCCGCTTCCCCCGACGTGTGCGTGTCATACCAGTGCCATGCGTTGATGCCTTCCCATGCCATCCGCCTGGAGCGTGTTATGAACTTGTTCCTCCCCGCGAAAGCATAAACCCGGCCCTTTTCCGGCTCTTTCCCTTCGTTCACTCGTTTTTCCCTTAACATGGCCTGCGCAGAAAGCGGACAGGCGCTGGCACGGGGGGCGAAAGCAAATGAACAAGGCTGACATCATTCGCTACTGGCATGCGGTCGAACTGCTGCAACCACAGACCCCTCCTCCCATCGAGAAGCGCAATAGCGCGCACGACAAATTCACGCACGACGTATCCATCACGGAAAATCCGGTTCTCCCGTGGTCTGCAGACAGCCTCTGTGCAAGCCAGCCCCTGCCCAAAACCGAATGGAAAGGAAAGCCGAAACGCAAGATCGAGTGGCACTGGCGGCATACGCTCTACGCCCATCTCTATCAGCACCAACATGTTGCTGACGCCCTTGACGCCCGTTTCGGCGCCAGTCAGGGCTACCGTGAATCGGACGACAGCCTTTCCGCACTCTTTGCCATCAGCTTCAGCCATCAGGGACACCTGCTGACCGACAGCTTCGTCCTCTCATCGGAAGCCTGGTTTCTCGGCCGTGTCCTGAACAACCGGGACTGGCGCGAGGGTTTCGACAGCGACCAACAGACCCTGAAAAACCTGGCGACATCCATGCTCGGTGCCCCCTTCAGTGGTGAGACGTTGCGTGATCTCACTTGCCAGATCAGGGCGTTTCTAGGGCTGGACGACTTTTTTGACAGCATCGACATACTGGAAAATTTCTGCTTCCGTTTTCTGTCTGTCCCCATCCAGACCGATGCGCCCGAAAAACCGGAGGATCCGCTCAACAGCTTCTTTCTCAACGATCTCAATCTCGTCCTGAACGAACTTCAGGCCGGACGCAGCAGTCCACCACTCGAACAATACCTGTCGAGACATGATTCCGGGCACAGGCAGCACATTGATGATCCGCGCAACGCCATTTCCCTGCTCGACAAACTCCTGCCCGAACGCTACGCAGACGCCTGCTGGCCTGCCAAGGGACATTACGGCCTGGTCCACGCCCAGCAATTTGCCGTCAATGTCATCCATCAGGAATTACAGGATGCCGATGGCATCCTTGGCATCAACGGCCCACCGGGAACCGGAAAGACGACATTGCTGCGCGATCTCATCGCCAGCGTGATCTGCCAGCGCGCCGACCGCCTCGCAGCCCTTCACCGCGCCAGCAAGGCATTCAGGGAAGGAAATGCGCAGGAGAAGATCGTCGCTCAGCGTGAAGACGCCAACGATACCGGCAAGAGACGCAGCATTTATCTGCTCGACCCGGCATTGTTCGGTTTCGAGATGATCGTTGCCTCATCCAACAACGGCGCTGTCGAGAACATCACCCGCGAACTGCCACAACTGGATGCCATCGACCCGTCCTGGCAAGAAGAAGCCCGGCATTTTTCCGAAATCGGCAGCCTGCTGCTCAACGATGGCGCCTGGGGTCTGATCTCCGCGCCTCTGGGCAGCAAAAGCAATCGCAGCCGCTTCGTGTCCGGCTATTTTTATGGCGACAGCCACCACGACGCCCACTCAAAGGCGCCCCCAAGCAGGCATTCCGCAGCCGGGGGAACAGGTGCCATGCCAAATGGCGGCGTTACTTCACGCGATGACACCGGGTTGAATACATCCTTTCGATGCCCCCAACCTCAAACACCCCTCTCGTCACATCCTTCGTCTCCCCCAGAACAGGCGAGTGATCATCCTGGCTTCGAGGCATGGCTTGAAAAAAAGGCAAAAGCCAATATCAATCGCACGGCTGCCGAGAAGGAACGCATCTGGCAGCAGGCAGTTGCACAGTATGAAGCGGCAAAGAAAAGGTCGGAAAACCTGCGTGCCGACGCCTCCCGGATCAGGCAATTGCTTGACGCATTGAGGAACTCCCAGCACGCACAGGCCGCCAATGATGCACGCCTGCAACAGCTCAGGCAGGCGCTGCAGGAATGCAGCGCAAAAATTCATGGCATCGACCAACGTGAACTGCAACCTGCCAGTGATCGACTGAAAGCCTGCAATCAGGCACTTTCCGATCACGAACGCCTGCGCCCAGGGCTCATGGCCAACCTGCTCACACTCTGGGGCAGGCAACGCAGGTGGGCACGTGAGCATGTCCCGCTCGACACCAGCTACCGCCTCGCCAGATCGGCATTCGATCAAATCTCCCGGCAGATCGAACAGCTTCAGGCCGACAAGGCGCAAACATCCACCGGAATCGCCGCCCTGACGCGGCATCAGGAGACGCTGGCGAGCAGATCCGGAAAGCTGCGCAACGAACTCCTGACGCTCGCGCGTGAGCACCATGCCACCTGCATCGAGAAATGGCTGGAATGCGGTGCCGCCGCTGCCGAACCGGACATCGAACGAGCAGAACCCTGGCAGCCCCCCGACTGGCGCAAGGCCCGTGCAGAAGTCTTCATTCAAGCACTCAGGCTGCACCAAACATTTCTTGAACTTGAGGCTTCCCGCATGCGGGCCAACCTCTCTTTCGTCAACAGTATCCTCCAGGGCAATACAGGCTATGGCGGAGTGTCCCGGGATGGCATCCGCAGCGCCTGGGCGTCACTTTTCATGGTGGTTCCCGTCCTGAGCAGCACCTTTGCCTCCTTCGACCGCAGCTTTCGTTCCCTGAAAGCTGCCGAAATCGGCTGGCTACTCATCGACGAAGCAGGCCAGGCCACGCCACAAGCAGCTGTTGGCGCGCTCTGGCGTGCCCGCCGGGCCGTGGTCGTCGGTGATCCACTGCAACTCAAGCCCATCCTGAAGGTGTCGGATGCGGTCATGGAACACATGCGCACCCATTACCAGCTCGACCCCCATTGGCTCCCCAACCGGCAGTCTGCACAGACACTCGCCGATGCGGCGACCCGCTGGGGGCGGATGGCCGGACCCGAAGGTGAAAAGACCTGGGTAGGGCTGCCTCTCGTGGTCCATCGTCGTTGCGACCGGCCGATGTTCGAACTGGCCAATCGGATCGCCTATGACAACGCCATGGTTTATGGCACCAGCGCGCCGGCTCCCGGCAAGGAAACCCCTGCCAGACTTCCGACCGGATGGATCGATGTCCGCGGAGCATCCAGCGGCAACTGGGTTCCGGCTGAAACCGAGGCCCTCGATACCCTGTTGCGCATGCTGGCGGACGATGGCGTGGACAATGCCGACATCGCTGTCATCACGCCCTTCAAGGATGTCAACAATAAGCTGAAGGAGCTCACCAAGGGCAGAAGGATCAAGACAGGCACCATCCACACCATGCAGGGCAAGGAGGCTGCGGTAGTCATCTTCGTGCTCGGCGGCAATACCCAGGGAGACGGCGCCCGCAACTGGGCGGTGTCTGAACCCAACCTGCTCAACGTTGCTGCTACACGCGCAAAACGGCGGTTCTACGTCATTGGCGACCGCAGCGACTGGCAGAATCGCAATCTCTTCCGGGACGTCATGGATCTGCTGCCCGCCCTGACCCTTGAAAACCTGACGCCTCCTCTCTACGACACGGGCCGCCCCCTTCCGTCGGCAGCAGCTTCCAACCTGTAGCCCGCGCCCCACGAAGGTGCCCAAGTCCTACATCACACATCCCACGCCCTGAACTGCGTGATCCAGTGAACGAAATTCGGATCACGGTGATCGAAATGGACCGGCATGCTGGTGGCGAGTGCACTGACACCCGTATCCAGGGTGCTGATGCGCAGCATGTCTTCGGTGGACAGCTCGAAGTCCAGCACGCCAAGATTTTCCTTCATCCGTTCGGCGCGCACAGTTTTCACCAGTGACACGATGCCGCGCTGATACAGCCAGCGCAGGGCGGTCTGGCCCACGGTCTTGCCATGTTTCCGGCCGATCTCGGCCAGCACCGGATTGTTGAAGAAATCATAGCGGCCTTCGGCATAAGACCCCCACGCTTCTGGCACGATCCCGTTGGCCTGCATAAAACTGACATCGGCCGTCTGCTGGCAGAACGCATTCACCTCGACCTGGTTCACCATCGGCGCGATGCGATTGAATGCCATCAGGTCAGCCAGGCGATCTGCGTGGAAGTTGCTCACCCCGATGGCCCTGATCTTCCCGGCCTCGTGCAGTTCCTCCATCGCGCGCCAGGCACCGTGCACATCACCAAAGGGCTGATGTATCAGGTACAGGTCGAGATAATCGGTGTGCAGGCGATCCAGGCTGCGCTGAAACTGCGCCTTGGCCGCCTCGTATCCGGCGGCGTTCAGCCACAGTTTGGTGGTCAGGAAAATGTCGGCACGGGCAATGCCACTGTTCCTGATGGCCTCCCCCACCTCAGCTTCGTTGAAATACGCGGCAGCCGTATCAATGTGCCGATAACCAGCCGCCAGCGCATCCTGCACCACGCGCGTGGTTTCGCCCGCAGGCACCTGATACACGCCAAAACCCAACACCGGAATGTCGACGCCATTGCTCAGCCTGAAGGTTTTCATGACTATCTCCTGACCCAATACATCCTGACCCCTGCGCGGAAGCTGGCCACATCCGACGGATGCGGACGGCGCCCTCAGCTCAGTCAGCCACCTTCAGCTTGCCACCGCGCCCCAGGCCGCCCTTCACTTCCTGCGCCCGGTACTCGCGCATTGAGATCACCATGTTGTTGTAGGCATCCATGAAGGCGGCGACGATGGCCTTGCCTTCCGGGCTTCTGGAAAAGCCGCCGAGTCCGGCGGCTCCGCTGCCGCTGAGCATGCCGATGGCAGCACCAAAATTGGTCGACGACGAATTGCCTTCGGAAATGCCGATCTGCACGCCCGAGCGGATGTCGAACAACGTGAGCGTGACCACGGATGCCTTGCCTTCCAGTCCTCCGGCCAGCCCCCGCACGGAAGGCGGCAGGAATCCGGCGACGGCGCCTGCCACCGAGCCGGTCGAATCATTGTCGATGACCACGTCGGGTTCCATCAGGTAGTCGGCTGCCACCCGCTGCCCCTTCTCCTGTCTGGAGCCCGCGCGAAATTCGCCGGAATTGCGCTGCTTGTCGGTGATCATCGAGATCCTGCCTTCGGTGCGCACATCGCCAATCGAGGTGATGACGAAACAATTCGACTGCTGCACGGCAAGCCGGATCAGCGAATTGACCTGGGTGGATCGGGTGTCTGAGTAGGTATAAAGGCCCGACCGCAGGCGCCCGTCATCGACCGCCAGCGTACCCAATGGCTCCTCGCACCGTTCCAGCTCGCTGTTGGCATCCACGCTGGCACTTCCCGAGGCAGCCCCCTTCACATCGGTGGGCGCATTGCCACGCGACACCATGCCCCCGCCCAATGCGCCACAACCGGCCACCAGCACGGCGACCGATGAAAGCAGCGCCAGCTGGCGCCCCAAATGCCCGATGCCCATCGACAACTTCCTCACCCGGATCTCCTCAGTAGTAATGCCAGCCACGGCCGCCCCAATACAGGTAATAGCCATAGCCATGCCACCAGTGACCCAGCCAGGTCGAGCGATATGCCCCCACCCAGCTGCGCCACGCAACCTCATTCCGTTTCGCCCGCTGCGCCTCTGTCAGCAGCTTCTTCGCCTCTTCATCGCCTCTGGCCGCAGCAACGCTCAGCCACGATTCAGCGGCGGCCGGGTCCGGGCCCATTTCCTCGAAGCCCGACAGATAAAGGCGCCCCAATGCCACCTGCGCCTGCGTGCTTCCACCTTCGGCGGCCTTCTTCATCCAGACGACGGCCTTGCGGGAATCACGACGGACACCATCTCCCCGGAAGAAACGCAGCGCCAGGTCGAAGGCTGCCCGCGGGTCGTCAGCGGCCTTTTCCTCCAGACTGGAAATCCGCGCATCTTCCTGCAACTCCTGCTGCGTCGGGGCATCTCCAATTCGCTGCGCGCGAATTTCATCCCGGGTCTTGTCGGTGCATCCGCCTTCCGGCGAACAGACCCGAACCGTTTTCTCTGTGTGATTGCGCCCGGGTTCAAGGGCGCAACCATATGACAGCGCCATGAACGCGGCGCCCAAAAACGCCAGTCCTGTTCTGTACATCATCACAACCTGTTGATTGCGGTACAGGCTTCATGATGCGCCAGAACAAAAAGCGCTGCACAAATTCCCCACACGCGAAACAGATCATTGCGTAACACCACAATGCGCGAGCACCGTATAGCAAACAGAAACAAAGGCACCCGAGAACCGTCTGCACCCAGAAACCAGCCGCACAATAAGGAATGCCCGGGCACCATCCGTTCTGAACGGCCCCGGGCAATTGCCAGATGCTTGCTGCTCCAGCTCAGGAAGCTGTTGAAATGCCAACCGCAGAAGCACGCAAGGAAGCACCTCGTGTCGACAGAGCAATAACTTGCGACGTGCAAACCAGCCGGAATCTGATGGCGGGCATGATTTTCAACAGCCTTTCAGGCATTACATCCGCACCACCACCTCATCCAGGGCCTTGCGTGCCCGGGGGGTGATGTCCTGTGAACGATAGCCAAAGGTTGCCGCCACCGAAACACCCCATTCTGCAGGATCAAAGGCGCCAGCCTCGGCCAGCACGCGACTCATCTCTGCATAGTTGAAGCCTTCCACCGGGCACGAATCGATGCCGACCATGGCTGCCCCGGTCATCATGTTGGCGAGTGCAATGTAAGTCTGCTTGCAACACCAGTCGAACAACGCGCGCTCGTCGTTCAGAATGGGCATGTCGCTTTCCTGAAACTCCCGGTACTTCGCCAGCGTGGCCTTCAGGGCATCGGGCTCGGTCACACCGCGATCACAGTGGCTTGCAATCCCCCTCCTCCGAATGCAATGGATGACAAATCGAATGATTTCTCATGTCTGAATGACACGGCCCCTGCGACAAGGAAGATGAAAGAATGAAGACTGTTCAATCCGGGAACTGAAGAATCAATCGCCGATGGCTGAAAGATGACAAATGACGCCTGTCAGCAATCCTGCAAACGTGTTTTATCCCGACGACGAGTTCCCCCAAAATGTCAGACGGCCGGTAGTGCCATCGCACCACCGGCCGCCTTCACACCCCGCATGGGGCGTGCCCCGCTTCCATCACGAAATCGCCGTCATCAGCCAGCCACTTTCAGCTTGCCGCCGCGCCCCA
>JAUNHU010000122.1 GCA_030523825.1 Lautropia sp. | reverse complement strand
GGCCAGCAACCCGGCAGCCAGGCCGGCTCCGGTCTTCAGGGCAAGGCGCCTCGGGGCGCAATCAGGTGCCGCAAGCGGCCGGGTCAACGAAATCGGGTACATGAGACGCATCATCGGACATCTACTGCATTGTAGGGCGCCCAGCTCATGCGACAATCCTTTCTGTCTATTTTTGCTACGAGGCTTTACGATGAAAGCAGGAATTCTGGCAGGCAAGCGCATCCTCATCCTTGGTCTGCTGTCCAACCGTTCCATCGCCTACGGCATTGCCAAGCAATGCCGGGACCAGGGCGCCGAGCTGGCCTTTACCTACCAGAGCGACCGCTTCAAGGACCGCATCACCGAAATGGCGGCCGAGTTCGACTCGAAGCTGGTTTTCCCCTGCGACGTGACCGAAGACGCCCAGATCGACAGCCTGATGACCGAACTGGGCAAGCACTGGGACAAGTTCGACGGCGTCGTCCACGCCATCGCCTATGCCCCGCGCGAAGCCATCGCCGGTGACTTCCTCGAAGGCTGCACCCGCGAAAACTTCCGCATGGCACATGACATTTCCGCCTACAGCTTCGTGGCCGTGGCCCGCGCTGCCATGCCCTACATGGAAGGCCGCAATGGCGCACTGGTTACACTGAGTTACCTTGGTGCCGTGCGCGCAGTGCCCAATTACAACACCATGGGCGTTGCCAAGGCATCGCTGGAAGCCAGTGTGCGCTACCTTGCCGAGTCGATGGGCCCCAAGGGCATCCGCGTCAACGGCATCTCGGCCGGCCCCATCAAGACGCTGGCTGCCGCCGGCATCAAGGGCTTCTCCAGCATCCTGTCGGCTGTGGAAGCCGCAGCCCCGCTGCGCCGCAACGTCACCATCGAGGAAGTGGGCGGCACCGCGGCCTTCCTGCTGTCCGATCTGGCCTCGGGCGTGACCGGCGGCATCACCTACGTGGATGCCGGCTACTCCAACGCACTGGGCGGCGTCTGACACCTGCCCCCGGTCGTTGCACCCGCAGCCCCCTGCCTCCGTGCAGGGGGTTTTGCTTTCAGAAGGTGCCCGGCGAGCGCATCACCTGGACGGGCAATACATGCCCCGCACTTGCCCCCTTCAGCCAGACAAAGGGCGGGAGCCGAGAGACACAGGGCAGAAAGGGCAGACCACCCGGACGGGAATGACGCACAAGACAAAAAAAACCAGACGGCATTTCCGGGCACAATGAAAATGCAGAATGTCAAAATGAGATGCCTGCTTTTTTACAGGATTTTTTTATTTTCTGCCATTCGTGCATGCCACTCATCGACCGACACGCGGCGGACGCATTCACGCCTTTCCTGATTTATATTGCTGGTGCCATTTCGTTTACCTGTGCCGGCATGATTTCGCCCTTCCGCATCATCACGACCACGCTCGTTCTCTCCCTCTCGGCGCTGCTGCTGCCCGCTTCGGCGGATGACCAGGCGCCAGCACTGGCGGCCCCGCACGCTGCGCAGCCTGTGCCGGCAAACGAGCATCAGCATGCCGCAGGTGCTGCTCCCGCCGAAGATGCACGGCATGCCGATGTCGGCAGCGGCCTCTCACGCAACTACCTTGAGCCAAAGACAATACCTTCATCCCTGCTCTCGGGCTATTTCGTCAGCGAGGCGGAAGACTGAAGAAGGCTCCTCGTCACGATCACGTCGTAAACCTGGCAGAGTCTCATAAAGCAGACTGACCGGCATCCGGGCCAAGTGCCCAGTCTGCGGCATGCACCGCGTGCAGATACGCGGTATCAAAGAGCGGCACGCTCACGTCCTCGGGCCGCACCAGCAGCGCAATTTCGGTGCATCCCAGAATGATGCCCTGCGCGCCCTGCCCCACCAGCTTCCCGATCACGTCGAGATAGGCGTCGCGCGAGGCGGGCAAAATCCGGTCGTGGCAGAGTTCCTCGTAGATGATGCGATGCACCGTCTCCCGCCCGCTGTCATCGGGGATCAGCACCTGCAGCCCGTGGCGCTCCTCCAGCCGCTTGCGGTAGAAATCCTGCTCCATCGTGAAGCGTGTGCCCAGCAGCGCCACACGCTTCAGACCAGCCGCCCTGATGGCCTCGGCGGTGGGGTCGGCAATGTGCAGCAGCGGAATGTCCACCGCCGCCTCGATGTTTGCAGCCACCTTGTGCATGGTGTTGGTGCACAGCACCAGCGCTTCCGCCCCACCTGCCTTCAGGCGTCTTGCCGCATCGGCCAGCACGTCGCCCGCCTCCTGCCAGCGCCCTTCGTGCTGCAGACGCTCGATCTCCTGAAAATCCACGCTGTACAGCAGGAGCCTGGCCGAATGCAGCCCGCCCAGCCGCTGTCCGATGGTTTCGTTGATGTGACGGTAATACGGAATGGTGGAAGCCCAGCTCATGCCGCCGATCAGTCCAAGGGTTTTCATGGGCACCTCTCGTTCAATTTACGATTGCATCGTAAAATAAACTGCCTCCTGTCGGCAAACGAGCCAAAGGCGTGCGTGCAGTGGACGCGCACATGGTGAGCCCCGACACGCCAACCCGCGTCGGAAAACACACCCGGCAGGCCACACATGCGCTTTCACCGGTACACCCGGCCGACCAGGTAAACCAGGATGCCCACCTACATCACCCGACAGATTCAGCCATTGATCGCGCAGCTCCAGGCCCAGTTTCCGGCGTTGCTCATCACCGGCCCGCGGCAAGTGGGCAAATCGACGCTGTTGCAACACGTGGCGCCCGATTACCGCTACGTGAGTTTCGACGACCCGCTGCTCCGCGAACAGGCTGCCAGCGAGCCGGCGCTTTTCATGCTCAACCATCCGGGCAGGCTGGTGCTCGATGAAGTGCAGCACGTGCCGGCGCTGTTCTCATCGCTCAAGCTCGCCATCGACCGCCAGCAGCAGAACGGCCTCTTTCTGCTGTCGGGTTCACAGGCGTTCGGGCTGATGCAGCACGTGAGTGAAAGCATGGCCGGACGGGTTGCCGTGCTGAAGCTCTCGGGTCTGTCATTGCGCGAGATTCAGGGCATGGAGATGACAGAGCCCTTCATCCCTTCCCTCACCTATCTTGAACAGCGCGAAAAGACGCTCGTGCCCTGCTCCGACCTGTGGCAGCTGATCCATCGGGGCTACATGCCCAGGCTGCATCAGCAGGACACCAACTGGGATGTGTACTACGCCTCCTATGTGGCCACCTATATCGAACGCGATGTGCGCCAGCTGGCCAATATCGACAGCACCAACGACTTCACCCGCTTCATGGCCGCCATTGCTGCACGCAGTGGCGAATTGCTGAACTACAGCAGCGTGGCACAGGATGTGGGCGTGTCGGTGGACACCATCCGGCGCTGGACAACCGTGTTGCAGACATCCGGCATCATCCACCTGCTTGCGCCCTACAGCAACAACCACCTGAAGCGCGCGATCAAGACACCCAAGCTCTACATGATGGACACCGGCCTGATGGCCTGGCTGACCAAATGGCTTACGCCCGACACCATCCGGCTGGGTGCCAGAAGCGGTCAGTTCTTCGAAACCTTCGTCGTCAGCGAGATCATCAAGTCGTTTCATAACCGGGGTATCGAGCCACCGATCTATTTCTACCGCGACACCAGCCAGAAGGAAATCGACCTGCTGATCGAATGGGATCGCAAACTTTATCCTGTGGAGATCAAGACAACAGCCAGACCGCTGCGCAAAATGGGCGCTGCCTTCGATTTCCTTCGCCAGCAATTGCCGGCCAATGACATCGAGGTAGAGCACGGCATCATCATCAACCAGTATCCGCAAAAGCACTGGCTGGCGGAAAATCTGGTGGCGCTTCCCCCAGACTATCTGTAGACATGAACGCTCCTCCACCAGCGGATATGCGCATCCGCCCCGAACACCAGGCCGAGATCGACAACAGGCAACGCACCCGCCCGGCCCGCCTGCAGTCGATTACCGCCATGCGCCCGCTGCCTGCACCCGCAGTCGAAGCCATCACAGACCCCGCAACCGTACAGGCGGAAGTGGAAGCCTTTCTTGCCCGCCATCGGCATCTGGCGGTGCTGACCGGGGCCGGCATCAGCACGGCATCCGGCATTCCCGATTACCGGGGTGTCGACGGCCAATGGCAGCGGGGCTCTCCCATCACCTACCAGGGATACATGCACGACACGGCGCTGCGCGCCCGCTACTGGCGGCGCAGTTTCGTGGGCTGGCCCATGTTGCGCACCGCCCGCCCCAACGCGGCGCACCTGGCACTGGCGCGCTGGGCACATGCCGGGCGCATTTCCGGCCTCATCACACAGAATGTCGATGGGCTGCATGCCCAGGCCGGCCAGCCTCGCGTGATCGACCTGCATGGGCGCATAGACCGGGTGCAGTGCATGGATTGCGGATGCCAGTTCTCGCGCGACGACATTCAGGCACGCCTGCAGCAAGATAATCCGCACTGGGTTAAGCAACAGGCAACCCAGACCCCCGACGGCGATGCCGATGTCGATGAGGCGGCGCTGCCGGGTTTTGTGGCCCCGGTCTGCCCGGCCTGCGGTGGCATGCTGAAGCCGGATGTCGTCTTCTTTGGCGAAAGCGTGCCTGCGGCGCGCGTGCGCGAAACCGAAGCCATCATCGCAGACGCCGACGCCCTGCTGGTGGTCGGTTCATCGCTGATGGTGTATTCCGGTTATCGTTTTGCCCGGCTGGCAGCCCAGCTCGGCAAACCCATCGCGCTGCTCACTCTCGGCCGAACCCGGGCCGATGACCTGGCCACTCACCGCTGGCAGGTGGATTGTGGGGTGCTGGGTGGGATGAATGTTCAGCCCATCACAGGTTGAGCCTTTACGGCAACAGGAAGGGATTCCTGATCAGCAAACCGCTGGCAAATTGCCGGCCATCCTGCATGTCTTCGGACCTCGCTGATTCGATCTCGTACCCGAACTCACGAGATGCCACCCTCAGCGCCGGTCATTGGCTTCATCACGATCAAAACGGAAATCTGCGGGCAACCTGCCACGAAATGCCTCTATCGTGGTGTGCCCTTTCGGTCGCGCGAAAGACTTGCGTGCCGCATCGACTTCGGTGCGGATCACGCAGCCGTCGGCGTGATCGTTGACGAGCCCCATGGCCTGCATGAAGGCGTACACGGTGGTGGGTCCGACAAACTTCCAGCCGCGTTTTTTCAGGGCCTTCGACAGCGCCACCGATTCCGGTGAAGTGGAACGGGTCTGCGCTTCAGCGGCTGCGATGGGCCCGGGCTCGAAAGCCCAGACGAAGGCGGCAATGGAACCGGCCTCTGCCACCAGCTCCTGCGCGCGGCGCGCATTGTTGATGACGGCCTCGATCTTGCCGCGATGGCGGACGATGCCGGGATCGTTCAGCAGACGTTCCACGTCCTGCTCGTTGAAACGGGCGATGCGGTTGAAGTCGAACTGGCAGAAGGCGTTGCGAAAGCCTTCGCGTTTGGCAAGGATGGTGCGCCAGCTGAGGCCGGATTGAAAGGCTTCGAGACAGATCTTCTCGAACAGGCGCTGATCATCGGACACCGGAAAGCCCCATTCGGTGTCGTGATAGGGAAAGAAATCGGCGGTGGCCGCGCACCAGCGGCAGCGCGGACGGCCATCAGGGCCGGGAATGGTCGTGCTCATGGGGCTCCTCCATTATTAATTAACCAGACCCGCAAACACGGGCCGGGGCATTTCGGTAAGGCCAGGGCCTTGGAGCGCGACCGATTCCGCTGAATGAACGGGTCTGCGCTTCAGCGGGCGCGATGGGCGCGGGCTCGGCCCCAAAGGAAAACGGGGGCCGATGGCCCCCGGTTTGATACGAAACTGGATCTCAGGACTACTGGATATCAGCGTGCCTGGGCGTTGTTGCGAAAGAGCTTGCTGCCCAGCCAGGAACGCTCGGCCTTGGCCGCGGCTTCGGCCGCCACATGGGCGGGCAGACGGTTGGCCAGGAACGGGATGCCCAGCAGCAGGATGGCCACGTCATCGGCAATGCCCAGCAGCACGGCCAGATCGGGAACGATGTCGATGGGCGAGAACAGGTAGAAACCCAGCGCAATCGTGCCCAGCTTGACGGGCAGCGGGGTGTCGGGATTGCGCAGGGCATACCAGAGCATCAGCGCCTCACGGCCGGTAGCACGGAACAGGCGACGGATACGCAGCAACCAGAACATGTCGGTTTCCTCCACAGGAAAGAGACAGGGGCCAACATTGGCCGACAGAGTCATCATGCGGACACCTCGCCCCGATATCAAGACATCGGGCCGAAAAAGTCCTTCTGTTGTCAAAGTTTGACTTTTCCGGCCCCAAGGCCCCAAAGGCCCCCGAGCGCGCCGTGAAGCTGTCTGCCTCCGCGCCCCCGCCAGGTGTGCAGAACAAGGCGCCGGGGCCGCCGACTCCCGAGTGGACTGGAAGGCTCAGCGCACCAGCTGGTTGATCTCGATGATGGGCAGCAGCACGGCCAGCACGATCATCAGCACGATGCCGCCGGTGACGAGGATGAGGATCGGCTCCAGCAGCGTGGTCATGGTCAGCGTCTTGCGTTCCACTTCCTGCGAGAGTGTTTCGGCCGCACGCTCCAGCATCTCGGGCAGTTCGCCTGTGGCCTCGCCGCTGGCCGTCATGTGGATGAGCAGCGGCGGCAGGGTCTTGCCCTTGCCCAGTGCCCTGGCCAGTGGCGCACCTTCGCGCACCTGGCCCAGCGCCTCACGCACCTCGGCCTTCATTGCCACGTTGGTGAGCGTGTCGGCCCCGGCTTCGAGTGCGCGGATGAGCGGCACGCCGCTGGCCGTGAGAATGGCCAGCGTGGAGGCGAAACGCGCCGCGTTCACGCCACGAATGAGGCGGCCGAACATCGGCATCTTCAGGAGCTTCTGGTGAAAGGAGAGCTTTGCCGTGGGCGCCCGCAGCGAATAGCGGAAGGCAACGAAGGCCCCGGCCCCCACCAGCAGCACCAGCCAGCCCCAGTTGCGAATGAAAGCGGACAGGTTGATGAGGATGACGGTGAGCGTGGGCAGATCCTGGCGGGTCTGGTTGAAGACGCTGACCACCTGGGGCACCACGAAGGTGAGCAGCGCGATGATGACGGCCACCGCCACCACGGCCACGATGATCGGGTAGGTGAAGGCCATCTTCACCTTGCTGACCAGTGCAGTACGGTTCTCGACATAGCCGGCCAGCCGCTGCATCACCTGCGCCAGATCGCCTGACTGCTCGCCTGCACTGATGAGCGCCCGATAGGTGTCGGGAAAATCCCGCGGGAATTTCGCCATCGCCAGCGTGAGGGTCTGGCCACTGACGACATCGGAACGCACGGCCGCGAAACGCTCCCGCACCCTGGCGGACTCGGCCTGCTCGACCACGGCACTCAGCGCCCTTTCCAGCGGCAGGCGCGCCGTGAGCAGGCTGGCAAGCTGCCGCGTGCAGAGCGCCAGATCGGCA
>JAUNHU010000121.1:5393-7447 GCA_030523825.1 Lautropia sp. | reverse complement strand
CCGTCGCGCCGGCCATTCAGGAACTGCACCACCTGCGGATCGGTGGAGGCCATCAACTGCTCGGGCGTGCCCTCACCGATGACCTTGCCACCGCTCATCACGTAGGCGTAATCGACAATTTCGAAGGTTTCCTGCACATCATGCGTGACCAGGATCGAAGTCGAGCCCAGCGCGGAGTTCAATGTCTTGATGAGGTGCGCAATGGTGCCCAGCGAGATCGGGTCGAGACCGGCAAAGGGCTCGTCATACATCAGCAGCTGCGGGTCGAGCGCAATCGAGCGCGCCAGTGCCACCCGTCGTGCCATGCCCCCGGAAATCTGCGCCGGCGTGAGATGCGCCGCGCCACGCAGGCCCACCGCATGCAGCTTCATCAGCACCAGATCGCGGATCATCGGCTCGGACAGACCGGTCTGCTCGCGCAACGGGAAGGCCACGTTGTCGAAGATGTCGAGGTCGGTGAACAGCGCGCCGAACTGGAACAGCATGCCCATGTTGCGCCGGGCCTCGTAAAGCTCCTTCTTGCCCAGGCTGTGCACGTCCACCCCGTCGAGCATGATCTTGCCCTTCTGCGGACGCACCTGTGCGCCGATCAGGCGCAACACCGTGGTCTTGCCGCTACCGGAGCCTCCCATCAGGGCAACCACCTTGCCACGCGGGAACTTCATCGAGATGTCGTCGAGAATCAGGCGCTCGGGCGAGTACCCGAAGCTGAGATTCTCGATCGACAATAAGGTATCGTTATCCAAATTCGACCGTTTCTGAAAAAACGCAGCTGGCAAAACTAGCATGAAACACTGGCCGCCACTGCAAAAACACATGATCGTCCGGCAAACGCACCATTTTGGGGGCTGGTCACGGCACAAAGCAGACGTTCGGACAACACCCGTCTCCCGCTGGCATGCACTCGGTTGCCCGCTTGCAACACATCACAGGACACCACAGCCGGCTGGCACACGTCCGGCAGGTTAATGAACGGGCAGTCAGTATAACGGCACATTCCGTCCGCATGCACGCAGTTCCCGCGTCCGCCCCTGGGCCATTGACCATCCATCGGAGCGGGCTGCCCTCCCCCTCCCTGCCGCCCCCATCCTGGCCGCCACTTTTTTGGCGCAAAAACAGGCCGCAATATCTCCGAACGGCGCAGGGAAGGCCACAGGCGTGCCGCGGCACCTGGGGCATTCATGCGGCAGCACAGGGGCATCCCCCATCCGATGAAGACAGGATCGGGCGCGACAGGCTCTATACTGGAAGTTGCGTGCGAATCTGCTGCCCCCTGAAAAAGAGGGAGGTCCGCAGCAGCGCCCGTCCCCCGAGGAACCAACCTTCCACCGGAATGTCCCCGGCAGGCTCACCGCACCAACACAATCAGCGGGCCACAGGCCATTCCCGTCCAGATCCCGACCGGTGAACACACAGAACCCCGCCCCCATCGACGACGCAGCCCTCATCGCCCGTGGCCGCAACGTGCTGGCCATCGAGGCCGATGCCATCCAGCAGCTCAGCCACACCATCGACGCCGATTTCGCACGGGCCTGCCGGCTGATCCTCGCCTGCACGGGGCGCGTCATCGTCAGTGGCATGGGCAAGTCGGGGCACATCGCCCGCAAGATCGCAGCCACGCTGGCCTCCACCGGCACGCCGGCCTTCTTCGTGCATCCGGCCGAGGCCAGCCACGGCGACCTGGGCATGGTCACGCCGCAGGACGTGTTCGTCGCCCTCTCGAACTCCGGACGCACCGACGAACTGCTCACCATCATCCCGCAGGTGAAGCGGGCTGGCACGGCGCTCATCGCCCTCACCGGCGATGCCGGGTCGCCACTGGCGCAGCACGCCGACATCCATCTCTACGCCGGCGCGAAACAGGAAGCCTGCCCGCTGAACCTGGCCCCCACCGCCAGCACGACGGCAGCTCTTGCGCTGGGCGATGCGCTGGCAGTCGCCCTGCTGGAGGCTCGCGGTTTCGGCAGCGAGGACTTCGCCCGCTCGCATCCCGGCGGCTCGCTGGGACGGCGCCTGCTCACCCACGTGGCCGACGTGATGCGCCAGGGCGACGA
>JAUNHU010000121.1:0-5293 GCA_030523825.1 Lautropia sp. | reverse complement strand
CGCCGCATCACGCAGATTCTGGTGGCCGATGCCGACCGCCGCCTGCAGGGCGCGCTGCATTTCCACGATCTGCTGACCGCCCGCGTGGTGTGACGGCAGAACGACCGCAGGCCACACCGGTGGCTCGCCCCCGCCCGCTCGTGCGGAGCGGGTCAGCCAGCGGTCGACAAGCACATCAAAAAGATGCAGAGTAGTATGAGGAAGGGCTCCGCAGGGGCCGGCACGCTGCGTGCATCGACGACAACCGGGGTGAACCGATGGACATTCTTGCAACCGCCCGCAACATCCGTCTCGTGGTGATGGACATCGACGGAACGCTCACCGACGGCCGCATCTGGATCGGCCCGCAGGGCGAGATCACCAAGTCCTTTTCCGTGCGTGACGGCTTCGGCCTGACGCTGCTGCGCCGCTGCGGCATCGAGCTGGCGATCATCACCGGCCGCAGCTCCACCATCGTCGAACAGCGTGCCCGCGAACTGAAAATCCCGCACGTCTTTCAGGACGTGAAGGACAAGCTCGCCACGCTGCGCGGCCTCTGTGACCAGCTGGGCATCAGCCTCGCCGAAACCGCCTTCGTCGGTGACGACTGGCCCGACCTGGCCGCGATGCGCGCCTGTGGTCTGCCGGCAGCCCCGGCCGATGCCGTGGAAGAAGTGCGAGCCGTGGCCCGCTGGGTGGCTACTGCCAAGGCCGGCAGGGGCGCGGTACGCGAGTTTGCCGATTTCCTGCTCAACATCCGCGGCGAGCGTGCCGCACTGCTGGCCGAATTCCGGGGCGACGCACCCGCCGCCCGCTGACAGACACGATGAGTCCACGCCTCTTTGACCGTCTGGCCGGCACGGCCTCGGTCCTGATCCTGATTGCCCTGGGCATGACCAGCTACTACTTTGCCCAGAAGGCCGAGAAGGGCGTGCAGGCCCCGCCGGTTGCCGGCCGTCCCGACCCCGACTATTTCGTCGAGAAGATGAGCCTGATGCGCGCCGACGAAACCGGCGCGCCCTCGGTGCGCGTCGAGGCCGAACACATGCGGCACTTCCCGCTCGACCAGCGCATCGTCTTTTCCAATCCGCTCATCATCTCGCTGGACGAAACCCAGCCACTGACCACCGTGAATGCCCGCGAGGGCAGTGCCTTCGACACCGGAGACGTGGCCGAACTCAGCAAGGATGTGGTGGTGCTGCGTGCCGGCGACGACAGCAACCCGGCACTGCGCCTGACGACGCAGGCCGCCACCATCAACCTGGCCACCCGTGTCATCACCACCACGGAGCCCGTGCAGATGCAGGCAGGCGACAACCAGCTGGAAGGGGTCGGCATGGTTCTGGAGGAAAAGGGCCAGCGACTGTTGCTGCAGAGCCGCGTGCGTGGCCAGTTCCAGCCCCGTGCAGATGAGGCCGGCACATCGACGGCCCCCACTCCCGACGCAAAAAAACCGGAACCCCCGCGATCTTCCGGCTAAACTTCAGCGTGGCCGCCTCACCCTGCGGCCCGACGTGTCCCCATGCCAACCCGGATTCCGAGAATCAATCGCATGTCAGCAGTCCACCGAACGGCCAGCCCCCTGCCCCATCTGCCGCTGGCCCTGCTGATGTCGCTGCTGCTGGTCTGCCCGGCCCATGCCGAGCACGGCGACAGCAACAAGCCGATCAACATCGAGGCCAATCACCTCGAATACAACGATGCCTCCAAGGTATCCACCTTCACCGGCAACGTCATCCTCACGCAGGGCAGCATCCGCATCCAGGGCAAGCGCCTCGTGCTGAAGCAGGTGGGCCCCAACGCCCAGACCGCCCAGGTCAATGGCGACCAGGCCACCTTCCGCCAGAAGCGTGACGGCATGGAGCAGTACATCCACGGGCTGGCCGACCAGATCTTCTACGACTCACGCACCGAGAAGGTCACACTCACCGGTCGTGCCCGCCTGCATCGCCAGAACTGTAACCAGCCGGTCGACGAGATCACCGGCGGCACCATCGTCTACAGCGCGGCCTCCGAAACCTTCACGGTCGATGGCAAGCAGCCCGGCGCCCGCCGCGAGGGCACCGGCAGTGGCCGGGTCCGCATCATCATCCAGCCCGGCAGCAACGCCCCCGCCGATGGCAAGGCCAGTGGTTCGGCGGCCCCCTGCCCGCCCGGCTCGCCGCTTCCCCTGAATGAAGCCGGCCGCCTGTCGGGCAAGCGCTGACCCCTTCCACCGGCCTTCCGTTCACCCACAACCCGACACCGCCTGCATCCGCCCTGACCTGCCCCGATCCGTGGCCTGAAGCCCCTGTGCTCCTCGCCGCATCGCCTGCCAGCATCAGGGCACCGCACATCCTTCAGTCCATCATCCACAACACGTCTCACCCCGATGCCCGAAGCCACCACGCCATCCCGGCAGCATGCCCCCGACAGCCACCTCAAGGCCCAGCACCTGATGAAAGCCTATGGCAGCCGGGTCGTGGTGAAGGACGTGTCGATGGAAGTGGCCAGCGGCCAGGTGGTCGGGCTGCTGGGCCGTAACGGTGCCGGCAAGACCACCTGCTTCTACATGATCGCCGGTCTGGTTGCCACCGATGCGGGCAACATCGAACTCGACGGCCAGTCGATCAGCCACCTGCCCATCCACCAGCGCGCCCGGCTGGGGCTGTCCTATCTGCCGCAGGAAGCCTCGGTGTTCCGCAAGCTCTCCGTGGAAGAAAACGTGCTGGCGGTGCTGGAATTGCAGGTGGACGAGAAGGGCCGCCCGCTCAAACGCGACGAACAGAAACGCCGCCTCGAATCACTGCTGAAGGAACTGCAGATCGAGCACATCCGCGAGAACGCCTCGATCTCCCTCTCCGGGGGTGAGCGCCGCCGCGTCGAGATCGCCCGGGCGCTGGCCAGCTCGCCACGCTTCATCCTGCTCGACGAACCCTTCGCCGGCGTCGACCCCATCGCAGTCATCGAGATCCAGCGCATCGTCAACCTGCTCAAGAACCGCAAGATCGGCGTGCTCATCACCGACCACAACGTCCGCGAAACCCTTGGCATCTGCGACAGAGCCTATATCATTAACGATGGTGTCGTACTTGCCTCCGGGCGCCCCGACGAGATCATCCAGGACGAGCGCGTGCGCAAGGCTTACCTCGGCGAAGATTTCCGCATGTAAGCCACCCGCACCAGCCCTGCACCGTCCGACCGGCACGCTTCTGCCCTCCGTCGGACAGGGGCCCACCCGAAACGGCAAGCTGCGCCATCCTTCTCCCTGCCCCGGCAGGCGGGATGACAAAAGAGGAGAGCCTTTTCGGTGAAGCCCACGCTTCAGGTACGACAGAGCCAGCAACTAAAGCTCACGCCGCAGCTGCGTCAGGGCTTTCACCTGCTGCAGATCTCCACCGTCGACCTCGACCAGGAAATCGGCGAGGCGGTCGACAGCAACCCCTTCCTGGAGCGTACCGACGACCCGTGGCGTGACACCGTCATCCTCTCGTCCGACAGCAGCCTGCACTACCGCGGCAGCGACGCCTGGACGGGCGATGCCGGCGCCACCGGAACGGATCTGCCTGCCAATGGTACCGGGCATCACGAGTCCGCCCATCCTGCTGCCACCGGGCCGGCCAGCCCGGACGGCACCGACAGCCAGGGCAGCGACTACACCGAATACCCGGCCGACGATGCCGACGACGGCCCCTGGACGGCCGAAGGCAGCAACGGCCCGCGCCCCGACAGCGACGACGACAGCCCCGGCGACACTTTCGTGCCCGGCCTGTCCCTGCACGAGCACCTGCGCGAACAGTTGCGCGGCACCCCCTGCAACGACCTGCAACGCCAGCTCGTCGACATCCTCATCGAGGACATCGACCAGCACGGCTACCTGCAGAGCGCCCTCAGCGAACTGCACGACGAATTACTGGCCCCCCACGGCATCGCCCTCGACGAACTGGACAGGGCACTCGGCATCCTCCAAGGATTCGACCCCGCCGGCGTGGGTGCCCGCGGCCCCAGCGAATGCCTGCGGCTGCAACTGCGCGAACTCGCCGGCGAATACCCCGCCGACAGCCCCCTCATCGCACTCGCCAGCCAGCTGGTGGAAGACGACTGCCTGCACCTGCTGGCCGACCGTGAATACGACCGCCTGCGCAAGCGGCTGCGCTGCACCGAGGTCCAGCTCAGCGAGGCCCACACGCTCATCCGCACCCGGCTCGACCCCCACCCCGGCAACCGTTTCAGCGCCGACCAGCCCACCTACGTGCGCCCGGATGTCACCGTCCGCCGGCGCAGCAACGGCAGCTGGCAGGTCAGCCTCAACCAGGCAGCCGTCCCCACGCTCAGGGTAAACCCCGACTACGCGCGCCTGTTCAAAAACCACCAAAACGCCCGCCCCACAGCCACCGAAACTGAGGCACAATGGAAGCGAGGGGACGTGGCTCAGCCAGCATCAACAACAGCATCACCCCATGCTGGTGAAACCGCCTCTGCCGATGACAGCCTCAGCCGCCAGCTGCAGGAAGCGCACTGGATGGTGCGCAATGTCCAGCAGCGCTTCAGCACCATCCAGCTGGTGTCACAGGCCATCGTCGATCGACAGACCGGCTTTCTCGAACGCGGCCCCGTCGGCATGCAGCCGCTGGTTCTGCGCGAAATCGCCGAAACCACCGGTTTTTCCGAATCGACCATTTCGAGGGCCACCACCCAGAAATACATGGCAACCCCGCACGGGGTGTTCGAGCTGAAGCACTTCTTCAGCAGTCACGTCGCCACCGAATCCGGGGGCGCCGTCTCCAGCACCGCCATCTGCGAACTCATCCGCCAATTCATCGACAAGGAGCCCCCCACCCAGCCACTATCCGACAATCAGCTTACGGAACTGCTCGGCCAGCAAGGCATCAGCATCGCCCGCCGCACGGTGGCGAAATACCGGGAATCCATCGGAAAACCCCCGGCCTCCCAGCGCAAGGCGCGCTGAGCCCACTGCCAGCAACAAGATCCGGCGCAAGCACGATGCGCCACGAGCACACCCGCCCCCTCCGGGACACGGTGTATCAGGAGATCAAACGGTTTCTTTTTTCAAGGAGTACCCAGGCATGAATCTTTCAATCAGTGGACACCATGTCGAAGTCACCCCGGCCCTGCGCGAATACGTCACCACCAAGCTGGCCCGCATTCGCAAGCACTTCGATCAGGTCATCGATGTGTCGGTCATCCTCTCCGTCGAAAAACTCGTGCAACGCGCCGAAGTGACCCTGCGCGTATCCGGCAAGGACATCTTTGCCGAAGCCACACACGCCGATCTGTACGCTGCCGTCGACACGCTGATGGACAAGCTCGACCG
>JAUNHU010000120.1 GCA_030523825.1 Lautropia sp. | reverse complement strand
ACGCGGTCGAGGCGCTGTTCAACCGCCTGTTCTACAACGAGGACACCTACGATCTCTCGCGCGTGGGCCGGATGAAGTTCAACCGCCGCGTGGGCCGTGAGGACACGAGCGGCAAGATGACGCTGGAAGACGATGACATCGTCGCCGTCATCAGGCTGCTGGTGGACCTTCGCAACGGCAAGGGCGAAATCGACGACATCGACCACCTCGGCAACCGTCGCGTGCGCTGCGTGGGCGAACTGGCCGAAAACCAGTTCCGTGCCGGGCTGGTGCGCGTCGAACGCGCCGTGCGCGAGCGTCTGGGCCAGGCCGAAACCGAAAACCTGCTGCCGCACGACCTGATCAATTCCAAGCCGATCAGTGCTGCCATCCGCGAGTTCTTCGGGTCCAGCCAGCTCTCGCAGTTCATGGACCAGACCAACCCGCTGTCCGAGATCACGCACAAGCGCCGTGTCTCGGCGCTGGGCCCTGGCGGTCTCACGCGCGAGCGTGCCGGCTTCGAGGTGCGCGACGTGCACCCCACCCACTACGGCCGCGTCTGCCCCATCGAAACGCCAGAAGGTCCGAACATCGGCCTGATCAACTCGCTGGCCCTTTATGCCCGCCTGAACGAATTCGGCTTCCTTGAAACCCCGTATCGCAAGGTCGACAACAAGAAGCTCACCCATCAGGTCGATTTCCTCTCCGCCATCGAGGAAGGCCGCTACGTCATCGCCCAGGCCAACGCCCAGGTGAACGATGCGGGCGAACTCACCGGCGAACTGGTGTCGGTGCGCATCAACGGCGAGACCCAGCTCGTGTCGGCCGACCGCGTCGAATACATCGACGTGGCACCGTCGCAGATCGTCTCGGTGGCGGCCTCGCTCATTCCCTTCCTGGAGCACGATGACGCCAACCGCGCACTGATGGGCGCCAACATGCAGCGTCAGGCCGTGCCCTGCCTGCGTCCGCAGAAGCCGCTGGTCGGTACCGGCATCGAGCGCACCTGCGCGGTCGACTCGGGCACCGTCGTCACGGCCCTGCGTGGCGGTCTGGTCGACTACGTCGATGCCAACCGCGTGGTTATCCGCGTCAACGACGAGGAAGCCGTGGCCGGTGAAGTCGGCGTCGACATCTACAACCTGATCAAGTACACCCGCAGCAACCAGAACACCAACATCAACCAGCGTCCCATCGTGAAGAAGGGTGATCGTCTGGCTGCCGGTGACGTGATTGCCGACGGTGCATCCACCGACCTGGGCGAGCTGGCCCTGGGGCAGAACATGCTGATCGCGTTCATGCCCTGGAACGGCTACAACTTCGAGGATTCGGTGATGATCTCCGAGAAGGTCGTGGCCGATGACCGCTACACCTCGATCCACATCGAGGAACTGTCGGTGCTGGCCCGCGACACCAAGCTCGGCCCCGAGGAAATCACCCGCGACATTTCCAACCTGTCGGAAAGCCAGCTCGCCCGTCTGGACGAGTCGGGCATCGTCTACATCGGCGCCGAAGTCACGGCCGGCGACACGCTGGTGGGCAAGGTCACGCCGAAGGGCGAAACCCAGCTCACCCCGGAAGAAAAGCTGCTGCGCGCCATCTTCGGCGAGAAGGCATCCGACGTGAAGGACACCAGCCTGCGCGTGCCCTCGGGCATGAACGGCACCGTCATCGACGTGCAGGTGTTCACCCGTGAAGGCATCACCCGCGACAAGCGCGCCCAGTCGATCATCGACGACGAACTGAAGCGTTTCCGTCTCGACCTGAACGACCAGCTGCGCATCGTCGAGAACGATGCCTTCAGCCGTATCGAGCGTTTCCTTGAAGGCAAGGAAGCCAACGGCGGTCCGAAGAAGCTGGCCAAGGGCACGGTCGTCACGTCCGAGTACCTGAAGGACCTCGATCGCTGGCACTGGTTCGAGATCCGTCTGGCCGGCGAGGAAGATGCACGCTGGCTCGAAGGCATGAAGGAAGCCATCGAACAGAAACGCCACGACTTCGACCTGGCCTTTGAAGAAAAGCGCAAGAAGCTCACCCAGGGCGACGAACTGCCGCCGGGCGTGCTGAAGATGGTGAAGGTGTATCTGGCCGTGAAGCGGCGCCTCCAGCCCGGTGACAAGATGGCGGGTCGCCACGGCAACAAGGGTGTGGTCTCGCGCATCGTGCCGGTGGAAGACATGCCCTACATGGCCGATGGCACGCCCTGCGACATCGTGCTCAATCCGCTGGGCGTGCCCTCGCGGATGAACGTCGGTCAGATCCTGGAAATCCACCTCGGCTGGGCCGCCAAGGGCGTGGGCCTGCGCATCGGCGAACTGCTCGATCGCAAGGTGAAGGTCGAGGAACTGCGCCGCTATCTGGAGCGCGTCTACAACGAGCAGGGCCAGAAGGCCGACCTCGGCGAGCTGAGCGACGAGGAACTGATCGAGATGGCACGCAACCTGCGCGATGGCGTTCCCTTCGCCACGCCGGTCTTCGATGGTGCGTCCGAGAAGGAAATCCGTGCCGCGCTGGATCTGGCCTATCCGTCGGAAGATCCGCGTACCGAGAAACTGGGCTTCACGCCCAGCAAGACGCAGCTCATCCTGCGCGACGGTCGCACGGGCGACCCGTTCGACCGTCCGGTCAGCGTCGGCTACATGCACTTCCTGAAGCTGCACCACCTGGTCGACGACAAGATGCACGCGCGTTCCACCGGCCCCTACAGCCTCGTCACGCAGCAGCCGCTGGGCGGCAAGGCGCAGTTTGGCGGCCAGCGTTTCGGCGAGATGGAGGTCTGGGCGCTCGAAGCCTATGGCGCTTCCTACACCCTGCAGGAAATGCTCACGGTCAAGTCCGATGACGTGACCGGCCGCGCCAAGGTCTACGAAAACATGGTCAAGGGCGAACATGCGATCGACGCCGGCATGCCGGAATCCTTCAACGTGCTGGTGAAGGAAATCCGTTCGCTGGGTATCGACATCGATCTCGAACGCAACTGATCAAGCCACAGGAATACAACGGAGAACCCATGAAAGCATTGCTGGATCTCTTCAAACAGGTCGAGGAGAGCGACCATTTCGATGCGATTCGCATCGGTCTGGCCTCGCCCGACAAGATTCGTTCGTGGTCCTACGGCGAAGTCAAGAAACCCGAGACCATCAACTACCGTACCTTCAAGCCCGAGCGTGACGGCCTGTTCTGCGCCAAGATCTTTGGCCCGATCAAGGACTACGAGTGCCTCTGCGGCAAGTACAAGCGCCTCAAACATCGCGGCGTCATCTGCGAGAAGTGCGGCGTCGAGGTCACGCTGGCCAAGGTGCGCCGCGAGCGCATGGGCCACATCGAGCTGGCCAGCCCCACCGCGCACATCTGGTTCCTGAAGTCGCTGCCGTCGCGTCTGGGCATGGTGCTCGACATGACGCTGCGCGACATCGAGCGCGTGCTGTATTTCGAGGCATACGTGGTGGTCGAGCCGGGCATGACCCCGCTCAAGCGCAACCAGTTGCTGACCGAAGACGATTTCCTCACCAAGACCGAGGAATATGGCGACGAGTTCGAGGCCGCGATGGGTGCCGAAGGCATCCGTGAGCTGCTGAAATCCATCGACATCGATCAGGTCGTCAACCAGTTGCGCGACGAAATCCAGGTCACGACTTCCGAAGCCAAGATCAAGAAGATCGCCAAGCGCCTGAAGGTGCTCGAAGGCTTCCAGCGCTCGGGCATCCGCCCCGAGTGGATGGTGATGGAAGTGCTGCCGGTGCTGCCGCCCGAGCTGCGTCCGCTGGTGCCGCTCGACGGTGGCCGCTTTGCCACCTCCGACCTGAACGACCTCTACCGTCGCGTCATCAACCGCAACAACCGCCTCAAGCGTCTGCTTGAACTCAAGGCACCCGAGATCATCGTCCGCAACGAGAAGCGGATGCTGCAGGAATCGGTCGATTCGCTGCTGGACAACGGCCGTCGTGGCAAGGCCATGACGGGCGCGAACAAGCGCGCCCTGAAGTCGCTGGCCGACATGATCAAGGGCAAGGGAGGCCGCTTCCGCCAGAACCTGCTGGGCAAGCGCGTCGACTACTCGGGCCGCTCGGTCATCGTGGTGGGGCCGCAGCTCAAGCTGCACCAGTGCGGTCTGCCCAAGCTGATGGCGCTGGAGCTGTTCAAGCCCTTCATCTTCAACAAGCTGGAAGCCCAGTCGGCTGCCACCACCATCAAGCAGGCCAAGAAGATGGTGGATCAGCAGGAGCCGATCGTCTGGGACATCCTGGAGGAAGTCATCCGCGAGCACCCGGTGATGCTGAACCGTGCGCCGACGCTGCACCGTCTGGGCATCCAGGCGTTCGAGCCGGTGCTCATCGAAGGCAAGGCCATCCAGCTGCACCCGCTGGTCTGCGCGGCCTTCAACGCCGACTTCGACGGCGACCAGATGGCCGTCCACGTGCCGCTGTCGCTCGAAGCGCAGATGGAAGCCCGCGCGCTGATGCTGGCCTCCAACAACGTGCTGTTCCCGTCCAACGGCGAGCCCTCCATCGTGCCCTCGCAGGACATCGTGCTGGGTCTTTACTACGCCACCCGTTCCAAGGTGAACGGCAAGGGCGAGGGCATGTATCTCGCCGACATCAAGGAAGTGCAGCGCGCTTACGACAACGGCGAGGTCGAGCTGGGCACCAGAATCACCGTGCGTCTCAACGAGTATGAGCGCATCGGCGACAACGAGTTCCGCCCGGTGCAAAAGCGTGTGGAAACCACGGTGGGCCGTGCGCTGCTCTCCGAGATCCTCCCCAGGGGCCTGCCCTTCGATCTGATGAACCGCGCGCTGAAGAAGAAGGAAATCTCGCGCCTCATCAATGCTTCCTTCCGTCGCTGCGGCCTGCGTGCCACCGTCATCCTTGCCGACCAGCTGATGCAGAATGGTTTCCGTCTCGCCACGCGCGGCGGCATTTCCATCTCCATCGACGACATGCTGGTGCCGCCGTCCAAACCGGACATCCTCGCGGCTGCCGAGCACGAGGTGAAGGAAATCGAACAGCAGTACACCTCGGGTCTGGTCACGCAGGGCGAGCGCTACAACAAGGTGGTCGACATCTGGTCGAAGGCCGGTGATCAGGTCGCCAAGGCGATGATGGACCAGCTTGCAACCGAGAGCGTCATCAACCGTCAGGGTGTGGCCGAAAAGCAGGAGTCCTTCAACGCCATCTACATGATGGCCGACTCGGGCGCCCGCGGTTCCGCCACGCAGATCCGTCAGCTCGCCGGCATGCGGGGCCTGATGGCCAAGCCCGATGGCTCGATCATCGAGACGCCGATCACCGCGAACTTCCGCGAAGGGCTGAACGTCCTGCAGTACTTCATCTCCACCCACGGTGCGCGCAAGGGTCTGGCCGATACCGCGCTGAAGACCGCGAACTCGGGTTATCTGACCCGTCGTCTGGTGGACGTGGCGCAGGATCTGGTCGTGACCGAACTGGATTGCGGCACCACCAACGGCGTGGCGATGCGTGCACTGGTCGAGGGCGGTGAGGTCATCGAGCCGCTGCGCGATCGCGTGCTGGGTCGTGTCACGGCCGTTGATCTGGTCAACCCTGAAACGCAGGAAACCGCCATCCAGGCCGGCGAGTTGCTCAACGAGGACCTGGTCGAGAAGATCGAACAGCTGGGCATCGACGAGGTACGCGTGCGCACCCCGCTGACCTGCGACGTGCGCTATGGCCTGTGCGCCAAGTGCTATGGCCGTGACCTCGGTCGTGGCGTGCTGGTCAACTCCGGCGAATCGGTCGGCATCATCGCCGCCCAGTCCATCGGCGAACCCGGCACCCAGCTCACGATGCGTACCTTCCACATCGGGGGCGCGGCATCGCGTGCGGCCGTCGCCAGCTCGGTGGAGGCCAAGTCCAATGGGGTGGCACGCTTCACCGCCACCATGCGCTACATCACCAACGCCAAGGGCGAGCTGATCGTCATCTCGCGTTCCGGCGAAGTCATGATCACCGACGATGCCGGTCGTGAGCGCGAGCGTCACAAAATCCCCTACGGTGCCACGCTGAACGTGCGCGACGGCCAGAACCTGACGGCCGGCACGCAGCTTGCCACCTGGGACCCGATGACCCGCCCGATCATCAGCGAATACAGCGGCACGGTGAAGTTCGAGAACGTCGAGGAAGGCGTGACCGTGGCCCGGCAGGTGGACGAGGTCACGGGTCTGTCGACCCAGGTCGTCATCGACGCCAAGCGCCGCGGTGCCTCCACCAAATATGTGCGGCCGTCCATGAAGCTCATCAACGAGCACGGCGAGGAGGTCAAGATCGCCGGCACCGACCACTCGGTACAGATCGGCTTCCCGGTTGGCGCGCTGATCACCGTGCGTGACGGGCAGCTCGTGGCGGTGGGCGAGGTGCTGGCCCGCATCCCGCAGGAATCGCAGAAAAACCGTGACATCACCGGGGGTCTGCCGCGGGTGGCCGAGCTGTTCGAGGCCCGTTCGCCCAAGGATGCCGGCATGCTGGCCGAAGTCACCGGCACGGTTTCCTTCGGCAAGGACACCAAGGGCAAGCAGCGTCTGGTCATCACCGACCTCGACGGCAACGCCCACGAATTCCTCATTCCGAAGGAAAAGCACGTGCTGGTGCACGACGGCCAGGTGGTGAACAAGGGCGAGATGATCGTCGACGGCCCGGCCGATCCGCACGACATCCTGCGGCTCCTGGGTATCGAGGCGCTGTCGCGCTACATCGTCGATGAAGTGCAGGACGTGTACCGTCTGCAGGGCGTGAAGATCAACGACAAGCACATCGAGGTGATCGTTCGCCAGATGCTGCGTCGGGTGGTCGTCACCGCGCCGGGTGGTACCAGCTTCATCGTGGGCGAGCAGGTCGAGCGCAGCGAGATCCTCGATGCCACGGACAAGATGAACGAGGAAGGCAAGCTGCCGCCTGCCTACGACAACATCCTGCTCGGCATCACCAAGGCATCGCTCTCCACCGACTCCTTCATCTCGGCGGCTTCCTTCCAGGAGACCACCAGGGTGCTGACGGAAGCGGCCATCATGGGCAAACGCGACGACCTGCGCGGCCTGAAGGAAAACGTCATCGTTGGCCGCCTGATTCCAGCCGGTACGGGTCTGGCCTATCACAAGGCACGTCACGACAAGGAATCGGTCGAGGCCCAGGAAGCCGCTGCGCTGATGGCTGCCGAAGCCGCCTTCTCGCAACCCGCCGAGCTGGAGCCCGCCGTGGCCGAAGAACGCGCGGCCGCTGCCGCTGCTGCGGCACTGGACCTGCACGCCCTCTTTGGTGGCGGCCCGGCATCGGCCGGCAGCGACAGCGAGGCCCAGCCGTCTGCCGACGAGAGCTGATCCTGCGCCTGCCGAAAGCTGAAGACTGAAGGGGCGGTGAATCATCGCCCTTCACAATCACTGCACCTTCATGCCTGCTTCGTGCCCGGCGTCAGACCGGCCCTCACGTCATCGTGGGGGCCGGTTTTTTTGGTGCGCCCGGCACGGGCGCACTCCTGGAGGTGAAAGTCCTCCCA
>JAUNHU010000119.1 GCA_030523825.1 Lautropia sp. | reverse complement strand
CTCGATCAGCGGGGCCACTCGCTGCTGAAGGCTGACCTCCGGCTCGGGCGGGTCATCACGCTCGTCCTGATCCTGATCGTCGGGCTCATTCCCGGTGGGCGCAGGCTCGGCCCGCGCAGCCTTTTCCAGTGCCGCGATGGCTGCCGGAATCTGCGCCACCGTGATGATGCCGGTGGGATCGGGGCTCTTGCCGATGATCTCCAGGATTTGTCGGCCGGTCTTGTTCACCATCGTGACGGTACCCGTGGCGGCACTGCGGAATTCATACAGCATGTCGTGTCTCCTTGGTGGAAGAAGCATCTTGCCACGCCATCATGCCGTCGTTGGCATGATCGCTGGCCAGATGATCGAGTGGGCGGCGCAGTGCCACGGCCTCGGCCAGGTGGTTGGGCGAAATGATCGTGCTGCCCGCCAGGTCGGCAATGGTGCGGGCCACGCGCAGGGTCTTGTGCTGACTGCGCAAGGACCAGCCGAAGTGCTCGGCGGCCTGGCGGAGCAACAAGGTGGCTTCTGGCGCCACATGCAGGCACTCGTCGAAGCGGCTCACCGGCAGATGCGCATTGCAGCAGCCCTGTCGTCCGGTTTGACGGTGGCGTGCTTCCAGGACGCGCTGTGCAACGACCACGCTCGATTCCGGTCGTGTCCCGGCGGTGGCACAGGCATCCTGTTGCGTGCGCGATGGTGTGAGGGATGGCTCGCGGACCATCTCGATGCCCAGATCGAAGCGTTCCAGCAGCGGACCGGACAGTTTCGCCTGATAACGGCGAATCTGCGCCGGTGTGCAGCGGCACTGTCGTGCAGGGTCGCCCAGGCTGCCGCAGGGGCAGGGATTCATGGCTGCCACCAGCAGGAACCGTGCCGGGAAGGTCTCACTGAAAACGCCCCGGCTGAGGGTGACGTGCCCCGTTTCGAGGGGCTCACGCAGGCATTCGATGACGTGGCGGCGGAATTCGGGCAGCTCATCGAGAAAGAGCACGCCCGCGTGGGCGAGGCTGATCTCGCCGGGGCGGGGAGGGCTGCCACCGCCCATGAGCGCGGCGGCGGTGATGCTGTGGTGCGGGGCACGGTAGGCGGGCGTCGTGCGAAGCGAGCCGGTCTGGCCGCTGGCGGCATGAATGGTGGCGCTTTCCAGCGCATCGGTGTGCGACAGCGGAGGCAGCAGGCCGGGCAGGCGCTGTGCCAGCATGCTCTTGCCGGTGCCGGGCGAGCCGCTCATCAGCAGCGGGTGCATGCCTGCGGCAGAAATTTCCAGCGCACGCCGGGCAACCAGCTGCCCCATCACATCAGACAGGTCTGGGAGTGAGTCTTCCGATGCTTCGGGCGCAGGATGCGCTTCGGGCAGGTCATGGGCCGAAGTCAGTTGGCCCTCGCCCCTCAGATACCGGATGACCTCGGCGAGCGTGGCTGCGCCGTGCAGGGAGCCGAGTTCGCTGGGTCGGGCTTCGGGCAGGTTGGCTAGTGGCAGGATGAGCCCCCGGCCGGGCGCGTGGGCACGGATGCCGGACGCAACGGCAAGCGCAGCCCGGATCGGGCGCAGCTCGCCCGAGAGTGACAGCTCGCCGACCAGTTCGATGTCGCGCAGTGCTTCAATGGGCAGGGCACCGGCTGCGGCGGCAATGCCGATGGCAATCGGCAGGTCGAAACGTCCCGATTCCTTGGGCAGGTCGGCTGGTGCCAGGTTGACGGTGATGCGTCGGTTGGGAAAATCCAGCCCGCTTTGCAACAGGGCTGCCCGCACCCGCTCGCGGCTTTCGCGCACCGAGGTTTCGGGGAGCCCCACTATATTGAATGCAGGAAGCCCGTTTGCCAGGTGAACTTCCACCGAGACAGACGGGGCCGACAGGCCGAGCAGCGCCCGGCTGTGGACAACCGCCAGCGCGTTCATTTGGTTTCGGTCGAGCCGTCCTGTGTGTTGGTTTCACGTGCGGCAAGCTGCGCTTCCAGCGCATCGACCCGGCTGATCAGCGATTGCAGCATGGCAGCCTGGATCTCGAACTCCTCGCGGCTGACCAGTTCCAGCTTGTTGAAAGTCTGGCCCATCAGCGCCTTCAGATTGCGCTCGATGTCGGCTGCGGGGCTGGATTTGAGCAGATCCGACACTTTCTGCTGGAAGTCATGCAGGAAAGCCTGTTTGTCCATGATGGCACTATCTCCGGGGGAAAAAGGGTTGGGTATCACTCGGATGGTACGCAAAACCACCGGAACGGGTTTGATACATGCTCCTGTCTGGCCTAGGCCAGGTGGTCAGCATGCCCTGGTGATCAAAATATCATGAATCAATAATTCATCATTAAAGATAATCGTACTTTGGCCGCCAGGCCAGGACTTCAGGAGGCTGGCGGAGTGCCCGGCCGGTGCTGCGATCATCAGTTGGGCTATATGTTTCAAGCCGGAAGGGCGGAAGTGTCTTTGACCCAAATTGTTCCCGAAGCAGGTTGCCATGCAGGGCGCAGCCCAAATGCGGGCTAAAATGACCGATGGCCCGGGCTGCGGCGCCCAACTTTGTTGTTGAGGGACTCTGTTCATGGACATTCTTTTCATCGTCGATCCCTTCGATTCGATGAAGCCCTACAAGGAAACCAGCATTGCCATGATGCGGGCGGCGGTTGCGCACGGCCATCGCGTGCATGGATGCCTGCAGGGTGACATCAGTTATGACCAGGGCCAGGTCGTTGCCGAGGTGACACCGCTGAAGATCCTGCCGGGCGATTCGCCCTGGTACGAGCCGGGAGAGCCTGCAACCCGTGCGCTGGCTGACTTTGGCGCCGTGCTGATGCGCAAGGACCCTCCTTTCGACATGGAGTATGTCTACTCCACCTACATGCTGGAGCGTGCTGCGGCCCAGGGGGCGCGGGTCTTCAACAACCCGGCCGCCATCCGCGACCACAACGAGAAATTCTCGATCACGGCCTATCCGCAGCTCACCACCGACGTGCTGGTCAGCCGTGATCCGAAGCGCCTGCGCGAGTTTGTTGCCCGTCATGGCGAAGTGGTGATGAAACTGCTCGACGGCATGGGCGGTGCCTCCATCTTCCGGGCGCGGCAGGATGATCCCAACCTGTCGGTCATCATCGAGACCATGAACCGTTTCGGTCGTCAGACCGTGATGGCCCAGCGTTACCTGCCCGAGATCGTCAAGGGCGACAAGCGCATCCTGCTGATCGACGGCGAGGTGGTGCCGCATGCGCTGGCCCGCATTCCGAAACAGGGCGAGGCCCGTGGCAACATGGCAGCCGGTGGCAAGCCGGTGGCGCAGCCGCTGTCGGTCCGCGACCGCGAGATTGCCGAATACCTGGCGCCCATCCTTGCGGCCAAGGGATTGTTCCTCGTGGGGCTCGACGTGATCGGCGACAGCCTCACCGAAATCAACGTCACCAGCCCCACCGGCTTCATGGAAATCACCCAGCAAACCGGCTTCGATGTGCCGGCCTTCTTCATCGAGCGGCTGGAGCGGCGCGTGGCCGCCATGAAGGCATCGGCTGGCACGGGGGCGGCCGCATAGGCTGAGCCACGATGATCTCCGTGTTGATCATCGCCCATCAGCCGCTGGCGACCGCCTTGCTTGGATGCTGCCGCCACGTCTATCGTCATCTGCCGGTGCAGGCGGCGGCGCTGGACATCGTGCCCGACGAAGATCCCGAGCAGGCGCTGGAGGCGGCCCGTACACTGGCAGCGCGCATCAACGATGGCAGCGGCCTCATCGTCCTGACTGATCTGTTCGGGGCAACCCCTTCGCGCATTGCCATGCAGATGGCAGTGGCAGGGCAGGTGAGCGTGTTTTACGGGGTGAACCTGCCGATGCTGTTGAAAGTGCTCAACTATCGGCCGCGCATGCCCCTGGCAGAGCTGGAGGCGCTGGTGTTGCGGGATGCCGCGGTTGGCATCGGGCTGGTCGAAGCCGACCCGCCCGGCAGGAAAGTGGAAGAAAATGATCGCAAGGTGGATGACAGCGAATGAAGCAGGCTGAAGTGAAAATCGTCAATCGTCTGGGGGTGCATGCCCGACCATCGGCAGCGCTCACGCAGACGGCTGGCCGCTTCCAGTCGAGCGTCTGGTTTGCCAAGGGGGCCCGTCGCGTCAATGGCAAGAGCATCATGGGGGTGATGATGCTGGCCGCAGCCTGTGGCAGCACGCTCACCATCGAAGTCGACGGCCCCGACGAGGATGCTGCGCTGCAGGCACTCACCGAGCTGATTGCGTCCGGCTTTGGTGAGGAAATCGTTGGAGATCCCTCGTGCTGACCCTCACCGGCTCTCCGGTTGGTGGCGGCATCGTGCTGGGCACGGCCTGCGTGCTCGATTTCGGTGTCATCGACATTCCGCGTCACCACGTGGCTGCCGCTGAAGCCGAGGCCGAAGTGGCGCGTCTGAAGCAGGCTTGCGATCAGGTGAATGCCGAGTTGCAGACGGTTGCCGCCCAGCTGCCTGCCGATGCGCCTCCCGAGGCTCAGGGGTTGCTGGACGTGCAGATGATGCTGCTCCAGGACCCGACGCTGATGGACGGTGCTGCCGACAAGGTTCGGCAGGAACTCGTCAATATCGAATGGGCGCTGGCCGAGAAGGCTGAGGAACTGGTCGAACAGTTTCGTGCCATCGAAGACCCCTATCTGCGCGAGCGTGGCCGGGATGTCGAACAGGTTGCCGAACGGGTGCTGAAGGCGCTCACCGGTACCCAGACATCGGTCCAGCGACGTGCCGGGGGGGACGCGCTGATTTTCGTGGCCAAGGATCTGCAGCCTGCCGACATGCTGCAGCTGAAGAATGCCAGCGGCTTCGTCTTCGAGCAGGGTGGCATCAACTCGCACAGTGCCATTCTGGCGCGCAGCCTGCGGGTGCCTGCGGTAACGGCGGTTGCCGGTGCCACGCACGACATCCAGGACGGCGACATGCTGATCCTCGATGGCGAGGCGGGCCGGATCATTGTCTCACCCGACGACACGGTGCTGTCGGCGTATCGCCTGCGTCAGGAGCAGGCCGAAGCGCAGGAGCAGCGGCTGGCACAGCTCGTCGATGTACCCTGCGTAACCCGTGATGGCTGCCAGGTCAGCATGCTGGCCAACATCGAGCAACCCGAGGAGGCCGAGGAGGCGCGGCGTTTCGGTGCAGAAGGCATCGGCCTTTTCCGGTCCGAATTCCTGTTCCTCAATCGCCTCTATCTGCCGGGCGAAGACGAGCAGTACCAGGCGTATCGGCAGGTGATGCAGACCATGCACGGGTTGCCCGTCACCATCCGCACCATCGACGTGGGTGCCGACAAGGTGTTGCAGTCCCATGCCTGCATGTCCGGCGGCGGATCGGCGCTGGGCCTGCGCGCCATCCGCTACAGCCTGGCCGAACCCGAGATGTTCCTCGTGCAGTTGCGTGCGCTGCTGCGCGCTTCGGCCCACGGGCGCCTGCAGATTCTCCTGCCCATGCTCTCGCATCCCTTCGAGGTGGACGAGGCCGTGAAACTGCTGAATCTGGCGCGTGAACAGCTGCGTCGTGACGGCGTGCCGATGGCTGAACATGTGCCGGTGGGCGGCATGATCGAGGTGCCGGCGGCCGCCATGTCGGCCGATGCCTTTGCGCGCAAGCTCGACTTCCTGTCGGTGGGCACCAACGATCTGGTTCAGTACACGCTGGCCGTCGACCGTACCGATCATCGTGTGGCGCACCTGCACGACGAACTGCATCCGGCCGTACTGCGGCTGGTGGCGCTCACCATCCGGGCTGCACGCAAGGCCGGCCGCCCCATCAGCGTCTGCGGTGAGATGGCAGGCGAGGTACAGGCAGCGCCCCTGCTGCTCGGCATGGGCCTTCGGACCTTTTCCACCCATCCCTCCCGATTGCTGCGCATCAAGAATGCCGTGCTCAATGCGGACACCCGTCAGCTCACACCCGTTGTCAGAAGAATGCTGGTGCAGCATGATCTGGGTGCAATCCGCAGCGGATTGACCTCTCTGGGCATAGACCTCTCTTACGGAGCCCTCGTAGCATGAGTCTGCTGGTCACACCCACCAGGCATCGCTTTGAAACCCCCTTGCCCCTGTCGAATGGCGGACAGTTTGGTCCCTACGAACTCGTCTACGAAACCTATGGCACCTTGAACGCCGATCGCAGCAATGCGGTGCTCATCTGCCATGCCCTCAATGCCTCACACCACGTGGCAGGGCTCACGGCAGGCACCACCGACGACTACGGCTGGTGGAACAACATGGTGGGGCCGGGGAAGCCGGTCGACACCAACCGCTTCTTCGTCATCGGCGTCAACAATCTGGGCAGCTGCTTCGGCTCCACTGGCCCGATGTCCATCGACCCGGCCACTGGCCGTGCCTATGGCCCCAGCTTTCCGGTCATCACCGTTGAAGACTGGGTGCATTCGCAGGCGCGACTGGCCGATGTGCTGGGTATCGAGCGCTTTGCCTGCGTGATGGGTGGTTCTCTGGGCGGCATGCAGGCGCTCGCCTGGAGCTATCTGTATCCCGAGCGACTGGCCTACTGCGCAGCCATTGCCACGGCGCCGCGCCTCTCCACCCAGAACATCGCCTTCAACGAAGTGGCGCGCCGCGCCATTCTCACCGACCCCGATTTTCATGCGGGTCGTTTCTACGACTATGGCACGGTGCCCGGTCGTGGCCTGCAGGTGGCGCGCATGCTCGGGCACATCACCTACCTGTCCGATGATTCGATGGCGGCCAAATTCGGCCGCATGCTCAAGCACGGTCACTACGCCTTTTCCTTCGATGTCGAATTCGAGATCGAGAGCTACCTGCGCTATCAGGGCGAAAAATTCTCCACCTATTTCGACGCGAACACCTATCTGCTCATCACCCGGGCACTCGACTACTTCGATCCCGCACGGGATTGCAATGGCGATCTGGTGAAGGCCCTGTCGCCGGCCACCTGTTCATTCCTCGTGGCCTCCTTCACCACCGACTGGCGCTTTTCGCCCGAGCGCAGCCACGAAATCGTGAAAGCACTGCTCGCCAACCGCCGGCCCGTCACCTACGCAGAAATCGACGCCCCGCACGGGCACGATGCCTTCCTGCTGGATGACGCCCGCTATCACGCGCTGGTGCGCAGCTATTTCGACCGAATCCACGCACAGATCAACCGATGACTGCTGAGAATCAGGAACTGCGGGCCGACCTGGCCGTCATTGCCGACTGGATTCCCCAGGGCGCCAACGTGCTCGATCTGGGCTGTGGTGACGGGGCGCTCCTCGACTACCTTTCGCGCGTCAAGAACTGTCACGGCTATGGTGTCGAGATCGACGACGCCGAAGTGCTGGCCTGTGCCCGCCGGGGTGTGGACGTGGTGCAGCGCAACATCGAGGACGGCCTGGAGATGTTCCGGGGCGGACACTTCGATGTCGTCGTGCTGTCGATGGCGCTGCAGGCCACCAAGCGTACCGAAATGGTGCTGGACGACATGAGTCGCGTGGCGGGTGAGGGCATCGTCTCCTTCCCCAACTTTGCCCACTGGTATCACGTCTGGTCCATCCTGCGCGGCCGCATGCCCGTCACGCGCGAGATGCCCTACGAGTGGTTCAACACGCCCAACCTGC
>JAUNHU010000012.1:13571-43141 GCA_030523825.1 Lautropia sp. | reverse complement strand
TTGAGAAAGCGCATGGCCGTTTCATTCCCAAGTCGTTGGTTCATTTTGTCGGTTCATCCTCAAGCGAGATCGTGGTGTTCTGTTCGACCCAGTCGCCTGCGGCGTCCCGAACCGTTTCCTTGATCCCCATCTGTGTTTCACTAATGCTCACGATCTTTCCGAAGTTCTGCCCCACGTAGTTGCCGACATTCGCCTGGTAGATGACGTTGTCGACCGAGAGCAGGGCCACTGTGCCCTTCTGCTTGTTGCTCAGGTGGCCAACCAGTTTGATCGTATCCAGCGGGAAACTCTCCAGCGGCTCGCGCCGACGGTTGAGATCAGGCGCCAGACCGCTGCGATTGCGATCGGTGAGGTTCGCAGCCGCCACCGCCATCTTGCTGACGGAGAACGGGTCGTAATCAGCCGTGGCCTCGTAGCGGAACGGAATGAAGATCTTCGGTTCGTCGATCTTCCCGACGCGACGCGGCGTATCGGCGCGTGTCTTGTCCATCCAGCCCTGGAGTTCCGCTTCATCGGCACTGCAGCCGGCCAGACCGACACCCAGCAGCAGGAAGGCCCCTGCCGACAGCAGTCGTTTGCTCATGGTGGTCTTCATGATGGTCATTTGCCTCCCGCCTTCTTGCTGGCAGCGGCCAGTTCATCCTTCTCAAGATAGCGATAGGTCTTCGCGATGGCCCGCATTTCGAGGCTGCGGTTTTCCATGCGCTGCTTGATCTGGATGTTGTTGAGCGTGACGATCCGGGGCAGGTTGGCCAGGTCGCTGCTGAACGACGCCAGGTCGTGATAGCCACCCGACACCGTCACTTCGATGGGCAGCTCGGCGTAGTGCTGCTTGGCCTGAACCACACCGGGGCGGAACAGTTCCAGTTGCGCACCACGGCCCACACCGGCCTGGTTGATGTCGGAGAGCAGTGCATCCATTTCGGCGCGGCTGGGCAGCTGCTTTTCCAGCACGCCCACATACTGCTCGGCCAGCACCTTCTGACGACGCAGGTCATCGAGGTTGACGGCCTTCGCCACTTTCTGCGTGTATTCGTCACGCAGCGTCTGTTCCTGTGCGCGCGCGGATTCGAGGTCTTCCTGCAGCGTGCTCCAGTACATGAACCAGCCGACGGCAACCAGCACGCCCGTGATGGCCGTGAGCAGGCTCATGCGGGGCAGCGTCGGCCACAGTCCGGGGTGACGGCCATTGAGCCCCTCGAACTGCTTGGAGATGCCGCTCAGATCAATGTTGACGTTCTTCATCACTGGGCTCCCTGGGTGTTCATGGCAACCGATGCACCCGGCTGCGCGCCCGCCGGCGTCTGCTTGTCATTGCGCTTGAGCAGCACGTTCACGCGGAAGCGGTGTTCACGACGCGCGTAGCCATCGGCGCCCACTTTCTGGGTGTTTTCCTCGGCAATTTCTTCGAGCTGCGGTTTTTCCATCCACTTGCTGTGCTCGGTCAGGTTGCGCAGCAGTTCGGCGACACGCTCGTTGGACTGGGCCCGGCCTTCCAGCGCCACCTGCAGGTCGTTCTGCGTGAGCGCGGTGAGGTAGACACCTTCCGGCGTGATCTTCACCAGCTCGTCGAACATGCGCACCGGAATCGTGCGGTCGCTCTGCAGATCTTCCACCGCATTCTGGCGAGCCTTCAGCGAGGCAATGGCAGATTCAAGATTCTTGATCTCGGCAATCTGCTCATCGAGACGGGCGTTTTCTGCCTTGATCATCTCGTTGCGCTTGTTCTGGTTTTCGATCTGGTTGTTGATGAACATGCCCCCGAGGAAGACGATGCCACCGCCGATCATGGCGGCAACCACCATCGAACCCGTGAAATCGCGCTTGCGGCGCTCGCGGCGCTGCTCACGATGGGGCAACAGATTGATGCGAATCATGCGTCGAACCTCCTCATGGCCAGGCCGCAGCTCACCAGCAGGGCAGGAGCGTCCAGCAACATCTGTTTTTCAGAGACGGAATCAGCGACTTCCATGCCCTGGAAGGGGCTGAGAATTTCGGTCGGCACCGAGGTGCGTTCGGCGACGGCTTCCATCAGGCCCGGGGTGACGGCTGCGCCACCGGCGAGGTAGATCCGATCGACCTTGGTGTAGGGCGTCGAGGAGAAGAACAGCTGCAGCGCACGGCTGATGTCCACGGCCCCCTGTTCGACGAAGGGCTTCAGCAGTTCGCTCTGGTAGTTTTCGGGCAGATCACCCGAGCGTTTCTTCAGCTCGGCTTCTTCCACGGTGAGACCGTAGAGGCGCACGATTTCCTGGGTGAGCTGGTTGCCACCGAAAGGCTGCTCGCGCTCGAAGACGGTCTGGCCGTTGAAGACGACGGCAAGACGGGTTGCCGTCTGACCGATGTCGAACACGGCAAGGATCTGACCTTCACCGCCGGAGGGCAGCTGACCGATGACGTTGTCGACCGAGATGCGTGCCGCGAAGGGCTCGATGTCGATGATGGTTGCGTTCAGGCCGGCCATTTCGGCCACCATCACGCGATCCTCGACCTTTTCCTTGCGGGATGCGGCCAGCAGCACTTCAACCGTGTCGGAAGAATTGCCAGCAGCGCCCAGCACCTGAAAGTCGAGGTTCACCTCGTCGATGGCGAACGGAATGTACTGACTGGCTTCCGTTTCCACCTGCATCTCGTACTCGTCCTCGGTCAGGTCGGCCGGGAGGTTGATGCGTTTGGTAATGACTGACGCCGAGGGCAGCGCCATTGCCACCTGCTTGGTCGAGATGCCCGCCTTGCGCAGGGCACGCAGCAGCGCATCGGCCACCGCCTCATGCCGGCTGACATTGCCGTCGACGACGGCCCCACGCTCGATCGGCTCGATGGCGTAGCGTTCCAGTCTCATCGCCGCCTGGCGTCCTACTCCAAGCTCGACGACCTTGACACTCGACGCACTGAAATCCACTCCGATCAACGGAGAGGGTCCGCGCGAAAACAATGATTGAAGGCCAAATCCCACAAGTCCACCCGCTCATGAAAAATTTCTTGAAAATTAGTCACTTGGACCAACTTCCCATACAATTCCCCGGTGACTGACGATCCTGCAGCCGGTCACTTTAAGTTTTCTTCCGACGTTTTTCGTCACCCTCACCAACCACTGGTCAAGGCGCGTTACCCTTCGGTCCACCGACCCCGAAGATCAGTCGAAATTGACGGTTGAACGGTCTTCCGACCCATCGACCTGCCCGCCGCCTTCAAGCACCATGACTTCTGCGCCACATGGCGCGTTATAGTCTTGAAAGCGCCGGCCATTCCGGCGATAGTTGTCGGTTGACCCTCCAACGCATTCATGAAGCTAGATTCGTCCTCCTCGCCCCAGTCCGCCAGCGCCTTCTCACGGAAGGTTTCCGGCAATACGACAAACGGCATGCGCAGTGGCCGTCCCCCCACCAGAAACCGCAAAAACGGTGCGCCACGGCGACACCCGGTGCTGCGTTTTCTGGGCTGGACTGCGGCCATCGGTGTCACCGGCGTCGTGTCGGCCGCGCTGCTGGGCGTGGTGGTCCATCAGGTGGCTGCACACCGGCTTCCGCCGCTGACCTCGCTCACCGACTACCGGCCCAAGCTGCCGATGCAGATCTTCTCGGCCGATGGCGAGCTGATCGGTGAGTTCGGCTCCGAGAAGCGCACGGTCATCTCCTACGAGAACTTCCCGCCCAAGATGCGTGACGCGATCCTCGCGGCCGAGGACGACGGTTTCTTCCGGCACTACGGGGTCGACCCGATGGGCATCGCGCGGGCGGTCATCGCCAACATCCGCTCGGGCGGACGCGGCCAGGGCGCCAGCACGATCACGATGCAGCTGGCGCGCACCACCTTCCTGTCGCGCGAGCGCAGCTACATCCGCAAGTTCTACGAGGTGCTGCTCACGCTGCGCATCGAGCAGGAACTGAGCAAGGAACAGATCTTCGAGATCTACGCGAACCAGATCTTCCTGGGCCAGCGCTCCTATGGCTTTGCCACGGCGGCCCAGACCTATTTCGGCAAGCCGCTGTCGCAGCTGAGCATCGCGCAGATGGCCATGCTGGCCGGCCTGCCGAAGGCGCCGGCGCGCTTCAACCCGGTGGTGAACCCCGAGCGCGCCCGCGAGCGCCAGCGCTATGTGCTGTCGCGCATGCGCCAGCTGAACTTCATCACCGAGGCCGAGTACCAGCAGGCGCTGAACGAGGAAATCCGCCTGCACACCGAGCGGCAGAACTTCCCGCTGAACGCGCCGTGGGCGGCCGAGATGGCCCGCGCGCTGGTGGTGGGCCAGTATCAGGACGATGCCTACACCAGCGGGCTGAAGATCTACACCACCATTCGCGGCAAGGATCAGCGCAGTGCCAATGCGGCGGTGCAGCAGGCCGTCTTTGCCTATGACCGCCGCCAGGGCTATCGCGGCCCCGAGACCGTCATCGACCTGAACACCGATGACGAGGATGTGCGCGAGGAGCGCATCCAGGAGGCGGTGGCGCAGGCCGGCGACATCGGCAAGCTGCTGTCGGCCGTGGTGATGAAGATCGGCCCGACCGGCGTGACCATCTCGCGCGGCAAGGGCGTCACCTTCGACATCGGCCCGCAGGGGCTGGGGTTCGTGGCGCCGTGGATCAGCTCGAAGGCACCGGCCAACCGCCGGCTGCGGCCGGGCGCGGTGGTGCGCATCACCGAAGGGGCCAACGGCTGGGAGATCACGCAGGCGCCCGAGGTGCAGGCTGCGCTGGTGTCACTGGACACGAACGACGGCGGAATCCGCGCGATGGTGGGCGGCTACGACTTCAATCGCAGCAAGTTCAACCGGGCCACGCAGTCGATCCGCCAGCCCGGCTCGGTGCTGAAGCCCTTCATCTACTCGGCGGCGCTGGAAAAGGGCTTCACGCCCAGCACGGTGGTGAACGACGCGCCGATCATCCTCGATCCGGCCACCACCGGTGGTCAGCTCTGGGAGCCGAAGAACTATGAAGGCCGCTATGACGGCCCGCTGAGCCTGCGCACGGCGCTGGCACGCTCGAAGAACATGGTGTCGATCCGCATCCTGGAAAACATCGGCATCGACTATGCGCAGGACTATCTCAGCCGCTTCGGCATCCGGCCCGAACGCAACCCGGCCTACCTGACGATGGCGCTGGGCGCGGGCAGCGTCACGCCCATCCAGATTGCCAACGGCATGGCCACCTTTGCCAATGGCGGCTATCAGCTGGATCCGTACCTGATCGCACGCATCACCGACAGCACGGGCAAGGAGATTGCCAAGGCATCGCCCCCCAAGGCCGGCAACAACGAGCACCTCATCATCGACCCGCGCAATGCCTTCATCATGGACAGCATGCTGAAGACGGTGGCGCAGGCGGGCACGGCCAGCAAGCTGGGCAAGACGCTGAAGCGCAAGGACGTGGCAGGCAAGACCGGCACCACCAACGATTCCTTCGATGCGTGGTTCTCGGGCTATGCCACCGGGGTGGCGGGCGCGACCTGGCTGGGCTACGACCGGCCGCGTTCACTGGGTGAGCGCGAGAGTGGCGGCGGCCTGGCCCTGCCGATCTGGACGCAATACCTGCAGGACGTGCTGCCTGGCGTGGCTGAGAAGGAACGCCGGGTGCCTGACGGCGTGGTGCAGGTGGACGGCGAATACTATTTCGCCGAGACGCCCCCCGGCACCGGCATCCGCTCGCTGGGGGTGATGGAAGACGGTCTCTCGGCCCCCTCGACCGGCGGCGAGAGAAAGCCCGAGGACAACATCCACGATCAGATTTTCTGATCTGCCGATGTGGCAAAAAGGCCCGGCACCTTCTGGTGACCGGGCCTTTTTGTGTTCAGGCGGTGAAGCGGATGTTGGCCAGGCTGATGGGCTGACCGGCGTGGAAGGAGATTTCCTCGGTGAGCAGGGTGAGCAGGTCCTTGTCGCTGCGGGTGTCCTGCCACCGGCCACCGCCCTGGGGGCGGAAATGGAAGCCGCCGCGCTTCGAGGCCACCCACACTTCGCCGGCGGCTTCGTGGCTGTTGATGACCATCTTGGAACGGTCGGCAAATTCCAGCTCGATCACGTTGCCGCTGCGGGTGACTTCCAGATCAATGTCGGCTTCTTCTGCCGCCGGCTCCAGCCCTTCGATGAGGGCATCCAGAACCTCCCCGACCTGCCGGGAAAAGTTGCTATCGCTCATGCTAGAGTTCAGTTCCTCGTTGCGTTCGGTATGCGGCCGTGGCCGCGCCCGGAGCGATGACAGTCCCGACTGCCGCTGCTCCCGCGCCCGCCCCCGATGGCCGGACCATGTCGATTCGCCCGTTTCGTTTCAGGCTCATGCGTTCCCTCATTCTAATCACCCTCGCTTCCTCCTGGCTGCTGGCTGCCTGCGGCCAGAAAGGCCCGCTCTATCTGCCCTCGCCCTCCCAGCCGGAAGACACCCGGCAAAGCGGCATCCTGAATGCGCCGCCCCCGCCCGACGCCGAGTCGGATGTCGAGCGCAATGTCGAGCCCGGGGATGAGGTTGCGCCCGGGAACGGAAGCGGGGCCGATTCCGGGATGGAAGACAGGCCAGCCCCGGAGAGGTTCGAGGACCCGGCACCTGCCGGCAAACCCTGATCCATTCCCCGCCCCTTGCCGTGAATGCTGCGCCGAGCAGCAACGGCAGGGATTCCACGCGCCACAAACCTGCACGAGCGCGGTGGATCCGACAGCGCCATCAGCGCCACGCCCCCGGCTCAAGCGCCATGTGCATGTGCCATGCGCCCGCCGATGCGGCAAACAGATTCCAAGACTCCGACCAGAAGGAAAGCCCAGCCGTGAGCGGCCAAGATTCCACTCCCTCAACGCCCTGCCCCCCCATCGACATCGACGCCCCGGACGGCTGGCTGCATCGCGCAGGCGACGGCCGGCTTCATGCCGGCCCGCACAGCCTGCACCAGCTTGCCGCCACTTGGGGCACGCCGCTGCACGTGTACAGCCGGCAGATGCTGGAAGCCAGCTGGCAGCGCTTTGCGCAGGCACTCAAAGGCCGTGACGCCCTCATCTGCTATGCGGTGAAGGCCAACAGCAACCTCGGCATCATCGACCTGTTCGCCCGGCTGGGCGCCGGCTTCGACGTGGTGTCGGGCGGTGAGCTGGCCCGCGTGATTGCCGCTGGCGGCGACCCGGCCAAGGTGGTGTTTTCGGGCGTGGGCAAGTCCGCCGACGAGGTCCGGCAGGCGCTGGATGCCGGCATCGGCTGCTTCAATGTGGAGTCGGTGCCCGAGCTGCTGCGCATCAATGACATTGCCGGCCAGATGGGCAAAAAGGCGCCGGTCTCCATCCGCGTGAACCCCGATGTGGATGCGGCCACCCACCCCTACATTTCCACCGGCCTGAAGGAAAACAAGTTCGGCATCTCGCACGACCTGGCGCTGGCGGTGTACCAGCAGGCAGCCACCCTGCCCCATCTGCGCGTGCAGGGCATCGACTGTCACATCGGTTCGCAGATCACCGAAGTGTCGCCCTTTCTGGCTGCACTCGACCGGCTGCTGGCGCTGGTCGACCGGATCGAGGCGGCGGGCATCGCCATCCACCATCTGGATCTAGGCGGCGGGCTGGGCATCCGCTATGACGATGAAACCCCGCCCAGCCCCGAGGCGCTGATGCAGGCGCTGTTTGCGCGGCTGGAACAGTGGCGCCCGGGTCGGGTGCCGCCGGTGATGTTCGAGTTTGGGCGGGCGCTGGTGGGCAATGCCGGCATTCTGCTCACCCGACTGGAATACCTGAAGGAAAACGAGGGCAGGCATTTTGCCATTGTGGATGCCGCCATGAACGACCTGATGCGCCCGGCGCTCTACGAGGCGTATCACGGCGTGCAGGTGGTGAACCCCGGCCAGACACCCGCCACCCGCGTGGATGTGGTGGGCCCGGTGTGCGAGAGCGGCGACTGGCTGGCTCGCGCACGCGAGCTGGCCCTGCCTGCCGACGCGGTGCTGGCGATTCTCTCCACCGGCGCCTATGGCTCGACGATGGGCTCCAACTACAACACCCGCACCCGCCCGGCGGAGATCATGCTGGACGGCAACCGGGTGCACCTGATCCGCGAGCGCGAGACCGTGGCCGACCTGCTGCGCCACGAAAAACGGCTGCCGGGCTGAGAGGGCTCGGGAATAACCCTGCCCCGCTGGGAAATCTGCCGTTTTCTGGCAACAATTCCTCCACAATAGAACGCTGTCCGCCTGCCGGGGCGCCTGCCCCTTCGGCTGCACCACGGCGCAGGCCGACAGACAGCGCCTTCATGCACTGAACCCCGACCCCGGGCACCGACTCGCACGGTCTCGTCACACAGCCCGTGAAGGCATGCCGTCGGGGGCCGCGAGGCCCTCTGCATCTGAACGCATGGACAAGAAAAACCCACGGTAGAGGAACCCCCATGTTCGCATCCTTCCGCAATCGGGAGCAGTACCCCTTCTGGTTTGAAGTGGCGCCGCTGGTCCTGACGACCATCATCCTGATGATCCAGTTCTTCGGTTTTCAGGATTACACGCCCCACGTGCCGCTGATTGCCGGCATCTGCATTACCGGCATCTTCATCGCCATCAAGGGCATGGGCTGGGCCGAGATGGAAAAGAACATGTACAAGGTGATGAAGGTGGCGCTGCCCACGATGATCATCATCACGTGCGTGGGCATGACGATTGCGGCGTGGATTGCCTCGGGCACGGTGCCCACCATTCTCGATGCGGGCCTCAGCCTGCTGAGCCCGCAGATCTTCCTGCCGGCCAGCTGCTTCCTGGCCACGGTGGTGTCGCTGGCCACCGGCACCTCGTGGGGCACGGTGGGCACGGTGGGCCTGGCCGTGATGGGCATCGGCACCGCGCTGGGCATCCCCGAATACTGGACGGCAGGCGCCATCGTGTCGGGCGCTTTCTTCGGTGACAAGATGTCGCCGCTGTCGGACACCACCAACCTGACCCCGGCCGTGACCGACACCGACCTGATGAGCCACATCAAGTCGATGATTCCGAACACCACGGTGGCCTATGTCATCACCCTCGCCGTCTATGGCTGGATCAGCTCCAGCTATGGCGACGCCAGCCCCGAAGTGATGGCCACGCGCGAGACGCTGCAGGCCACCATCCAGAGCAACTTCAAGCTGGGCTGGGTCACGCTCATCCCGCCGCTGGTGGTCATCTACATGAGCTTCCGCAAGTATTCGGTGATGGGCACGCTGTGCATGGGGGTCTTCCTCGGCGTGCTGATCGCCGTCTTCTATCAGGGCGTGGAAATCTCGAAGATCTCGACCATCCTGATGGGTGGCTACACCGCCACCACCGGGCAGGAATATGTCGACAAGCTGCTCACCAAGGGCGGCATCACGGCCATGGGCTGGGTCATCAGCATGATGATGCTGTCGCTGGCCTTCGTGGGCGCGCTGGAGCACTATGGCACCTTCCGGGCACTGCTGCTGAAGATCAGGCAGTATGTGAATTCGCGCTTTTCGCTGGTGTCGGCTTCGGCGCTGTCGGTGCTGACGGTGGGCGTGGTGGCAGGCGAGGTCTACACCTCCATCGTGCTGCCCGGCCGCCTGATGAAGGGCAAATATGCCGAAATGGGCTATGACCGCACCGTCCTCTCGCGCACCATCGAGGACTGGGGCACGCTGGTGTCGCCGCTCATTCCGTGGAACAACGGCGGTGCCTTCGTGGCCGGGGCGCTGGGCCTGTCGGCCTTCGTCTACGCGCCCTTTGCCATCTTCTGCTGGCTGTCGCCGGTGGTGGGCCTGGTGTTTGCCGCACTGGGCTGGTTCACCCCGAAAGACCCGATGGGCCCGCACACCGTGGCCGACGAGGACATGGAAGACATCGCGGAGGATGCGCAGGGGTACATTACCTGATTCGGGAGGCCGGGATGAAGGCGGAGTGAGACGACATTCAGTGCCATTTTCTGCTGGATGCGCAGACATACGAACAATTCGTGCGACAACTTGATGCCCTGCCGCCGTCCGGGAATCCCGGCCTGTTGCGCCTGATGGCGGTTTGCCCGCCCTGGGAGGATGCCCGCTCGCCGGAGCAGACCGGCGATCCCGGCTCCTGAGCAACCCCACCTGATTGCAGGCCCACACGACAAAGAACAAGCATCCGCGGGCCGCACCATTTCAAAAACCCGAAGATGTGATGGATTTCCGGTGTTTTCCGGGCACTGTCACCGGCCGTCCGATGGTAGTGGCGCCCTGTCCGGGCGCTGCTGATCGTGGTGCAAATCAATGCTGAGATTGCCGGCATGGGAACGCCGCAAGCCCTGCCTTTGCGCACGGGCAACAAGCCGTGCTCCCGCACTGCCTCTGAACATCCCCGTCTGGATTGCCCACCATGAATACTCGTCCTTCGCCTTCCGCTCCCCGCTGGACCAAACTGGTTCTGATGACCGCCCTGGGTGCCGCACTGGCCGCCTGCGGTGGTGGTGGCGGTGGCGGTGGCGGTCTTCCCACCCCGCCTTCGGTCAGTGATCTGGGTGGAGGAAACGTTTCCGCCCCCGTGCCCACCAACGGCGAAGCAATTCCCGTGCCGGAAGGTCTGAAGGCGCACTTCGAGCGACTCAGCCGCTGCCCCGAGGGCGGTAGCGTCCGGCTCAGCAACAGCCTGTGCGCTGCGGGCACCTATCATGGTCATGACCACCACAACTCCGACATCAGCTGCAGCGTGACGATTGGCGAGGACGGCACGGCCTCCTTCCGCCACGGTGAGCATGCAGTACCGCCTTTCCGGATTGCCTCAGTCCGCTATGACAACAACCTCTGGAACGGGGATGGTCAACTGCTGACTATCGCAGGCGACTCCGAAAATTCGAGTCAGTCATACGATCTGAGACTGAGCAACCGGCCGCTGGCCGAAATATCCCTGCGGATCGGGATCTACAACGGCGGCGTCACCAACGGCGGCCCGAACTTGAACAACCACTGCATCATCACGCACTGACCTGCAGGGCAGGCGCCTGCCGGGCGGGGGACTCAAGGCCCCTTGGGCACCACGTCCGGGGCATCACGCCTGGCAGACTGTTGACGCAGTACGCCGACCATCGGGCTCAGACGGTTTACGTTCTGCAGGTTGCTGATCGGTCGACGTGCTTCGTGACATGCGTCTGGCGTGGTATTTCAACCGCCTGCCAGCGTGCCCCTTCCAAAAGCAAAAACCCCCGTGCAAGGACGAGGGTTTCTTTTCATGCAGGTGTGCAGCCGGCTTGTGGAAAACCGGCTACCCTGCGTGCGGCGTGAACGACCGGGCGATCAGTGCTTCTCGGAGCGCAGGCCGGCGATGTAGTCGGACACGGCCTTGATCTCGGCATCGGTCATGCGCAGGGCGATGTCGGTCATCTGCTTGTTGTTGCCCCGGGCGCCGCTGCGGAAGGCAATGAGCTGCGCCTCGGTGTATTCGACGAACTGGCCGTGCAGCGCCGGATACTGTACGGGCATGCCGTCACCGGCAGGGCCGTGGCAGGCAGCACAGGCAGGCACGCCCTTGGCCGGGATGCCGCCACGATAGATGGAACGGCCCTGATCGACCAGTTCGGCATTGCTGGCAGCCGAGGGCTTGAGCGTTTGCGAGGCGTAGAAGGCCGAGACATTCAGCATGTCCTGCGGGCTGAGCTGCGCTGCAAAGGCACCCATGACCGCGTTGTTGCGCACGGCCGGCTTGCCGTCTTCACCAGGGGCAAATTCCTTCAGCTGCTTGAGGAGGTACTCGGCGTGCTGACCGGCCAGCTTGGGGTTGGCCGGGATGGTGCTGTTGCCATCGGCGGCATGACAGGCTGCACAGATTTCCTCGGCCGTTGCTGCCCCCGCCTTCAGGTCGGGTTTGAGCGGAGCGGCCTCCTTGGGCGCATCGGCAGCCACGGCTGCCATGCCATAAAATCCGATGGCAACGCCAATGATCGTCGAGACCAGCGATTTGCCGGAAAGCGTTGCACCACGCACCTGCGCGTCGGCAACTGCTGCCGCTTCAACCGCATTCACACAGCCGTGTTGATTCCGTGTCTTCAGCTGTGCTGCCATCGTTTCTGTCCGCATGTGTAAGACCCATGTTTTCTGCACCCTTGCACCACACCCGGACACGGGCCGACTGGCAAGGCGTCGATTGCGGTCATCAGGCATCGGGGCTGCATAACAGCGCCCGCGATCTGACGACCCTCATAAAGGGGTAGGATAGCGGCAGCGGCAGGATCGACACTTGCGCATGATCAAACTTTTGCGCCAAACGAGAAGCGGTGCGCACCGCCCATCGGCCCGCCCCTGCCCCCATCCACGCCCTGTTGCCCTCCCGATGAGTCTGCTACTGAACGCCCGCTTTGCCGACACGGTTGCCCGCCTGTCCCAGCTCGATCGCGCCAACCCCCACGGCCTGCCGGAAGTGGCTTTCGTGGGCCGTTCCAATGCCGGGAAGTCCTCCTGCATCAATACGCTCTGCAACCAGAAAAGGCTGGCCTTTTCCAGCCGCACGCCGGGGCGCACCCAGGCACTGAACCTCTTTGCGCTGGGGCCGGTGAAGGCGCCCGAACCGGTCGGCTTTCTGGTGGATACGCCAGGCTATGGCTTTGCCACGGCCAGCCCGCAGGCCAAGGCATCGTGGCAGAAACTGGCGGGCGACTACATCACCCGCCGACAGGCGCTGAACGGCGTCGTCCTGATGGTGGATATCCGCCGGGGACTGACGGATCTGGATCGGCAATTGCTGGCCTGGACACCTTCGGTGCTGCCTCTGATCGTGGTGCTGACCAAGGCCGACAAGCTCTCGCGCCAGCAGGCGCTGAAGGTGAGCCATCAACTGGCAGCCGACCCGCTGCTGCGCGACCGCGAAGCGCCCGTGCTGCTGCAACAGTTTTCCATCCTGAGCCGCGCCGGCACCGATGCGCTGCGTCAGGCCATCGACGCGCTGCTGACGGAAGGCGCCCACACCTGGCCCGAGGTGCTGGCGGCCCACAAGGGGCCGGCGGCACCGGTGCTCATCAAGCGGCAGGGGGCTGAGGTCACGGGTGGGGCCACTGCCGAAGCTGCCGATACGGCAAAGGTTGAAGCCGAAACCGGGACTGCGCCGGGTGGTTCGGAAGCCGATAGCGGTTCATGAATTCCACGCTGCGCACGGCCGTGCCCGTGAGCATCCAGGCCGAACAACCCTGTGCCTGCAACGGCACTGCTTGCCCGGCCCGCCTGTTTCAGACAGTTTCCGACTGTTCCCGGCAGTTCAGTCATCTTGCTGGCCTGGCCCCCGCTGAGGCGGGCACCCGGCGGCAGCTTCCCGTCTTCCCCGAAGGTCCGCCCCTTGCCCGTGCCTTCTGACTCCCGACAGATTTTCTGGAGCAACACCCGATGAATACCGACGACTTCCTCCCTCCCTTTGCCGGCACCGCCAGCCTGGGCAGCTTTCCCGGCACCCGCCTGCGCCGCAACCGCCGCACCGACTTTGCCCGGCGACTGGTGCAGGAACACCATCTGCGTACCGATGACCTGATCTACCCGGTTTTCGTGCACGAGGCGCAGGGAGATGCCACGCGCGAGCCGGTACCTGTCGGCTCGATGCCAGGCGTGTTCCGTCACACCATCGACCAGCTGCTGAAGGTGGCAGAAGACTGCGTGTCACTGGGCATTCCAGTGATGGCGCTGTTTCCGGTGATTGCCCCCGAGCTGAAGACACCCGACGGCAAGCTGGCAGCCGACCCGAAAGGGCTGGTGCCTCGCACGGTGCAGGCCATCAAGGACCGCTTTCCCGAACTGGGCCTGATGACCGACGTGGCGCTGGACCCCTACACCAGCCACGGCCAGGACGGCCTGATCGACGAAGAAGGCTACGTGCTGAACGACGAAACGCTGTCCTTGCTGATCCGGCAGGCGCTGACCCAGGCGCGAGCCGGCGTGGACATCGTTGCGCCCTCCGACATGATGGATGGCCGTATCGGTGCCATCCGCGAAGCGCTGGAAGCCGAAGGACTGATCCACACGCAGATCATGGCCTACTCGGCCAAATATGCCTCGGCCTGGTACGGCCCCTTCCGCGATGCGGTGGGATCGGCCGCGAATCTGGGCAAGGGCTCGAAGAAAACCTATCAGATGAACCCCGGCAACAGTGACGAGGCCCTGCGCGAAGTGGCGCTCGATCTGCAGGAAGGGGCCGACATGGTGATGGTGAAGCCAGGGCTGCCCTATCTGGATATCGTCCAGCGCGTGAAAAGCACGTTCAAGGCGCCCACCTTTGTCTATCAGGTGAGCGGCGAATACGCGATGATCAAGGCCGCTGCTCAAAACGGCTGGGTGGACGAAAAGGCCGTGACGCTGGAAGCACTGCTGGCAATGAAGCGCGCTGGCGCTGACGGCGTGCTGACCTACTTTGCCCGCGATGTGGCGCGCTGGCTGAAGGAAACGTGAGAGTGACTGCTTACTTTTTTAATTGAGTGGGCTCTGGCGGTTTCAATGTTGAGCCGCCAGGTTGGCCAGGCTTGCCCGGGCAAAGGCCTAGGAATCCTGGGAGAAGAAAGCTCACGAAGCGCGTTTGCCGAGACATGATTCTGTAATTTTACATTCAGAATGACAGGCGATCCAGAGATCAGTTCGCGCACAAAGAAAAAGGGGTGCCATCGCTGGCACCCCTTTTTTGTTTCTGGCGGCCCGAACATCTGCGTTCGGGCCACTGCCCTGTGCGGCTATGAAGCTCAGTTGGCTTCTGCAGCACCTTCAGCGGCTTCTGCCACTTCGGGGCGATCCACCAGTTCGACATAGGCCATCGGCGCGTTGTCGCCGTCGCGGAAGCCGAACTTCAGGATGCGCACGTAGCCACCCGGACGGGAAGCGTAGCGCGGGCCCAGCTCGTTGAAGACCTTGACGACCATCTCACGATCGCGCAGGCGATCGAAAGCCAGACGACGGTTGGCCAGCGAGGGCTTCTTGCCGAGGGTGATGATCGGCTCGATGACCCGACGCAGTTCCTTGGCCTTGGGCAGGGTGGTTTTGATGACTTCATGACGCAACAGCGAGTTGGTCATGTTGCGCAGCATCGCCTGGCGATGCGCGCTGGTACGGTTGAGTTTTCTGAGGCCGTGACGATGACGCATGATTCAGATCCTGATTACGTTGGAACGCGGGTCAGCTGGAACGTTCCAGCCCGGCGGGCGGCCAGTCGTCCAGCCGCATGCCCAGCGTCAGACCACGCGACGCCAGCACTTCCTTGATTTCGTTCAATGACTTCCGACCGAGGTTCGGGGTCTTCAGCAGCTCGTTTTCGGTGCGCTGGATCAGATCACCGATGTAGTAGATGTTCTCGGCCTTCAGGCAGTTCGCGGAGCGAACCGTGAGTTCGAGATCATCAACCGGACGCAGGAGGATCGGATCGATGCCAGGGCCAGTGCCGCCGGAAACGGGCGACGGCGACTCGATACCCTGCACGCCAGCGCCTTGACCTTTATGCGCCGCAAAACCACCATCACCGTTGGTAGCACCACCGATGGTGATGACGCCGCCCTGATCGAAGTCCGAGCCTTCAACCGCAGCGAAGACACGCAGCTGCTCGACCAGAATGCCAGCCGAACGGCGGACAGCCTCGTCGGGCGAGATGACGCCGTTGGTCTCGATGTCGATCAGCAGGCGATCGAGGTCGGTACGCTGTTCGACACGGGCGCTTTCCACGGCATAGCTGACGCGACGCACCGGCGAGAACGAGGCATCGAGCACGATACGGCCGATGGTCTTGGTGTCGCCCAGCGAACGCATGGTGCCCGGCACATAGCCACGGCCCTTCTCGACCTTGATCTGCATGTCGAGCTTGCCGCCTTCGGTGAGGGTGGCGAGCACATGCTCAGGGTTGATCAGCTCGACATCATGCGGCAGGTCAATGTCACCAGCGACGACAGGACCCGGCGTTTCCTTGCGCAGCGTCAGGAAAACTTCGTTGCGATTGTGCAGTTTGAAGACGACGCCTTTCAGATTCAACAGCAGATCAACCACGTCTTCACGCAGCCCGTCCACCGTCGAATACTCGTGCACCACGCCAGCAATCTGAACCTCTGTCGGCGCATAACCAACCATCGAGGACAACAGCACCCGACGCAGCGCATTGCCGAGCGTGTGGCCATAGCCCCGCTCAAAAGGCTCCATCACCACGCGAGCATGGTTCGGGCCGATGTTCTCGACCTCCACCAGGCGCGGTTTGAGCATTGCAGTCTGCATATTGGAGTTACCTCAGTACGCCTGATCAGCGCGAGTACAGTTCGACGATCAGACTTTCATTGATGTCGCCAGCGATCTCGGAACGATCCGGCAGGGCCTTGAACACGCCCTCAGCCTTGTTCTTGTCAACCGAGACCCAGGACGGGAAACCTTGCTGGTCTGCCAGGTTCAGCGCGTCGACGATACGGGCCTGCTTCTTGGACTTTTCCTTGACGGAAACGACATCGCCCGGCTTCACGTTGGCGGAAGGCACGTTCACCAGCTGACCGTTGACCAGAATGGCGCGGTGCGACACCAGCTGACGTGCTTCGGCACGGGTGGAGCCAAAACCCATGCGATAGACGACGTTGTCCAGGCGGGATTCGAGCAGGGAGAGGAGAAGCTCGCCGGTGTTGCCGCGACGACGCGAGGCTTCGGCAAAATAGCGACGGAACTGGCGTTCCAGGACGCCGTAGATCCGCTTGACCTTCTGCTTTTCACGCAGCTGCAGACCATAATCACTGGTGCGCTGACCGCTGGTACGGCCATGCTGACCCGGTTTGGTGTCTGCCTTGGATTTGGAATCAAGGGCGCGGCGTGCGCTCTTGAGGAAAAGATCGGTTCCTTCACGGCGAGACAGTTTCGCCTTCGGTCCGGTATAACGTGCCACTTTACGTTCCTTTGTTGCTACGCAGCACCTGCTGCGGTTAGTCCGACGGAAAGCCCTGTGCCTCCCGTGCGAACAAGGTGGTCTTCAGGGAATCAGATACGACGCTTCTTCGGGGGACGGCAGCCGTTGTGCGGCACGGGCGTCACGTCCGAAATGGACAGGATCTTGATGCCCAGCGCATTCAGCGCACGAACCGATGAATCGCGGCCAGGACCGGGGCCCTTGATCCGCACGTCGAGGTTCTTGACCCCGTATTCTACGGCCACACGGCCTGCGGTTTCAGCCGCGACCTGGGCTGCAAACGGCGTGGACTTGCGGGAGCCGCGGAAACCCGCGCCACCAGCGGTAGCCCACGACAGGGTGTTGCCCTGGCGGTCGGTGATCGTGATGATCGTGTTGTTGAAGGATGCGTGAACGTGCGCGATGCCGTCCGAAACATTCTTCTTGACTTTCTTGCGGGCGCGCTGGGCTGCGGCGACCTGCTGGGAAGTGGGATTACGTGCCATCTTTGCTCAGGCTCCAGTTACTTCTTCAGTGCAACGCCGGCTTTGCTCGGGCCCTTGCGGGTACGGGCATTGGTACGGGTACGCTGACCACGAACCGGCAGACCACGGCGATGCCGCAGGCCACGATAACAACCCAGGTCCATCAGACGCTTGATGGACATGGAAACTTCACGACGAAGATCGCCTTCGACGACGAAACGACCGATCTGCTCACGGATGCGCTCCATCTCGGCGTCGCTGAGATCGCGAACCTTCTTGGAGGGCTCGACGTTGACCGCTTCGCAGATCGCCTGGGCGCGCGCGCGACCAATGCCATAAATGGCGGTCAGACCGATCACCGTGTGCTGACGATCGGGAACGTTGACTCCAGCAATACGTGCCATCTTTCAGATTCCTCTCTCAACCCTGACGCTGTTTGTGCCGGGGATCGACACAAATAACGCGGACAATTCCGTTGCGCCGGATGATTTTGCAATTCCGGCACATTTTCTTGACACTGGCCATGACTTTCATGATCTGTCCCTGTTCACCCAACGGGCAAGCCCGCTGCATTGATTCCAAAGGCAGCCGCGATGATACGCCACTGCCTGATGTCCGTCTTATTTCGCGCGAAAGACGATACGCGCCCTGGAAAGGTCATAGGGGGTCAGTTCGACCGTGACCTTGTCGCCCGGCAGGATGCGGATGTAGTGCATCCGCATCTTCCCGGAAATGTGGCCAAGCACCACATGACCATTTTCCAGCTTCACCCGGAACGTGGCGTTGGGAAGGTTCTCCAACACCTCGCCCTGCATCTGGATGACATCTTCCTTCGACATTATCTTCCTGTGCGACTAGCGGTGGGACTCAACGGCCCATGTTGCCCATGCCCTTGAAGTTGGCCTTCTTGAGCAGGCTTTCGTACTGGTTGGTCATCAGGTGGGTTTGCACCTGTGCCATGAAGTCCATCGTGACGACCACGATGATCAGCAGCGAGGTTCCGCCGAAGTAGAACGGCACGTTCCACTCCAGGATGAGGAACTCGGGCAACAGACACACCAGCGTGATGTAGAGCGCGCCAACCCCGGTCAGTCGCATCAACACCTTGTCGATGTACTTCGCGGTCTGCTCACCCGGACGGATACCCGGCAGCATCGCACCACTCTTCTTCAGGTTCTCTGCGGTATCACGGCTGTTGTACTGCAGGGCCGTGTAGAAGTAGCAGAAGAAGATGATGGCAACCGCATACAGGATCATGTACACCGGCTGACCGGGCGACAGGGTTGCCGCCAGATCACGCACGGCACGCACGACGACGTTCTCACTGTCACCGGTGGTGAACCACTGCGCAATGGTGGCGGGGAACAGGATGATCGAGCTGGCGAAGATCGGCGGAATGACGCCGGCCATGTTCAGCTTCAGGGGCAGATGCGAGGTCTGCCCCTGATAGATCTTGTTGCCCACCTGACGCTTGGCGTAGTTGACCGTGATCTTGCGCTGGCCACGCTCCACGAACACGACGAAGGCCGTGACGAGGATGATGAGCGCGAGAATGATCAACGCAGCCACCGGGTTCATGCTGCCGTTGCTGACCAGATCACCCATGCCGGCGACCGCACCGGGCAGACCCGAGACGATACCTGCAAAGATGATGATGGAAATGCCGTTGCCCAGCCCGCGCTCGGTGATCTGTTCACCCAGCCACATCAGGAACATCGTGCCCGTGACCAGCGAAATGACCGCGACGATGCGGAACATGATGCCGGGATCGGACACCAGGTTGCCCTGCGACTCCAGCGCCACCGAAATGCCGAGCGCCTGGAAGGTGGCAAGGGCCAGCGTGAACCATCGCGTGTACTTGGTGATGATCCGCCGGCCGGCCTCGCCTTCCTTCTTGATCTGTTCCAGTGCAGGAACGACGACTGTCAGCAGCTGCATGATGATCGATGCCGAAATGTACGGCATGATCCCCAGTGCAAACACCGAGAACCGTTCCAGCGCACCACCCGAAAACAGGTTGAACAGGCCCAGCACACCGCCTTCCTGGCTGCCGAACAGATCGGCCATCGCCTGCGGGTTGATACCCGGCACAGGGATGTGCGTTCCGATCCGGAAGACAACGAGTGCGAGCACCAGAAACACGAGACGGCGTTTCAGATCACCGAACTTGTTGGCTTCGCGCGCCTGCACGGAACGGTTGGTAGCCATGATCAGGCAGCAGCTTCAGCAGGAGCCGGCAGTTCGACCGAGCCGCCAGCGGCTTCGATCGCGCTCTTTGCGCCCTTGGTCGCGCCAATGCCCTTCAGCGACACCTTGCGGCTGATGGTGCCAGCCAGAATCACCTTGGCCGACAGTGCCAGCTGCGAGATGATGCCTGCCTGCTTCAGCACGGACATGTCGATGTCGGTGGCTTCCAGACGCTCCAGATCGGAGAGGCGAACCTCACCGACGCGGCCTGCCTGCAGCGACTTGAAGCCGCGCTTGGGCAGACGACGCTGCAGCGGCATCTGACCGCCTTCAAAACCAACCTTGTGGAAACCGCCGGAACGGGATTTCTGACCCTTGTGACCGCGACCAGCGGTCTTGCCCAGGCCGGAACCGATACCACGGCCCACGCGCTTCGCAGCGTGCTTCGAGCCCGCTGCCGGTTTCAAGTCATTCAGTCGCATATCAATCCACCACCTTGACCAGGTATGCCACCTTGGTGATCATGCCGCGCACGGCGGGCGTATCTTCCAGTTCGCGAACCTGATTCATACGCTTCAGGCCGAGGCCGAGCACCGTGTCCCGATGACCGCCAACCGTACGGCTGGGGCTACGGACCAGTTGCACTTTGACCGTTTTCTTCACTTGCTTGTTCATCCAGTCTCTCCAGACGGGTCAGAACACCTCATCGCCAAGGCGATGACATGATCAGCCCAGGATCTCCTCGACGGTCTTGCCACGCTTGGCGGCAATCTCGGCTGGAGTCGACAAATTACGGAAAGCGTCGAGCGTGGCGCGAACCATGTTGTAGGGGTTGCTGGAGCCATGGCTCTTGGCAACCACGTTGGTCACGCCCAGCACATCGAACACGGCGCGCATCGGGCCGCCGGCAATCACGCCGGTACCGTCTGCTGCGGGCGAGATGAACACGCGCGATGCGCCGTGCTGACCTTCGACCACATGGGGAACCGTGCCGCTGCGCAGGGGCACCTTGAACATCTTGCGACGCGCTTCGTCCATGGCCTTCTGGACGGCGACCGGCACTTCACGTGCCTTGCCCTTGCCCATGCCCACACGACCATCACCGTCACCAACCACCACCAGGGCTGCAAAACCCAGGATACGGCCACCCTTCACAACCTTGGTGACACGGTTGATGCCGATCATCTTTTCCTTCAGACCGTCATCACGCTCATCGGCCCCGCGTTGCGGGCCACGTGCCTGAACCTTTGCCATTCGTTATCCGTCCTTAGAACTTCAGTCCGGCCTCGCGAGCGGCCTCGGCCAGCGCGCGGACACGTCCGTGATAGAGGTAGCCCGAGCGATCGAATGCCACCGATTCGATGCCGGCCTTCAGCGCCTTCTCTGCGATCCGCTTGCCAACCACTGCAGCCGCATCGGCGTTGCCGCCCTTGCCTTTCACTGCGGAGCGAACATCGGCCTCGACGGTAGACGCCGAAACCAGCACGCGGTCGCCCTCGGGCGACATGATGCTGGCGTAGATGTGCGCATTGCTGCGGAAAACGGCCAGACGGTTGACGCGCAGTTCGCTGATCTTGTGCCGCGTCTGACGCGACCGACGAAGTCGCGATGCCTTTTTGTCAAATGCCATGTCTGTTCCTTGCACCAGGGTGATTCTCGACGATGTGAAGCCAGAAGGCCAACCATTCCATGAGAACCGGCCCTATGCGTGCCTCACTTCTTCTTGGTTTCCTTCAGCGTGACCTTCTCGTCCGAATAACGGACACCCTTGCCCTTGTAAGGCTCGGGCGGACGATAGGCACGAATGTTTGCGGCCACCTGACCAACCTTCTGCTTGTCTGCACCCTTCAGCACGATCTCGGTCTGGCTAGGCGTTTCAGCCTTGACGCCTTCCGGCAGTGCGTGAACGACAGGATGCGAGAAGCCCAGCGAGAGGTTCAGCGCGTTACCCTGGGCCTGGGCGCGGAAACCCACGCCAACCAGCGTCAGACGACGCTCGAAGCCCTTGGTGACACCATGCACCATGTTGGCCACGAGGGCACGCAGCGTGCCGGACATGGCATTCGCTTCGGCGGACTCGTCAGCGGGCGACACCAGAAGCTGCTCGCCTTCCTGGGCGATCTTGGCGCGCGGGCTGATTTCCTGGGTAAGCGTACCCAGCGGGCCCTTGACGGTAATGCTGTCGGCTGCCAGTTTGATTTCCGCACCCTTCGGCACGGGAATCGGCATCTTTCCGATACGGGACATGTTCTGGCCTCCTTACGCGACGTAACCCAGCACTTCGCCACCGATACCGGTCTGACGTGCCTTGCGGTCGGTCATCACACCCTGCGAAGTGGTGATGATGGCAACACCGAGGCCGTTCATGACCTGCGGCAGGTCGTTGCGGGTCTTGTAGATGCGCAGACCAGGGCGCGAAACACGCTCCAGACGCTCGATGACCGGACGGCCAGCGTAGTACTTCAGCTGAACCTTCAGCTGCGGCTTGCCTTCGTTTTCCTGGACTTCGAAACCATCGATGTAGCCTTCGTCCTGCAGAACGCGGGCGATGGCCACCTTCAGTTTCGACGACGGGATCACGACGGATTCCTTCTCAACGCGCTGGGCGTTGCGAATCCGCGTGAACATGTCGGCGATCGGATCGCTCATGCTCATTGGTAATCGCTCCCGTAGCAAGCCACAACCACCACGAGGGCGTTCCTGGCCTTATTCGATTCGAACTTGATCACTTCAATTCACTCCGACGCTGTCTTACCAGCTTGCCTTCGTCAGACCGGGGATTTCACCCCGCATCGCGAACTCACGCAGCTTGTTGCGGCCCAGACCAAACTTGTTGAAGACGCCACGAGGACGGCCGGTCAGGACACAACGCTTGCGCATGCGAGTCGGGCTGGCAGCGCGCGGTTGTTTCTGGATAGCGAGGCGCGCCTGATAACGCTCCTCATCGGATTTCGACTGATCGTCAATGATGGCCTGAAGTGCGGCCCGCTTGGCGGCGTACTTCTGAACCAGTGCTGCGCGCTTCTTTTCGCGCTCGATCATGGATGCCTTTGCCATTCAATCACCCCTGGGGATTGGCTGCGGTTTGCGGCTGACGCCAGCCAACCTCAGTTGCGGAACGGAAACCGGAATGCGCTCAGCAGCGCCTTGGCTTCCTCATCAGTTTTTGCGGTCGTCGTGATGCTGATGTTCAGACCACGCAGCGTGTCAACCTTGTCATACTCGATCTCGGGGAACATGATCTGCTCCTTGACACCGAAGTTGTAGTTGCCACGACCGTCGAAGGAACGACCCGACACACCCCGGAAGTCACGCACACGGGGCAGAGCCACCGTGATCAGACGATCGAGGAATTCGTACATGCGAACACCACGCAGGGTGACCATGCAGCCAATGGGATAGCCTTCACGGATCTTGAAGCCGGCGATGGCCTTGCGGGCCTTCGTCACGACGGGCTTCTGACCGGCGATCTTGGTGAGATCACCCACTGCGTTGTCCAGGATCTTCTTGTCCGACACCGCTTCGCCAACACCCATGTTCAGGGTAATCTTGGTGATGCGGGGAACTTCCATCACGGACTTGTAACCAAACTTTTTGGTCAGCTCGGGAACGAGCTTCTCACGATAGGTTTCTAAGAGACGCGCCATCGATGTTTCCTTTTGAGTCATCCGATTCCTGTTTCGGGAATCAGGACTTCAGCTCTTCGCCGTTCGACTTGAAGACACGGACTTTGCGACCATCCTCAAGAACCTTGATACCAACGCGATCGCCCTTGCCCGAAGCCGGGTTGAAGATCATCACGTTGGATTGATCGATCGGCATCGATTTGTCGATCACGCCACCCGTCGTACCCCGCATGGGGTTCGGCTTGACGTGCTTCTTGACGACATTGACACCATCGACGATCAGGTGACGATCGTCGACACGCTGCGCGACGGTGCCACGCTTGCCTTTGTCGCGCCCAGCGATGACGATGACCTCGTCACCCTTACGAATCTTTTGCATCATGATTGATAGCCCTCGGCCTGAATCCAGTAGTGATCGACAGACTCAAAGCACTTCCGGTGCCAGCGAGACGATCTTCATGAACCGCTCGGTACGCAGTTCACGCGTCACGGGCCCGAAAATACGGGTGCCGATCGGCTCAAGCTTGGCGTTCAACAAGACGGCTGCATTGCCGTCAAAGCGCAGCAACGAACCATCGGGACGACGCACACCCTTGGCGGTACGCACCACGACAGCGTTGTAGATCTCGCCTTTTTTCACGCGACCACGGGGCTGCGCATCCTTGACCGAGACCTTGATGATGTCACCGATTCCGGCGTAGCGGCGCTTGCTGCCACCGAGCACCTTGATACACATGACTTCGCGCGCACCCGTGTTATCGGCGACACTCAGCGTCGACTGCATCTGAATCATTGCAATATCCTGACGATTTATTGCCCAACTTGGACCCGCCAGGCGCTAACCAGGCAGACCAGTCTTGGTTCCGTTGACCGAACGGCGACATGCCATTCGATCGGAGTGAATTCATTGAAACAACCGGGGTGAAACAGAAGCGAACGCCCTGCCCCATCCGGCTGGCGCCGGCTTCTTTTCCTTGACCGCAAAAAGAACCCGGCTGCTTGACGGCTTTGCCCTTTGTCACAAGGACTCGCCATCAGGTGAGCTATGGATTATAGGAAGGATCTGTGCGGATTACAACCCGAAGACCCTGTTTTTTTGGCGTTCCACGAAAAGACGTGGTTTGGCGTACAAGTTCGGGCGCCCGCCAGCCCTGATCCCCAGCAACGACAAAGGCTCCACGAGGGAGCCTTTGTGGAGCAGACCGAAGTCCGCCGCTTACAGCACCTTGGCAGCAGTCACCAGACGGGAGACGTACCAGGATTTGGTCTTCGAGATCGGACGACCTTCCTGAATCTCGACCACATCACCTTCATTGAAGGATTCTTCGGTGTGGGCGTGATACTTCTTCGACTGGACGACATACTTGCCGTACACCGGGTGACGCACCTTGCGCTCGACGAGGACCGTGACGGTCTTCTGCATCTTGTTGCTGGTGACGCGGCCCTGGAGGGTGCGGGTATTGGTGGTGGGTTGCACCGTGGATTGCTCACTCATTTGGCTGCCACCTGCTGCTCTTTGATCACGGTCTGCACGCGCGCGATGTCACGACGCAGCCGCTTCAGTTGGGCGGTATTGCTGTTTTGCTGGGTGGCGATCTGCATGCGCAGGGCAAAATGGGCGCGGCCCAGTTCGCTCAGTTCCTGCTGCAGACCTGCCAGATCCTTGGTTCTCAGTTCTGATGCTTTCATTTCGACTCCGGGGTCTGCAGGCGTCAGGCACCCAGGTGACGGGTCACGAAGACCGTCGACAGGGGGAGCTTGGCTGCGGCCAGCGCGAATGCTTCACGGGCCAGCGTCTCGCTGACGCCGTCCATCTCGTAGAGCACCTTGCCGGGCTGGATTTCGGCAACCCAGTATTCCGGGTTGCCCTTGCCGTTACCCATACGGACTTCAGCAGGTTTCTGGGAAATCGGCTTGTCCGGGAAGATGCGGATCCAGATCCGGCCGCCCCGTTTGATGTGACGAGTCATCGCACGACGCGCCGATTCGATTTGACGGGCAGTCAGACGACCACGTGCCGTAGCTTTCAGCCCGAACTCACCGAAGGCAACGGAGGCACCACGGGTGGCAAGACCCGTGTTACGGCCTTTCTGTTCCTTGCGGTATTTACGTCGAGAGGGTTGCAACATGATTCTTCTACCTTAGCTATGTTCACTCATCGGAATGCAGAGGCAAACCAATCAGCTGTTGCCCTTGTCTTCGGCGCCAGCGGCAGGTGCATCGGCAGCCTTGCGGGGGGCACGACGTGCCGGACCGCGGGCTTCACCATTGGCACCATCTGCAGCAGCGTCACGACGACGACCCCGACCCGGTGCAGCACCAGGACGGCCCGGACGACGATTCCGACGGTCTTCACGATCACCAGGCGCAGCGTCTTTTTCGGCGCTCTCCGGTGCTTCGCCACGACCCAGGCTGTCACCCTTGTAGACCCAGACCTTGACACCGATGATGCCGTAGGTGGTCTGTGCCTCGGAGGTGCCGTAATCCACATCGGCACGCAGGGTGTGCAGGGGCACACGACCTTCGCGATACCACTCGGTACGGGCGATCTCGGCACCATTCAGACGACCGGCGCTCATGATCTTGATGCCCTGAGCACCCAGACGCATCGCGTTCTGCATCGCACGCTTCATGGCGCGACGGAACATGATCCGCTTTTCGAGCTGCTGGGTGATCGAGTCGGCGATCAGCTGAGCGTCGACTTCCGGCTTGCGGATTTCCTCGATGTTGACGTGCACGGGCACGTTCAGCATCTTGGCCAGCTCGGCCTTCAGACGCTCGATGTCCTCGCCCTTCTTGCCGATGACCACACCCGGACGTGCCGAGAAAATGGTGATGCGTGCATTCTTGGCAGGACGCTCGATGAGGATGCGACCCACGGAAGCGTTTTTCAGGCGCTTCTTCAGGAATTCACGGACCTGAAGGTCTTCCTTCAGCATGCCCGCAAAGTCTTTGTTCCCTGCATACCAACGCGAAGCCCAGTTGCGGCTGACGGCAAGCCGGAATCCGGTTGGGTGAATTTTCTGTCCCATGTTCCTCGGTCCTTACTTGTTGCCGGTACCAACCGTCAGGTAGATATGGCAGGTTTGCTTCTCGATGCGGACGCCACGGCCTTTCGCACGTGCCGAAAAACGGCGCAGCGACTGACCCTTCTCGACGTGAATCCGGCTGACCCGGAGTTCGTCGACATCAGCACCATCGTTGTGCTCGGCATTGGCGATTGCCGAATCGAGCACCTTCTTCAGGATTTTCGCCGCCTTCTTGGGCGAAAACGCCAGGATATTCAGCGCAGCTTCAACGGACTTGCCACGAATCTGGTCAGCCACCAGGCGACCTTTCTGGGCAGAAATCCGCACACCGCGCAGGACTGCTTGAGTTTCCATCGTCAACTTTCCTTGATCTTGTCAGGCCAGTTGTTGCCGGACCCACCCTGCGAGCAGAACGAGCCCGGAAACAACATCAACGCTTGGCCTTCTTGTCGGCGGCGTGCCCTTTGAACGTGCGGGTGAGTGCGAATTCGCCCAGCTTGTGACCCACCATGTTCTCGTTGATGAAAACGGGAACATGCTGCTTGCCGTTGTGAACGGCAATGGTCAGGCCGATGAACTCGGGCAACACGGTCGAACGACGCGACCAGGTCTTGATCGGGCGCTTGTCCTTGCCGCTTGCTGCGGCATCAACTTTTGCCAGCAGGTGATGGTCGACGAAGGGACCCTTCTTGATTGAACGTGCCATGTCGTATTACCGGTTATTTCTTCTTGCGCCGCTGAACGATCATCCCGTCGCTGCGCTTGTTGCGACGAGTGCGATACCCCTTGGTCGGCTTGCCCCACGGGTTGACCGGCACGCGGCCTTCGCCGGTGCGACCCTCACCACCACCGTGCGGGTGGTCGATCGGGTTCATGGCCACACCACGAACGGTGGGACGAATGCCACGCCAGCGGGTTGCACCAGCCTTGCCAATCTGGCGTAGGCTGTGCTCGCCGTTGCCGACTTCGCCCAGGGTTGCACGGCATTCGATGTGGATCCTGCGGATCTCACCCGAACGCAGGCGAACCTGAGCGTAGGTGCCTTCACGTGCCAGCAGCTGAGCCGAACCACCTGCCGAACGAGCGATCTGACCGCCCTTGCCGGGCTGCATCTCGATGTTGTGGATGGTGGAGCCGACCGGGATGTTGCGGATCGGCATGGCATTGCCAGCGCGGATCGGGGCTTCGGAACCGGACATCAGTTCGGCACCGGCAGCCACGCCACGCGGGGCGAGGATGTAGCGACGCTCGCCGTCTGCGTACAGCAGCAGGGCCAGGTGGGCGCTACGGTTCGGATCGTATTCCAGACGCTCGACGCGTGCGGGAATGCCGTCCTTGTTGCGACGGAAGTCGACGATACGGTAATGACGCTTGTGACCACCACCACGATGACGGGTGGTGATGTGGCCGAGGTTGTTACGGCCCGAGCCGCGCTTCTTCGGCTCGATCAGCGACGCAACCGGCGCGCCCTTGTGCAAGGTCGGCGTAACGACCTTGACCATCGACCGGCGACCGGGCGACGTTGGTTTCAGTTTCACGACCGGCATTATTTGGCCTCCGCGAAGTTGATCTCTTGACCGGCCGCCAGACTGACATACGCCTTGCGAATGTTGCGGCGACGACCCATGCCACGGCCAAAGCGTTTCTGCTTGCCTGCAATGTTCACCACGTTCACCGAAGCAACCGTCACCTTGAACAGCGTTTCGATGGCAGCCTTGACTTCGGCCTTGGTGGCGTCCTGCATGACGCGGAACACGTACTGACCCTGCTTTTCACCCACGAGGGTGCTCTTTTCGGAGATGACCGGGGCGATCACCACCTGCATCACACGATTTGGTTTCATCCCAGCATCTCCTGAAGCTGCGCCAGAGCCGGCTTGGTCACCAAGACCTTCTCGTAGTGAATCAGCGACAACGGATCGACATGCCGGGCTTCGAGAACCAGCACATGCGGCAGATTGCGCGCTGCCAGATAAAGATTTTCATCATCGGCGTCGATCAGGATCAACGTCGATTTCAGACCCATGCCGTTGAGCTTGCCAACCAGCATCTTGGTCTTGGGCGCCTCGATGGCGAGCGACTCGACCACGGACAGACGGTCTTCACGAACCAGCTGCGACAGGATGGAGCGCATGCCGATGCGATACATCTTCCGGTTGACCTTCTGGGAGAAGTTCTCGTCCGGCTTGTTCGGGAAGATGCGGCCGCCCCCACGCCACAGCGGCGAGGAAGTCATACCGGCACGGGCACGACCCGTACCTTTCTGACGCCACGGCTTCTTGGTGGAGTGGCGAACTTCGCTGCGATCCTTCTGGGCACGATTGCCACTGCGGGCATTGGCCTGGTAAGCAACGACGATCTGGTGAATCAGCGGCTCATTGAAGTCGGTACCGAACACGGTGTCGACAACGTCAACAGCGCCGGCCTTCTTGCCCTGATCGTTCAAGATATTGAGTTCCATGTGCGAACGATCCTCTCTCAAGCCTTGGCTTTGGCCGCATCAGCCGAAGCCTTGACAGGATTCAGGCGACGCTTGACCGACGGAGTGATGACCAGATGGCCACCTGCCGAACCCGGCACGGCGCCACGAACCAGCAGCAGGCCACGGTCGGTATCGACACGCTCGACGACCAGGTTCTGCACGGTGCGGGTGACGTTACCCATCTGACCGGACATTTTCTTGCCGGGGAACACGCGACCCGGATCCTGCGCCATGCCGATGGAACCCGGCACGTTGTGCGAACGCGAGTTACCGTGCGAGGCACGCTGGGAACCGAAGTTGTGACGCTTGATGGTGCCCGCAAAGCCTTTACCCTGCGAAGTACCCTGCACGTCGATGTACTGACCGACCACGAAATGGTCGGCACCCAGAACCGTACCGGCAGGAACTTCTGCGGCACGCTCGGGAGAAACGTGGAACTCGGCCACGGCGGAACCGGCCTGCACGCCAGCCTTGGCATAGTGCCCGGCCTCTGCAGCGGAAACGCGCGAAGCGCGACGCTCGCCATAGACGAGCTGGACGGCGGTGTAACCATCGTTTTCGACAGACTTGACCTGCGAAACGCGATTGCCCGACACGTCGATGACGGTGACAGGAATGCTTTCCCCATCATCCGTAAAGATTCGCATCATTCCAACTTTTCGGCCAAGCAGACCAAAAGCGGAACTAGCCTGATCTCCGGCGGCGCCGGAAACATCAGCCTTGGACCCCATGCGGAGACCCCCTTCAAGCGATTTATTGGAACCCACGGCTTCGATTGGCCGAGGGAGTACTGAAGGGCAAGGAGTATAAACGGTGCCATCCGTGCCCGCAAGACATTCTTTTCTGCCGCTTTTGGGTGCCACGCCGCAACCTGACGCGGGCCTTCCCGCAGCCGGACTCCCGGGCAGCCTGCCCTGACATCATCCCATTCATTGAAAGAGAGCCGGGCGCAGGCCCCGGGCTGCCGCACCCGCACCTGTCCG
>JAUNHU010000012.1:0-13560 GCA_030523825.1 Lautropia sp. | reverse complement strand
CAGCAACAGCAACAGCAACAGATCCTGTTCCAGGCCCTGCTTCCGCACAAGAGCAGGCACATGTCACAGCATCTGCCCTCCCAAAGCCAACGCACGAACCCCGGCCGGCGCCAGACCCACCTGCCGCCTCTCGACAGCGATTACTCATACATTTAGGCGATGATTTTTTCTTTTCGTAACACGCGAGGCACATCAGGCTTTCACGGATGACGGGTTTCCGGCATTCCTCTCTCATCCGCCACCAATCTGCGCCGAGTCTGCACGCATTTTTCGCCATTGCCTGCAAACACGTTTCAGCACGGGAACGAAGGTAATCTTCAGGTGTCTGTTGATCGTACAGTCCCGGTGCGACCAATGCCTTCCCCGGCGTGTCAGCCCGCCTGTTGCGGTGATGGGGAAACGTAGTAAAGTTTCACTGTTTGACGGAATTCCACCTTTGCGGGAAGGGTTTCACAGACTCGTTGCAGTCCCTTCCACGCCCACTTGCCAGAGAGGCTGTGCGCATGCTGACCAGAGAACAACAAGAGACTCTCGCTTTTGAACATGTGCGCAATGCGCTGACACACAAGCTGGGACGCAAGGCCAGCGGCACGCAGTGGGAACAATTCGAGGAACGGCTGAAGGCCCACCTCCCCGACCTGCTTCGCAATCTGGAACCGCTCTACGGCAAGCGCGCCGATTTCCTCGATCAGCTCGATGCACTCGTCTTCACGGCATGGCAGGGCTGGGCCGAGCGTCCGAAAGAAATGCGCACCCTCGATCAGGAGCGTGAGGGCGATCCGACCTGGTATCTCTCCGAGAAGGCCGTTGGCGGCGTGCTCTATGTCGACCGCTTCGCCGGCACCTTCAAGGGCCTGATCGACCAGATCCCCTATTTCAAGGAACTGGGGCTGAACTACCTGCACCTGATGCCCCCGTTCAAGGTGCCCGAGGGCGAGAACGACGGCGGCTATGCCGTCAGCAGTTACCGGGACGTGAACCCGGCGCTGGGCACCATCGACGATCTGCGCGAGTTTGCGCACGCACTGCGCAAGGAAGGCATCAGCCTCGTGCTGGACTTCATCTTCAACCACACCGCCAACGACCACGAGTGGGCGAAGGCGGCGGTGGCCAACGATCCGGTCTACAAGGATTTCTACCTGATCTTCCCGGATCGCACCCAGCCCGACATGTATGACCGGACGGTGCGCGAGATCTTCCCCGACGACCATCCCGGCGCCTTTTCGCAACTGCCCGATGGCCGCTGGATCTGGACCACCTTCCGCACCTTCCAGTGGGATCTGAACTACAGCAACCCGGCAGTGCTCAATGCCATGGCGGGCGAAATGCTGGCCATTGCCAACCTGGGCTGCGAGATCATCCGGCTGGATGCGGTCGCCTTCTGCTGGAAACGGCCGGGCACTCCCTGCGAAAGCCTGCCCGAGGTGCACAACGTCATCCGCACCTTCAATGCGATCGCCCGCATCGCGGCGCCCTCGCTGCTGTTCAAGTCCGAGGCCATCGTCCACCCGGCAGAAGTGATGTCCTACATCGCGCCGGACGAATGCCAGCTCTCCTACAACCCGCTGCAGATGGCGCTGCAATGGAATTCGCTGGCCACCCGCGAGGTGAACCTGCTGCAGCAGGCGCTGGAAAAATGGCATGCGCTGCCGGCCGACACCGCCTGGGTGAACTACGTGCGCAGCCACGATGACATCGGCTGGACCTTTGCCGACGAGGATGCCGCGCAGTTCGGCATCAACGGTTATGACCACCGCAAATTCCTGAACCGTTTTTACAACAATCGTTTTCCCGGAAGCTTTGCCCGCGGCGTGCCCTTCCAGGAGAACCCGCAGACCGGCGATGCGCGTGTGAGCGGCACCTTTGCCTCGCTGGCCGGCATGGAGCAGAACGATCCGCTGGGGCCGAACCGGATGCTGCTGCTGTTCAGTCTGGCCCTGACGTCAGGCGGTTTGCCGCTGATTTATCTTGGCGACGAGGTCGGTACGGTCAACGATGACAGCTACCTGAACAATCCGGTGGAAGCCGGTGACAGCCGCTGGATCCATCGCCCCTACCGCAATGCGGCGGCCTACGATCAGCGAAACGATCCGGCCACGCCGGCCGGCAAGGTCTATACGGGTCTGCGCAAGATGATCACAATCCGGGAGAACACCCCGGCATTTGCAGGCGGACAGCTCATCGGCTATCGCGCAGGCAACCCGTCGGTGCTGGGCTATACCCGCAGCAATGGCAAACAGACCATCCTGGTGCTGGCCAATTACAGCGAGTATGAGCAGCATTGCCCGGCACAGGTGTTTCAGGCCATGCCGAAGCATCCGTTACGCGACCTGCTGAGCGGGCGCGCGTACAACGTGCGCGATGGCCTGACGCTGGAACCCTATGGCGTGCTGTGGCTGGAGCTTTCGGCCCGGGACGCCTGACGGGCAACGGCATGACCAGGTGGCTGGCACCCCGGCTTCGATACAGGCCGGAGCAGCCCCCCGGGTCATCTCCGGTTCAGGCCCTTCGGGGCGTTCAGGCAATTCGCGTGATTCAGGCAGTTTGAGCAGTCAAGGCAGTTCGAGTGGTTCAGGCAAGTGAAGCAGTACCGGCATCACCCTGAAATGAACCGCGCCGCAGGTGTTGTTGCTGCGGTCAGGTTCTTGTGAAACCCATCATTCCGTTCCAGATGATCAGCCCCTTCGCGCAAGGGGAAAGGAGACCCAATTGGACACCAAGAAGAAGACCCTGAATGTGGCCATCGCAGCCGCCCTGCTGAGTGCCGCCGGCGTCGTGGCAGTACCTGCACACGCTGCGCCGAAGCAGGTGGAGCTCGAAGGCTATTTCCGTTCCGGCGCCGGTACGACAACGGAAGGCGGCAACATCGCCTGTGTGCGCCTGCCCGGTGCCGTGACCTGGTTCCGCATGGGCAACGAGTGCGACACCTACGTGGCCCTCACCTTCGGCGCCAACCTCGGCAAGGTCGATGACACCACCTTCAAGGCCAAGTTCACCTTTGCACAGGGCACCCAGGGCCTTGCCAACTGGGAAGCCAGCGCCCCTGCACTGCGGGAAGCCTTCGTGACTGCCGACAACATCGGCAGCGCGCTGCAGATGCCCTCGCTGAACGGCACCTCGCTGTGGGTGGGCAAGCGCTATTACAAGAACCCCGACATCCACATGCTGGACTACACCTACTGGGAACCGGCCCAGGGTCCGGGTTTCGGTATCGACAACATCAACACCAGCCTGGGGCAGTTCTCGTATGCGTTGTTCCGCATCGGTGACCACACCGGCTACGGCATCAACGACGATCTCAGCGGCTACAACCCCGACCTGATCGGCGGTGGCTCGCGTACCGCCACCGTCCACGATTTCCGCCTGCAGAAGATTGCCACCAACCCCGGCGGCGCCGTCACGGTGGGCATGAACCTGATCCGTGCCAGCAACCATGACGGCACCAGCACCTACACGACGACGGTGCCGCAGGCCGTGGACCTGGACAACAACCCAGCCACCCCGCCGGTGAACGTGATGGTGCAGCAGACCAACACCATCGAGAACAAGCCTGGCAAGAACGGCATCGCCTTCACGCTGGTGCACGAGCAGGAAAACCTCTTTGGCGTGGGCGGCACCAACACGCTGGGCTTCCAGTTCGCCAATGACGCGGCGCTACTGAAAGGCTGGGGCGCCGCCGGCAGCACGGATGATCGCACCGAATGGATGCTGTTCGACCACTGGCTGTACAAACCCGAAAACAGCCGCTGGAGCGCGACCTCCACCGTCGGTTATCGCAATGCCGAGGTCGACAACGTGACGATGAAGGAGCTGTGGCTCGGCACCCGTCCGCACTATGCGATCAACAAGGTCGTCAGCCTGTTCAGCGAAGTGGGCTACCAGCAGGTGAAACCCGAGAACAGCGCCACCCGCAAGCTGACGAAGGCCACCTTCGGTGCCCAGTTTGCGTTGGGTAACGACGTGACGGTGCGTCCGGCCCTGCGCCTCTTTGCCACCTATGCCAAGTGGAATGATGCCGCTGCGTCCGCCGGCAACGGCGTGGTCTGCTCCGGCCGTGACTGCGCCACCCCGGTGCCGGCCTTTGCCGACAAGCGCAAGGCAATCATCTACGGTGCGCAGGTCGAAACCTGGTTCTGATTCGACAGGCTGAATGGCCTTTCAGGGCCATGCCGGCGGGCGCTGCGGATTGACGCTGCCCTCTGCCGGCAAAAAGGTCGGCAGGGACTGCGGATGACGTGGCCCTGCCGGCAAAAAGCTCGGCAGATGCGGCGGACGACGCAGCAACTTGCCGCCAACAGGGTCGGCGAGCACTGCGGAAGACGCAGCAGCCCTGCCGGCAAAAAGCCTGGCAGGTACCACGGATGACGTGGCCCTGCCGCCAAAAGGGTCGGCGGCCGTATGGCCGGCCCTCGTGCAGTACAGTTGTGTTCCTTGTATTCGAGATTTCCGTTTCGGTTCGTCCAGTGTGCCCCCCGCTGGTCGCTGCATTTTCCGGCCCCGATGACCGGAATCATCCTCCGGCAGTGACCCTCTCTCTCTGCGGCACCTTTCAAAGCCGATTCCACCTGCCTCACGCAGGTGTTCTTCACCGACGACCTGCCGCCATGTTCCCAGCGTTTTCGACGAATGGTCACGCCCGTTGCAACCGGCAGCATCGTCTGACCTTTTTCTGCCCTTTTTCCGACGCTTGCGCAATCACGTGCACCCTGCCCATGCCCCAATACGGCATGCAAGGGCGTGTCGTGGCTGCAGCTGGCCCGGACCTTCAGGCACTCGGCAACCCCTGCCCGCCCTTCCCTGCCCTGCCGGGGGGAGGAGGCGAGACGTCGTTGTACCGGCGCGCCATTTCATAACCACAAGACCGCATAATGGTCGTTACGACGACAGGAGTTCTGCAGAAGATGAAAGTAGATGCAAAGCTGGCGATGACCTTTCGCCAGATACTCTTGATGAACTTCGGGTTCTTCGGGATCCAGTACAGCTTCGGTCTGCAACAGACCGCCATCAATCCGGTGTTCAGTTTCCTGCACGCCAACCCCGAAGAACTGCCGCTCCTGAACCTGGCCGGCCCGGTCACGGGCCTGATCATCCAGCCGCTGATCGGCGCACTGAGTGACCGCACCTGGGTTCCCGGTCTGGGCCGCCGGCGCCCTTACTTCCTGATCGGTGCCATCGGTTGCTCGATCTGCCTGTTCCTCTATCCGCACGTGACCGCGCTGTGGATGGCCGTGCTGCTGCTGTGGTTGCTGGACGCCAGCAACAACACCGCGATGGAACCGTATCGTGCCTTCATCGCCGACAAGCTGCCGCCCGAGCAACATGCCAACGGCTTCCTGATGCAGAGCTTCTTCACGGGTCTGGGCATCACGCTCGCCAACGTGTCGCTCTATTTCTTCGAGAAGTGGATTCCGGGCGTGCAGGAATCGGGCATTCCGAACTGGGTGTACGGCTCCTTCTACGTGGGTGCCTTCTGCTCGATTGCCTCGGTGCTGATCTCGGTGCTCTCCACGCCGGAGAACCCGCCGACCGACGAAGAACTGGCCGAGATCCGCTCCAAGCCGCACGGGCTGATTCCTGCCATCAGGGAAATTACCGAAGCCATCAAGGACATGCCCAAAACCCTGTGGCAGCTGGCGCTCGTCTACCTGTTCCAGTGGTATGCGCTCTTCATCTACTGGCAGTTCGTGTCGCACAGCATTGCCAAGTCGGTCTGGAATGCCAACTCCATCGACAATCCTGAGCTTTATCAGGAGGCAGTGGCCTGGACCGGTCTGGTCAACGGCTTCTACAACGTCATCACCTTCCTGTCGGCCTTCGTGCTGATGTACCTGGCCAAGAAATATCAGGCCAAGTTCGTGCACGCCTTTGCCCTGGTGCTGGCCGCACTGGCGCTCTGCCTGCTGCCACTGATCAGCAACAAGTGGCTGCTGTTCGTGCCGATGATCGGTTTCGGTATCGCCTGGGCCTCGATGATGGGTGTGCCCTATCTGATCGCCGTGGCCGAGATCCCGAAAGAGCGTTATGGGGTCTACATGGGCATCATCAACATGATGATCGTGATCCCGATGCTGATCCAGACGCTGACCTTTGGCTGGGTGTACAAGCACCTGCTGAACAGCGATCCGGCCAACGCAATGGTGACAGCGGGCCTGCTGCTGCTGACCGCCTGCCTGGCAACGCTGATGATCTCGACGCCGCACGCCGAGCTGAACAAGAGCAATTTCCCGATGGGCGATCGCTCGAAGAAAAGCAGCGCCTGACCGACAGGGCGCCTGAGTCCTCAGCCCCTCCGCACGCGGGGCTGGGAACCCCGACCAGCCAGCGCCACACCGTCGCTGGCTGGTTTTTTGCAGACGAGACGACCGGAAGCACAAACGTCAGATGGCCGCCGCCTGCCAGAACGCCTCGGCGGCAGCGGGCAATGCCTCATCCGGCCGATACAGGCGGATGTCGAGCGGCACATGGTGTGCGGTGTCTCCCGCCGGCACAAGACGACTTGCCGCCAGATCATCGGCAATCAGCGAGCGGGGAAGCCAGGCAAGCCCTCGGCCATCGAGGGCCAGTGTCCTGAGCACGGAAGCCAGATCCGCCGTGAAGGCGACGGTGCCGGGCTGGACCGCATGCTGGCGGTCGATCACCGCTGCAATGATGCGCCCCAGCCCGGACTCCGGCGTATAACGCAGGAGCGGCAGTTTTTGACGGTCTGCAGCCGGAAAGACATGCAGAGGCCCTCCCCTGTCATCGGGCGCACTCACCGGAAGCAACTCATCCTGGCCCACACACGCCCAGCGCCAGGGGCCAGCGTCCAGTTCGCCAGGCACACCGGGATGCGCATGGCTCAGCAGGAACTGCACCTGCTGACGGCGCATGGCCTGTTCGCCCCGCTGCAGCACGTCGGACACCAGCTGGATGGGCCCCAACGGCGCCCTGGCTTCAAGCCCCCTGAGCCAGGCAGGCAGAAAGGTGAAGGAGAGCGCGTGGGTGGACGCGATGCGCAGCACGGCAGCGTGCGCGTCTGCCACCCGTCGTGCTTCCGCAGGCAATCGCGCTGAACGGGCCAACAGGTCGTCGGCCACGTTGCCAAACCACACGCCCACTTCGGTGAGCTGCACGGGCTGGGTGCTGCGATCGAACAGTTCGGCCCCCAGCCAGTCTTCGAGCGCCCGGATGCGGCGACTGAAGGCGGGCTGCGTCATGTGACGTTGCTCGGCCGCACGGGAAAAGTTGCCCGTGCTCGCCAGCGCCCTGAAATCTTCCAACCAGAGCAGATTCAGCATGGATGCCTTCCGGGCATGGGGGCAGACGGAATCGGCATTGGCACAAAACGGCGCTCAGGCGCAGGATGGCGTCATGGGCCTCGAAACACGCTCGAATCCGATATTGAGGGAGATGCGCATGAAAATCGTCGAGATACGCGAGAAAACCGTTCCGATCAGCTCGCCCATCCGCAATGCCTACATTGATTTTAGCAAGATGACCCTCAGCCTCGTGGCGGTCATCACCGACGTGATCCGCGATGGCAAGCGGGTGGTGGGATACGGCTTCAACTCCAACGGGCGTTACGGACAGGGCATGCTGATGCGCGAGCGCTTCATTCCCCGCCTGACGGAGGCAGACCCGGAATCGCTCTTGGATGAGAGCGGGCAGAACCTCGATCCGCACCGCATCTGGGCCACGATGTTCAGAAACGAAAAACCCGGCGGCCACGGCGAACGCTCGGTGGCCATCGGCACCATCGACATGGCGGTGTGGGATGCGGTCGCCAAGATCGAGGGCAAGCCACTCTTTCAGCTGCTGGCCGAACGCTACGGCGACGGCAAGCCCGACCGGAAGATCTTCGTCTATGCCGCCGGTGGCTACTACTATCCCGGCCAGGATCACGAAAAGCTGAAGGACGAGATGCGCAGCTACCTCGACCGGGGCTATACGGTGGTGAAGAAGAAGATCGGCGGCGCATCGCTGGACGAAGACCTGCGTCGCATCGACGCCATCCTGAGCGTGTTGCAGGACGGGCAGAAGCTGTGCGTGGATGCCAACGGCCGCTTCGATCTGGACACGGCCATCGCCTATGCCAAGGCGCTGCGCCAGTACGACCTGTTCTGGTACGAGGAAGCGGGCGACCCGCTGGACTTCGAGCTGCAGGCGACGCTGCGCAGCTATTACCCCAACCCGATGGCCACCGGCGAAAACCTGTTCTCGATGCAGGACGCCCGCAACCTGATCCGTTATGGCGGCATGCGCCCCGACCGCGACTGGCTGCAATTCGACTGTGCGCTCAGCTACGGGCTGGTGGAATACCTGCGCACGCTGGACATGCTGAAGGAACACGGCTGGTCGGCCAAACGGTGCATTCCGCACGGCGGGCACCAGATGTCGCTGAACATTGCGGCTGGCCTCGGGCTGGGCGGCAACGAATCGTATCCCGACCTGTTTCAGCCCTACGGCGGCTTCCCCGATAGCGTTCGCGTGGAAAACGGCCATGTAACCCTCCCCGAGCTGCCCGGCATCGGCTTCGAGGGCAAGGCGGATCTGTATCGGGAAATGGCGGCACTGGCAGCCTGAGCCTCAGGCGCCGATGCCGGGGCCGCTGCCGGCCGGGACCATTATTACCGGGACTGCTGCCGGATCTTTTCCCTGCAGCAAGCCGTTCTGGTCATGCACACCCGAAGGTTGCGCTCACCCGGCCGGCATGTGCACAAACATCGAAGCGGTGCTCAGTAAACGCGAATCCTGAAGGTGACGACACGCACGGGAGCTGCGTGGCGATTGGGTGCGTAGTCGAATCGCAGCGTGGTGCGACCAAATTCAACCGCCCGGAAGCGCCAGCGCTCAAAGGCGGTGGAACGCTCGGGCGCCCGGTCGTCGAACGCGACCAGATCAGGGCCTTCCTTGTAATCCAGTTCTGGACGGCCATCGCCGTTCAGAAAAGTGAGAATCCCGTCCGCGGGATTGACCGCCAGACGAATTTCCAGCACCCGCCACATCGGCAGGTCGATCTCCGTGCCGTCGTTCCGGTCATCCAGATAGTAGTAATAGTCTTCGTCATCGGCCAGACCACAGGCCGACAACGCCATCAAGCCACCGGCTGCCAGCAGAAGACGCCGACGCTCGGGCTTCTGGATACCCTGGGGAACGATCAGACCACCATCATGCTGCTTGCTGTTGCTCATGGATGACATCCTTGGCACGTGTTGATGCTTGCCATCAAAGCACAAATAGCCCCGAAACGCCATCAATACTGGCACAGCAGGCCCCGGCATGTCAGATCTTCCGGCTAAGGCCAGTAGTTTTCGGGCGGCCTGCGTGTTTGTAATTTTGGATTCTTAATGCCCCGCCCGATCGAAGTCTTCCGTCGGCAATGCCCTGCTGTGTATCGAGTCCCGGAAAGATCGCAAATCCCCCCTTCTTCCGGGAAATGGCGGATAAATTCTCGTAATCATAAATCATGGAAGTGCGCGAGATACTGGCGAGCCGCCCCGGACCCTCCCGACAAGTGAGCACACACTCTCATATGCCACCTTCTGAAAGAAGGAACAAAAAAACCTGCAACATCCAGGGATGTGCAGGTTTTCAGGGTGCAGCGATTTGGAAAAATTCTGCAGGAGAAATTCCGCCTCGCTGCGGCTGTCTGTTCTGGTTCCGCCTCCGGTGGCACCTGCCGAGGCAGGGAGCGTCGGAAAACGGAAAGGAATCAGTGCAGCTTGATCTCGACGTCCACGCCGGCGGGCAGATCGAGCTTCATCAGCGCGTCAACCGTCTTGTCGGTGGGATCAACGATGTCCATCAGACGCAGATGGGTGCGGATTTCCAGCTGGTCGCGCGAGGTTTTGTTGACGTGCGGCGAACGCAGCACATCGAAACGCTCGATGCGGGTTGGCAACGGCACCGGGCCATGAACGACTGCACCGGTACGCTTGGCCGTATCAACGATTTCAGCGGCGGACTGGTCGATCAGCTTGTAATCGAACGCTTTCAGGCGGATACGGATTTTCTGGTTTGCCATTTGTCTTCCTTAAAGAGCGAGAGGCGCGCGCCCTGCGCGCCCCTATGCGGTTTCAACTGTTGCTGGAAATGGATCAGGCGATGATCTTGGCAACCACACCGGCGCCAACGGTACGACCACCTTCGCGGATGGCGAAGCGCAGACCCTGCTCCATGGCGATCGGAGCAATCAGCTTCACTTTCATCTGCACGTTGTCGCCCGGCATCACCATCTCGGTGCCTTCCGGCAGCGTCACCGAACCCGTCACGTCCGTGGTACGGAAGTAGAACTGGGGACGATAGTTGCTGAAGAACGGCGTGTGACGGCCACCTTCGTCTTTCGACAGGATGTACACCTCGGCTTCAAACTCGGTGTGCGGCTTGATCGTGCCCGGCTTGGCCAGCACCTGACCACGCTCCACGTCTTCACGCTTCGTACCACGCAGCAGGATGCCGACGTTGTCGCCTGCCTGACCCTGGTCCAGCAGCTTGCGGAACATTTCCACGCCCGTGCAGGTGGTCTTCTGCGTGTCGCGGATACCGACGATTTCGATCTCCTCGCCGACCTTGATGATGCCGCGCTCCACACGACCCGTCACCACCGTACCACGACCCGAGATCGAGAACACGTCTTCGATCGGCATCAGGAAGGTGCCGTCAACGGCACGCTCCGGCTCGGGGATGTAGCTGTCCAGTGCCTCGGCCAGCTTCATGATGGCAGCTTCGCCGATGTCGCTCTGGTCGCCTTCCAGCGCCTTCAGGGCCGAGCCCTTGATGATCGGCAGATCGTCGCCGGGGAACTCGTACTTCGACAGCAGCTCGCGCACTTCCATCTCGACCAGTTCCAGCAGCTCGGCGTCATCCACCATGTCTGCCTTGTTCATGAACACGATGATGTAGGGCACGCCCACCTGACGGGCCAGCAGGATGTGCTCGCGCGTCTGCGGCATCGGGCCGTCTGCCGACGACACCACCAGGATCGCGCCGTCCATCTGGGCGGCACCGGTAATCATGTTCTTCACGTAGTCGGCGTGGCCCGGGCAGTCAACGTGTGCGTAGTGACGCGTTGCGGTCTCGTACTCCACGTGCGAGGTGTTGATCGTGATGCCACGTGCCTTCTCTTCCGGCGCGTTGTCGATCTGGTCGTAACCCTTGGCCTCACCACCGAACTTCTTCGACAGCACCGTCGCAATCGCCGCCGTCAGCGTCGTCTTGCCGTGGTCAACGTGTCCAATCGTGCCCACGTTCACGTGCGGCTTGGTACGCTCAAACTTGCCTTTTGCCATTTTTCAACTGCTCCTAGATTCTTTCAATCAAGACTGTCGGTTTGCGAAAGCGCAGGGTGCAGGGAGCTGCTTCTGCACTTCCGTTTTCCTGGAATCCGCACCGGCACGATACCGATGCAGAATTTTTCTGGTGTGTGCCAGGCGCATGTCACCGGGACGACGCGCCTGGCGGGCTGGATGCGTCACGGATCTGCGATCCGTGGCGATCCGGTCGCTGCACCGCCAGACACCACCGGCGGGCAGCAACCTGCCATGTGAATGGCTTACTTGGTCCGTGCAGCGATGACGGCTTCGGCCACGTTCTTCGGAGCCTCGGCGTACTGCTTGAACTCCATCGTGTAGGTGGCACGACCCTGCGTCAGCGAACGCAGCGTGGTGGCGTAGCCGAACATCTCGGCCAGCGGCACTTCTGCCTTCACCTGCTTGCCACCGCCGACCAGGTCTTCCATGCCCTGGATCATGCCGCGACGGGAGGACAGATCGCCCATCACCGTACCGGCATATTCTTCCGGCGTTTCGACCTCGACGGCCATCATCGGCTCCAGCAGAACCGGGCTGGCCTTGCGCATGCCTTCCTTGAAGGCCATCGAACCCGCCTGTTTGAAGGCGTTTTCGTTCGAGTCGACATCGTGGTACGAACCGAAGTGCAGCGTGACCTTCACATCCACGACCGGATAACCGGCCAGCACACCGGCCGGCAGGGTTTCTTCGATACCCTTCTGGACGGCAGGGATGAATTCGCGGGGAACCACACCACCCTTGATGGCGTCGACGAACTCGAAGTTGGCGCCACCCGGCTCCAGCGGTTCGAGCTTGAGCACGACGTGACCGTACTGACCACGACCGCCCGACTGCTTGACGAACTTGGCTTCGGCCGCGTCCACGGTCTTGCGGATGGTTTCACGGTAGGCCACCTGCGGCTTGCCGACGTTGGCTTCCACGTTGAACTCACGCTTCATCCGGTCGACGATGATCTCCAGGTGGAGTTCGCCCATGCCGCCGATGATGGTCTGACCCGATTCCTCGTCGGTATTGACGCGGAAGGACGGATCTTCTGCAGCCAGACGGCTGAGTGCCAGACCCATCTTCTCCTGGTCGGCCTTCGACTTGGGCTCGACAGCCTGACGGATGACGGGCTCGGGGAAGACCATGCGCTCCAGGATGATCGGGGCGTTCACGTCGGTGAGGGTTTCACCGGTGGTCACGTCCTTCAGACCCACCACGGCAGCGATGTCACCTGCGCGAACTTCCTTGATTTCCTCGCGGTTGTTGGCGTGCATCTGCAGCAGACGGCCGATGCGCTCCTTCTTGCCGCGGGTGGCGTTGAGCACGGTGTCGCCCGAATTGAGCACGCCCGAGTAGACGCGGATGAAGGTGAGCTGACCGACGAAGGGGTCGGTCATCAGCTTGAACGCCAGCGCGGCAAACTTGTCGTTGTCGTCGGGGTGACGCTCGACCTTCTCGTGATCTTCGGTTTCACCCTCGATGGCCGGCACGTCGATCGGCGACGGCAGGTAATCGATGACGGCATCCAGCATGCGCTGCACGCCCTTGTTCTTGAAGGCGGTGCCGCACAGCATCGGCTGGATTTCACCGGCGATGGTGCGCTTGCGCAGACCGACCTTGATCTTGTCCTCGGGCAGATCGCCGTTTTCGAGGTACTCGTTCATCAGGTCTTCGTCGGACTCGGCAGCAGCCTCGACCATCTTTTCGCGCCACTCGGCAGCGCTGGCCTTCAGTTCGGCCGGAATCTCGGCGAAGTCGAATTTCATGCCCTGGGAGGCTTCGTCCCAGATGATGGCCTTCATCTTGAGCAGATCGACCACGCCTTCAAACTTGTCCTCGGCACCGATGGGGATGACGATGGGCACGGGATTGGCGCGCAGGCGCAGCTTCATCTGGTCATAGACCTTGAAGAAGTTGGCACCGGTACGGTCCATCTTGTTGACGAATGCCAGGCGGGGCACCTTGTATTTGTTGGCCTGACGCCAGACGGTTTCGGACTGGGGCTGCACGCCACCCACGGCGCAATACACCATGCAGGCACCGTCCAGCACACGCATCGAACGCTCCACCTCGATGGTGAAGTCGACGTGTCCCGGGGTGTCGATGATGTTGATGCGGTGTTCGGGGTAGGAAAGGTCCATGCCCTTCCAGAAGGTGGTCACGGCAGCGGAGGTAATGGTGATGCCACGCTCCTGCTCCTGCTCCATCCAGTCGGTCGTCGCTGCGCCATCGTGCACTTCACCCAGCTTGTGGTTGACGCCGGTGTAGAACAGGATGCGCTCGGTAG
>JAUNHU010000118.1 GCA_030523825.1 Lautropia sp. | reverse complement strand
CACCCTGTGCCCATCTGTCCGTCAAGCCTTTCGACTCGCTTCAAGACCCGGTTCCGTCCGAGTCTGGTCCTGAAGCGGGTTGACCAGAGCCAGAACGGAGGGCTGCGAAAAGCCCTTTCGCTTCCTCCCCACATGCCCTGTGTCCCTCAACCCAGCCTGCGTCCGATCAAAGCAATGCGGCGTGCTGTCCCGTTCACGACAGTTCCCGTTCGCCTATTGTGACCCCGACGTCTCACGGAGAGTCCATGTCTTACTCGTTCACTGAAAAGAAGCGTATTCGCAAGAGCTTTGGCCACCGCCGTGGTCGCGTGATTCAGGAGGTGCCCTACCTGCTGGCCACGCAGCTCGAATCCTATGCCCAGTTTCTGCAGGATGGTGTTCCTGCCGACCAACGTAAGGACGAAGGGTTACAGGCGGCGCTGAAGTCGATTTTTCCGATTTCTTCGCACAACGACATGGCTCGGCTGGAGTTCGTCGGCTACCACCTGGGCACGCCCGCCTTCGACATGAAGGAATGCCAGCAGCGCGGACTTTCCTTCTGCGCACCGCTGCGCGCCCGCGTGCGCCTGGTCATCATGGACCGCGAGGCCAGCAAGCCCACGGTGAAGGAAGTGAAGGAGCAGGAAGTCTACATGGGGGAAATTCCCCTGATGACGCCGACCGGCTCCTTCGTCGTCAACGGCACCGAGCGGGTCATCGTCTCGCAGCTGCACCGTTCGCCGGGCGTGTTTTTCGAGCACGACCGTGGCAAGACCCACAGCTCGGGCAAGCTGCTGTTCTCCGCCCGCATCATCCCCTACCGTGGCTCGTGGCTCGACTTTGAATTCGACGCCAAGGACATCCTCTATTTCCGTATCGACCGTCGCCGCAAGATGCCGGTGACGATCCTGCTGAAAGCCATCGGCATGACGCCGGAGCAGATCCTGTCCACCTTCTTCGTGTTCGACGACTTCCAGCTGGAAGAAGACGGCGCCAAGATGAAGCTGGTGGCCGAGCGCCTGAAGGGCGAAACTGCCCGTTTCGACATCTGCGACCGCGACGGCAAGCTGATCGTGGCCCGTGACAAGCGCATCAACGCCAAGCACATCCGCGAGATCGAAGCCGCCGGCCTGACGCAGATCAGCGTGCCGGACGATTTCCTGCTGGGCCGTGCCGTGGCCAACGACATCATCGACGGTGAGACCGGCGAGATCGTGCTGCGTGCCAACGACGAACTCACCGAAGACTCGCTGGCCAAGCTGCGCGAAGCCAGCGTCGACAGCTTCCGCACCCTCTACACCAATGATCTGGACGCCGGCCCGTTCATCTCGCAGACCCTGCGTCTGGATGACACGGCTGACCAGATTTCGGCTCGCATCGCCATCTATCGCATGATGCGCCCTGGCGAGCCGCCGACCGAAGACGCGGTCGAGGCGCTGTTCAACCGCCTGTTCTACAACGAGGACACCTACGATCTGTCGCGCGTCGGCCGGATGAAGTTCAACCGTCGCGTGGGCCGTGAGGAAACCAGCGGCAAGATGACGCTGGACGACGACGATATCGTGGCAGTCATCAAGCTGCTGGTCGACCTGCGCAACGGCAAGGGCGAAATCGACGACATCGACCACCTGGGCAACCGCCGTGTGCGTTGCGTGGGCGAACTGGCCGAGAACCAGTTCCGCGCCGGTCTGGTGCGTGTCGAGCGCGCCGTGCGTGAGCGTCTGGGCCAGGCCGAGACCGAGAACCTGCTGCCGCACGATCTCATCAATTCCAAGCCGATCAGCGCAGCCATCCGCGAGTTCTTCGGTTCCAGCCAGCTCTCGCAGTTCATGGACCAGACCAACCCGCTGTCCGAGATCACGCACAAGCGGCGTGTGTCGGCCCTGGGCCCCGGCGGTCTCACCCGCGAGCGTGCCGGCTTCGAGGTGCGTGACGTTCACCCGACCCACTACGGTCGCGTCTGCCCGATCGAAACGCCTGAAGGTCCGAACATCGGTCTGATCAACTCGCTGGCGCTCTATGCCCGCCTGAACGAGTTCGGCTTCCTCGAAACCCCGTACCGCAAGGTCGAGAACAAGCGCCTCACCGACCAGGTCGATTTTCTGTCGGCCATCGAGGAAGGTCGCTACGTCATCGCCCAGGCCAACGCCGAGGTGGATGATGCCGGCGAACTCACCGGCGAACTGGTGTCGGTGCGCATCAACGGCGAGACCCAGCTGGTGTCGGCCGACCGCGTCGAATACATCGACGTGGCACCGTCGCAGATCGTCTCGGTGGCGGCCTCGCTCATTCCCTTCCTGGAGCACGATGACGCCAACCGCGCACTGATGGGCGCCAACATGCAGCGTCAGGCCGTGCCCTGCCTGCGTCCGCAGAAGCCGCTGGTCGGTACCGGCATCGAGCGCACCTGCGCGGTCGACTCGGGCACCGTCGTCACGGCCCTGCGTGGCGGTCTGGTCGACTACGTCGATGCCAACCGCGTGGTTATCCGCGTCAACGACGAGGAAGCCGTGGCCGGTGAAGTCGGCGTCGACATCTACAACCTGATCAAGTACACCCGCAGCAACCAGAACACCAACATCAACCAGCGTCCCATCGTGAAGAAGGGTGATCGTCTGGCTGCCGGTGACGTGATTGCCGACGGTGCATCCACCGACCTGGGCGAGCTGGCCCTGGGGCAGAACATGCTGATCGCGTTCATGCCCTGGAACGGCTACAACTTCGAGGATTCGGTGATGATCTCCGAGAAGGTCGTGGCCGATGACCGCTACACCTCGATCCACATCGAGGAACTGTCGGTGCTGGCCCGCGACACCAAGCTCGGCCCCGAGGAAATCACCCGCGACATTTCCAACCTGTCGGAAAGCCAGCTCGCCCGTCTGGACGAGTCGGGCATCGTCTACATCGGCGCCGAAGTCACGGCCGGCGACACGCTGGTGGGCAAGGTCACGCCGAAGGGCGAAACCCAGCTCACCCCGGAAGAAAAGCTGCTGCGCGCCATCTTCGGCGAGAAGGCATCCGACGTGAAGGACACCAGCCTGCGCGTGCCCTCGGGCATGAACGGCACCGTCATCGACGTGCAGGTGTTCACCCGTGAAGGCATCACCCGCGACAAGCGCGCCCAGTCGATCATCGACGACGAACTGAAGCGTTTCCGTCTCGACCTGAACGACCAGCTGCGCATCGTCGAGAACGATGCCTTCAGCCGTATCGAGCGTTTCCTTGAAGGCAAGGAAGCCAACGGCGGTCCGAAGAAGCTGGCCAAGGGCACGGTCGTCACGTCCGAGTACCTGAAGGACCTCGATCGCTGGCACTGGTTCGAGATCCGTCTGGCCGGCGAGGAAGACGCCCGCTGGCTGGAAGGCATGAAGGAAGCCGTCGAGCAGAAGCGTCACGACTTCGACCTGGCCTTTGAAGAAAAGCGCAAGAAGCTCACGCAGGGCGACGAGCTGCCGCCGGGCGTGCTGAAGATGGTCAAGGTCTACCTGGCCGTCAAGCGTCGCCTGCAACCCGGCGACAAGATGGCCGGCCGCCACGGCAACAAGGGCGTGGTCTCGCGCATCGTGCCGGTGGAAGACATGCCGTACATGGCCGATGGCACCCCGTGCGACATCGTGCTGAACCCGCTGGGCGTGCCCTCGCGGATGAACGTCGGTCAGATTCTGGAAATCCACTTGGGCTGGGCCGCCAAGGGCGTTGGCCTGCGCATCGGCGAACTGCTCGATCGCAAGGTGAAGATCGAGGAGCTGCGCCGCTATCTGGATCGCGTCTACAACGAGCAGGGTCAGAAGGCCGACCTCAGCACGCTGAGCGACGAGGAACTGATCGAGATGGCACGCAACCTGCGCGATGGCGTTCCCTTCGCCACGCCGGTCTTCGATGGTGCGTCCGAGAAGGAAATCCGTGCCGCGCTGGATCTGGCCTATCCGTCGGAAGATCCGCGTACCGAGAAACTGGGCTTCACGCCCAGCAAGACGCAGCTCATCCTGCGCGACGGTCGCACGGGCGACCCGTTCGACCGTCCGGTCAGCGTCGGCTACATGCACTTCCTGAAGCTGCACCACCTGGTCGACGACAAGATGCACGCGCGTTCCACCGGCCCCTACAGCCTCGTCACGCAGCAGCCGCTGGGCGGCAAGGCGCAGTTTGGCGGCCAGCGTTTCGGCGAGATGGAGGTCTGGGCGCTCGAAGCCTATGGCGCTTCCTACACCCTGCAGGAAATGCTCACGGTCAAGTCCGATGACGTGACCGGCCGCGCCAAGGTCTACGAAAACATGGTCAAGGGCGAACATGCGATCGACGCCGGCATGCCGGAATCCTTCAACGTGCTGGTGAAGGAAATCCGTTCGCTGGGTATCGACATCGATCTCGAACGCAACTGATCAAGCCACAGGAATACAACGGAGAACCCATGAAAGCATTGCTGGATCTCTTCAAACAGGTCGAGGAGAGCGACCATTTCGATGCGATTCGCATCGGTCTGGCCTCGCCCGACAAGATTCGTTCGTGGTCCTACGGCGAAGTCAAGAAACCCGAGACCATCAACTACCGTACCTTCAAGCCCGAGCGTGACGGCCTGTTCTGCGCCAAGATCTTTGGCCCGATCAAGGACTACGAGTGCCTCTGCGGCAAGTACAAGCGCCTCAAACATCGCGGCGTCATCTGCGAGAAGTGCGGCGTCGAGGTCACGCTGGCCAAGGTGCGCCGCGAGCGCATGGGCCACATCGAGCTGGCCAGCCCCACCGCGCACATCTGGTTCCTGAAGTCGCTGCCGTCGCGTCTGGGCATGGTGCTCGACATGACGCTGCGCGACATCGAGCGCGTGCTGTATTTCGAGGCATACGTGGTGGTCGAGCCGGGCATGACCCCGCTCAAGCGCAACCAGTTGCTGACCGAAGACGATTTCCTCGCCAAGACCGAGGAATACGGCGATGAGTTCGACGCCTCGATGGGTGCCGAGGGCATCCGCGAGCTGCTGAAGTCCATCGACATCGACCAGGTCGTCAACCAGCTGCGCGACGAGATCCAGGTCACCACCTCGGAAGCCAAGGTCAAGAAGATCGCCAAGCGCCTGAAGGTGCTGGAAGGCTTCCAGCGCTCGGGCATCCGCCCCGAGTGGATGATCATGGAAGTGCTGCCGGTGCTGCCGCCCGAGCTGCGCCCGCTGGTGCCGCTGGATGGTGGCCGCTTCGCCACGTCCGACCTGAACGACCTCTATCGTCGCGTCATCAACCGGAACAACCGTCTCAAGCGTCTGCTTGAACTCAAGGCACCGGAAATCATCGTTCGCAACGAGAAGCGGATGCTGCAGGAATCGGTCGATTCGCTGCTGGACAACGGCCGTCGTGGCAAGGCCATGACGGGCGCGAACAAGCGCGCCCTGAAGTCGCTGGCCGACATGATCAAGGGCAAGGGAGGCCGCTTCCGCCAGAACCTGCTGGGCAAGCGCGTCGACTACTCGGGCCGCTCGGTCATCGTGGTGGGGCCGCAGCTCAAGCTGCACCAGTGCGGTCTGCCCAAGCTGATGGCGCTGGAGCTGTTCAAGCCCTTCATCTTCAACAAGCTGGAAGCCCAGTCGGCTGCCACCACCATCAAGCAGGCCAAGAAGATGGTGGATCAGCAGGAGCCGATCGTCTGGGACATCCTGGAGGAAGTCATCCGCGAGCACCCGGTGATGCTGAACCGTGCGCCGACGCTGCACCGTCTGGGCATCCAGGCGTTCGAGCCGGTGCTCATCGAAGGCAAGGCCATCCAGCTGCACCCGCTGGTCTGCGCGGCCTTCAACGCCGACTTCGACGGCGACCAGATGGCCGTCCACGTGCCGCTGTCGCTCGAAGCGCAGATGGAAGCCCGCGCGCTGATGCTGGCCTCCAACAACGTGCTGTTCCCGTCCAACGGCGAGCCGTCCATCGTGCCGTCGCAGGATATCGTGCTGGGTCTGTACTACGCCACCCGTTCCAAGGTGAACGGCAAGGGCGAGGGCATGTTCCTGGCCGACATCAAGGAAGTGCAGCGCGCCTATGACAACGGCGAGGTCGAGCTGGGCACGAAGATCACCGTGCGTCTCAATGAATATGAGCGCATCGGCGACAACGAGTTCCGCCCGGTGCTCAAGCGCGTCGAGACCACCGTCGGTCGTGCGCTGCTGTCGGAAATCTTGCCGAAGGGCCTGCCCTTCGACCTGATGAACCGTGCGCTGAAGAAGAAGGAAATCTCGCGTCTCATCAACGCTTCCTTCCGTCGCTGCGGCCTGCGCGCCACCGTCATCCTGGCCGACCAGCTGATGCAGAATGGTTTCCGCCTTGCCACGCGCGGCGGCATTTCCATCTCCATCGACGACATGCTGGTGCCGCCGTCCAAACCGGACATCCTCGCGGCTGCCGAGCACGAGGTGAAGGAAATCGAACAGCAGTACACCTCGGGTCTGGTCACGCAGGGCGAGCGCTACAACAAGGTGGTCGACATCTGGTCGAAGGCCGGTGATCAGGTCGCCAAGGCGATGATGGACCAGCTTGCAACCGAGAGCGTCATCAACCGTCAGGGTGTGGCCGAAAAGCAGGAGTCCTTCAACGCCATCTACATGATGGCCGACTCGGGCGCCCGCGGTTCCGCCACGCAGATCCGTCAGCTCGCCGGCATGCGGGGCCTGATGGCCAAGCCCGATGGCTCGATCATCGAGACGCCGATCACCGCGAACTTCCGCGAAGGTCTGAACGTTCTGCAGTACTTCATCTCCACCCACGGTGCCCGTAAGGGTCTGGCCGATACCGCGCTGAAGACCGCGAACTCGGGCTACCTGACCCGTCGTCTGGTCGACGTGGCGCAGGATCTGGTCGTGACCGAACTGGATTGCGGCACGAGCAACGGCGTGGCGATGCGTGCGCTGGTCGAGGGTGGTGAAGTCATCGAGCCGCTGCGCGATCGCGTGCTGGGTCGTGTCACGGCCGTCGATCTCGTCAATCCCGAGACGCAGGAAACCGCGATTCCCGCCGGCGAACTGCTGAACGAGGATCTGGTCGAGAAGATCGAGCACCTGGGCATCGACGAGGTGCGCGTGCGCACCCCGCTGACCTGCGACGTGCGCTATGGCCTGTGCGCCAAGTGCTATGGCCGTGACCTCGGTCGTGGCGTGCTGGTCAACTCCGGCGAATCGGTCGGCATCATCGCCGCCCAGTCCATCGGTGAACCCGGCACCCAGCTCACGATGCGTACCTTCCACATCGGTGGTGCGGCATCGCGTGCGGCTGTTGCCAGCTCGGTGGAAGCCAAATCGAACGGTGTGGCACGCTTCACCGCCACCATGCGCTACATCACCAATGCCAATGGCGAACTCATCGTCATTTCGCGTTCGGGTGAAGTCATGATTACCGACGACGCCGGTCGTGAGCGTGAGCGTCACAAGATCCCCTACGGTGCCACGCTGAACGTGCGTGACGGTCAGAACCTGACCGCCGGCACGCAGCTCGCCACCTGGGATCCGATGACCCGTCCGATCATCAGCGAATACTCCGGCACGGTGAAGTTCGAGAACGTCGAGGAAGGCGTGACCGTGGCCAAGCAGGTGGACGAAGTCACCGGTCTGTCGACGCAGGTGGTCATCGACGCCAAGCGTCGCGGCAGCGCCACCAAGTACGTGCGTCCGGCGATGAAGCTCATCAACGAGCACGGCGAGGAAGTGAAGATCGCCGGCACCGATCACTCGGTGCAGATCGGCTTCCCGGTCGGCGCGCTCATCACCGTGCGTGACGGTCAGCTGGTGGCAGTCGGTGAGGTTCTGGCCCGTATTCCGCAGGAAACCCAGAAGAACCGCGACATTACCGGGGGTCTGCCGCGGGTGGCCGAGCTGTTCGAGGCCCGTTCGCCCAAGGATG
>JAUNHU010000117.1 GCA_030523825.1 Lautropia sp. | reverse complement strand
GACACACTGGTGTGACAGTGGCATGAACAGTTACCAGCAAGATGATGCACAGGCATCGGATCTGATCGAGATGAATGACAACGCAGAGGATCAGCGAGCCTCCCGGTCTGCCGACGACGGCAATGAGGCCGAGGCAAGCGCAACCACGCCGCGCCGGCGTGCCGGAGTGAGAAAGCGGCGTGCCACGGCAGAGGCGGGTGCTGCGCCAGCACCGAAGCGCACGCGGGCACCGCGTCGCAAGGCGGTGGCCGGGGAAGCGACCGAGGTTGCGCCGGTGCCGGCAGATGAAGTGCAGCCCGACCTGTTTGCATCGGCTCCCGAACGCCCGGAACCCCTCGTGTCCACGGGAGAGACCGGACCGGCGGATGATGACGACTGGCACGATGAGCCGATGCCGTCGGCCATGATGGATGACGACGCCGACGAGGGTGACGACAGCGTGGCCGATGGCGAGGCAGTGCCTTTCTTTGCCCGCGACGCGGCCATCGGGCTGCGTGCCGCAGGTGGCGGGCGCAACCGTCGTGGTGGTGCGCCGGCCGCCGACGCCGAGAAGCTGCACAAGATCCTGGCCGATGCGGGCATCGGCTCGCGGCGCGACATGGAAGAACTCATCATTGCCGGCCGGGTGTCGGTGAATGGTCTGCCGGCGCACATCGGTCAGCGGGTGGGCCCCGAGGACGTGATCCGCGTGAATGGCAAGCCGCTGTCGCGCAAGCGCGCGGCTGCTGCGGCCAAGGCACCGCAGGTGTTGCTCTATCACAAGCCCACGGGCGAGCTGGTCACGCGCGATGATCCCGAATCGCGGCCGAAGGTGTTCGACCGGCTGCCCAAGCTGCGCGGTGCGCGCTGGATCGCCGTGGGCAGGCTCGACCTGAACAGTGAAGGCCTGCTGATCTTCACCACCTCGGGCGATCTGGCCAACAAGCTGATGCACCCCCGCTATGGCTGGGAGCGCGAGTATGCGGTGCGCGTGCTGGGCCGGGTGGATGACGAGATGCGTCAGCGCCTGCTGACCGGCGTGCCGCTGGATGATGGTCCGGCCGTGCTGCAATCCATCGAGGATATCGGCGGCGATGGGGCCAATCACTGGTATCGTGTCGTCATTCTCGAAGGCCGCAACCGCGAGGTGCGCCGCCTGTTCGATGCGGTGGGGCTCACGGTGTCGCGGCTGGTGCGCATCCGTTTCGGCCCGATCGCACTGCCGCCGCGGCTCGCCCGTGGTCGCCTGCAGGCGCTCACCGACAACGAGGTGCAGCAGCTCCAGCAGCAGGTGCGTCGCCACGTCAACAGCATCAGCCGCACGCCAGCCGAAGGGCAGCAGCAACCTGCGGCCGGCGCCCAGCAGGGCGATGCAGGTCCTGCTCAGCCGGGCACGGCGAAGGCAGGACGGGGTAGCCGGCATCCTGCCACCCGGCGGAGAATGCTGCGCGGTGGACGGGGCAAGGCCGAGGCACCGGTGGCAGATGTCCAGGTGCCGGCGGCCGAGGAGATGCCTGCCTCGCGTCGTGGCCGTGGCGGTGTCCGTCGGGGCAACCGGGGGGCGGCAGAGGCTGCTGCCGAGAACCGTCCGGTGCGCAACCGTCGCGCACAGGGGCGTGGCCCGCAGGGGGCTGATGCGGCAGATGGCAAGCCGATGGACAAGCGGCGCACACCGCGTCGTGGCCGCCCGGCTGGTCGTCAGGGGGCGGAGCGTGTCGAGGCGCCACCCCTGGTCAAGGTGGTCGAGTCCACGGCCGAGAAGAAGACACTCACGGTCAGCGAGCGTCGGGGCTGGACCGAGACCCGTTACCTTCCCCAGGCCGTGGCCTACAGCGGTGACACCGACTGGTCGAAGGTGGCGCGTGAATCGGTACTGCCGGATCGCAGCCGGCCCCGGCGGGTGAAGGAGCGCAACGGCAACGTGGCGCCCCGCATCAAGGCCAGGCCCGCGCCGGCCGCGCGTCGGGTCAATTACGATGACGACAACTGGCAGCCGACTTCCGACTCCGCGCACATGGAAGGCATCACCCGCTCGATGAAGCGGGATGAGCGCCAGCAGCGCTGGGGGACGACACCCGGGTTTGCCGCCCGTCTGGGGCAGCCGTGGGATCCGAATGCTGCGGCGCGTCCGGGCAACGGCGCACCGAAGCCTGCCCGCAGCAAACCGGGCGCTGCCCGGGGCGCGCGCAGCAAGGCCGCCGCCGGCGCAGGGGCGGCGCGAGGTCCGCGCCGCAAGGCCGGTGGACCGAAGGGACGCTGATCTGCCGATTGCAGGTTCACGGGGTTCGGGAAAGGGCGGGCGATGACCGTTCTTTCTTGTGTACCTGCCGTCCGTCGGCTATAATCCCGAATCTCGTATGGATGGCTTTTGTCGTCATGGCATCGCTTCTGGTCGTGCCCGTGGCGGGTTCGGGTCATTCATGCACAGCTGGTTCTGGCGCACGAGTGGTTTGCAGAAGGCGCTTTCCCGTGCGGAAGGCATTGCCGGCACGCCGTGGCGTGATGCCGTTCCGGAACGATGTTGCGCGGTGGCTTCCTGGTTGCGGGGCTGCCGGTTGCGCAGCGTTGTGCGAAATGGGCTGGCAAAGGCCCATTTTTTTTTACCGGATGTTTTTGTCCGATGCCCGTGAGTCCTGTTGCCAGCCGGTTTGCCGGTCATGGCAGGAGCGCAGCGTGCATCGGGTGTGTGCAGCGTGAGGGCAGATCAAGGTGGCAGTTCCCAATCCATCGACGGCAGGCAGCATCGAGATCATGGTCGAACCCGTGGTGTCGGGCATGGGCTATGAGGTGGTGGATGTCGAATTTGCGCAGGGCGGATTGCTGCGGGTCACGATCGAGCACGCCGATCACCAGACGCCGATCACGGTCGATGACTGCGAGCAGGTGAGCGATCAGCTCTCGCACCTGTTCCTCGTCGAGGACATCGACTATGACCGGCTGGAAATTTCGTCGCCGGGGCTGGATCGCCGGCTGCGCAAGCCGCGGGATTTCGAGCGCTTTGCCGGTGAGCCGGTGAAGCTCTGGCTGCGTCTGCCGCTGGATGGCAGGCGGCAGTTCGAGGGCGTGCTGGTGCCGGCGGCCGAAGCGCTGGCACGTGCACGCGAGCTGGTGGGGCCGGAAGGCGAGATGCCGGCGGTTGCGCAGGCACCCGGCGGACAGGAAGGCAACTGGATGCTGCTGTGGCGCGAGCAGGCGCAGGGCGGTCGTGGTGCGGCGCGGCCGCGTGGCGTGCCCGGGCGTCGTCCGCCGAAGGCGAAGCCGCAGCCGGCCGATCCGGTCGAGGCAGCGCTGGCAACGGCAGATGCCCACTGGCTTCAGTTTGGATTTGATCAAGTGGACAGGGCGCGGCTGGTGCCGAAGCCGTTTTTCCAGGGCTAGGAGTGGTTATGCAGGGACGTGAATTGTTGCTGATGGTCGATGCACTTGCGCGCGAGAAGAATGTCTCGCGCGAGGTGGTGTTTGCCGCGCTCGAAAGCGCGCTCGCATCGGCAATGAAAAAGCGTTACAAGGACGAGGTCGACATCCGTGTCGAGATCAGCCGTGACGATGGCAGCTATCGCGGCTTCCGTCGCTGGCAGGTCGTGCCCGATGGCGAACTCGATGATCACGATCTGCAGATCATCCTGACCGAGGCCCGCAAGGTCCGTGCCGAGATCCAGCTCGAAGAATTCATCGAGGAAGAACTCGAAGAAATCGAATTTGGCCGCATCGGTGCGCAGGCCGCCAAGCAGGTCATCCTGCAGAAGATCCGCGACGCCGAGCGTGAGCAGATCATCAACGACTTCCTGGCACGCGGTGATTCGCTGCTGTCGGGCACCATCAAGCGGGTGGACCGCGAGGGTGCCATCGTCGAATCCGGCCGCATCGAGGCCCGGCTGCCGCGCGATCAGATGATCCCGAAGGAAAACCTGCGCAACGGCGACCGCGTGCGTGCCTGGGTTTCCAAGATCAATCGCGAGGGTCGTGGCCCGCAGCTGTTCCTGTCGCGTACCGCACCCGAGTTCATCATGAAGCTCTTTGAACTCGAAGTGCCGGAAATCGAGCAGGGTCTGTTGCAGATCCGTGCCGCAGCCCGCGATCCGGGCGTGCGCGCCAAGATCGCCGTGCATGCCACCGACCGGCGTGTCGATCCGATCGGCACCTGCGTGGGCGTGCGGGGTTCGCGCGTCCAGGCCGTCACCCAGGAACTCGCCGGCGAGCGTGTCGACATCGTGCTGTGGTCCGAAGACCCGGCGCAGTTCGTCATCGGTGCGCTGGCGCCGGCCACCGTCACCTCCATTCTCGTCGACGAGGAGCGTCACGCGATGGATGTGGTGGTCGACGAGGCCAATCTGGCGCTGGCCATCGGCGCGGGCGGCCGCAACGTGCGTCTCGCATCCGAACTCACCGGCTGGCAGATCAACCTGATGTCGGCCGAGGAAAGCGAGAAGAAACAGGAAGAAGAGCGCGCGGCCATCCGCGAACTCTTCATGGAGCGGCTGGATGTGGACACCGAGGTGGCCGACATCCTGATCGACGAGGGCTTCACCAGCCTGGAGGAGATCGCCTATGTGCCGCTCGACGAAATGCTTGAAATCGAGGCATTTGATGCCGACACGGTGAATGAGCTGCGCGAGCGTGCCCGCAATGCACTGCTCACGCAGGCCATTGCCACCGAGGAAAAGCTGAATGACACGGCCGAGGACCTGCTGTCGCTGGATGGCATGGACCGCGAGCTGGCCGTGAAGCTGGCAGAAGGAAACGTCCGCACGCGCGATGATCTCGCCGAGCTGGCGGTGGACGAACTGACGGAAATGACTGGCATCGACGAGGTGCGCGCCAAGGAACTCATCCTGAAGGCGCGGGAGCACTGGTTCGTCGACGACGGCAACCGTGCGTAAGGCGATGTGGCTCGGGAAAGCCAGGCGCGCGCCGCAATCCCGCCCGTTGGGGGCTGTTTCAGGATGGCGCGCATGATGATTGGGTAGTAGCGGAAGGAACTAATGGCCAGTACGAACGTTGAGACATTTGCTGCGGAATTGAAGGTACCTGCTGAAGTATTGCTGGAGCAGTTGCGCGCCGCCGGTGTCGACAAGAAACATCCCTCTGACGCCCTGACGGAGTCGGACAAGGAGCGTTTGCTGTCGTCACTGCGGGCGTCGCATGGAGGGGCCGACAAGTCGAAGCGGCAGAAGATCACGGTGGTGCGCAAGCAGACCTCGGAGATCAAGCAGGCAGACGCCACCGGCAAGGCACGGACCATCCAGGTGGAGGTTCGGCGCAAGCGCACGTTCGTCAAGAATGATGAAGCCGCGCCCGAGGCCACACCGGTCCCGGCGCCCGTGCAGTCGGCCAGCTCGGTCATCGACGAGGAGCAGCGTCGCCGCCGTGAGGAAGAGGCAAAACGCCAGCAGGCCCTGATGGAACGTCAGGCTGCCGAGCTGCGTGCCAAGACCGAGCGTCTGGAGCGCGACCGCCAGCGCGAGAACGAGGCGGCTGCCGAGGCCGAGCGCCGCGAGGCCGCAGCCCGTGCCGAGCAGGAGCGCCTGGCGAAGATGCAGGCCGATGCCGAGCGCGAGGCCGCTGCTGCCCGGGCGTTGCAGCGTTCCATCCGCGAACAGGCCCAGCAGGAACAGCAGAACCAGGCGAAAGCCGAAGCCGAGGCTGATGCAGCACAGGCTGCAGAGCGCGAGAAGGCCCAGAAGGCGGCCGAGGAAAAGGCTGCGAAGGCTGCGGCCGAGCGTGCCGCCGCCGAGCAGGCTGCCCGTGCTGCCGCCGAGGAAGCGGCCGCTGCCGCAAAGCGTGCCAAGGAAGAAGCGGCAGCATCGGCCGCTGCCCGCAAGCGCGCCGAGGCCGAGGTGGCTGCCATCAACCGGCTGCTGGAAGCCAGCCGCCGCCCGCCGCCGCCTCCACCCCCGCCACCGCCGCCCGCTCCGCCGCAACCGGCTGCTGCAGCCGCTGGCGCTGGCGACAAGGGGCGTCGTCCCGGTACGTTGCATCGTCCGGCGGCCGGTGCTCCCGGCGCTGCCGATGCCGGCAATCGTGGCGACAGTGCAGGCGCTCGTGCCGGCAAGCACGTCAAATCCGACCGTCAGCCGGCCGGCTGGCAGGATGACGCTTCCAAGCGCCGCCGTCCCACCAAGGGCGGCCGCAATGATGCCGGCGCCGGTGCGAATACCGGGCCGGGCTCGGCCTGGCGTACCCGTGGTCCGCGTCGTGGCAACGATCGCGGCAACCGGGGTGGTTTCACGCAGAATCAGCAGCCCGAAACGCCCATCGTGCGCGAAGTGCACGTGCCCGAGACCCTCACCGTGGCCGAACTGGCCCACAAGATGTCGGTCAAGGCCACCGAGGTCATCAAGCATCTGATGAAGCTCGGCCAGATGGTGACCATCAACCAGGTGCTGGACCAGGAAACGGCGATGATTCTCGTCGAGGAAATGGGCCATACCGCGGTGGCAGCCAAGCTGGACGATCCCGAAGCACTGCTCGACGACGTGAGCGCCGAGGACATCGGTCCGATGTTGCCGCGTCCGCCGGTCGTCACCGTGATGGGTCACGTCGACCACGGCAAGACCTCGCTGCTCGATTACATCCGTCGCACCAAGGTGGCGTCGGGTGAAGCGGGGGGCATCACCCAGCACATCGGTGCCTATCACGTCGAAACGCCGCGTGGCGTCGTCACCTTCCTCGACACCCCGGGTCACGCGGCCTTTACCGCCATGCGTGCGCGTGGTGCCAAGGCCACCGACATCGTCATCCTGGTGGTGGCAGCCGACGACGGCGTGATGCCGCAGACCATCGAAGCCATCTCGCACGCCAAGGCGGCCGAGGTGCCGCTGGTGGTGGCCATCACCAAGATCGACAAGCCCGAGGCCAACCCCGACAAGGTTCGCCAAGAGCTGGTGGCGCAGAGCGTGGTCCCCGAGGAATACGGCGGTGACGTGCCCTTCATCGGCGTGTCGGCCAAGAGCGGTGCCGGCATCGACGACCTGCTGGAAAACGTGTTGCTTCAGGCCGAGATTCTCGAACTGAAGGCACCCGTGAAGGCGCCGGCACGTGGTCTGGTCATCGAGGCACGTCTCGACAAGGGTCGTGGTCCGGTCGCCACCGTGCTGGTGCAGTCGGGCACGCTGTCGCGTGGCGACACGCTGCTGGTCGGTTCCACCTGGGGCCGGGTGCGGGCGATGATGGACGAGGCCGGCAAGTCTGCCACCGAAGCCACGCCGTCCATTCCGGTCGAGATCCAGGGTCTGAACGATGTGCCGCAGGCCGGCGAGGAACTGGTTGCGCTGGCCGACGAGCGCAAGGCGCGCGAGATCGCGCTGTTCCGTCAGGGCAAGTTCCGCGACGTGAAGCTGGCCCGCCAGCAGGCGGCCAAGCTCGAAAACATGTTCGACCAGATCGGCGAGGGCGAGGTGCAGACCCTGTCCCTCATCATCAAGGCCGACGTGCAGGGTTCGCAGGAAGCGCTGGCGCAGTCGCTGCTCAAGCTCAGCAACGACGAGATCAAGGTGCGCATCGTGCATGCGCAGGTTGGCGGCATCACCGAGAGCGACATCAATCTGGCGATTGCGTCGAAGGCGGTGGTCATCGGCTTCAACGTGCGTGCCGACATGCCGGCACGGCGCATGGCCGAAACCAACGATGTCGACATCCGCTACTACAACATCATCTACGACGCCGTGGACGATGTGAAGTCGGCGATGGAAGGCATGCTGTCGCCCGAGAAGCGCGAAAGCCTGCTGGGCATGGTCGAGATCCGTCAGGTGTTCCGTGTCACCAAGGTGGGCACGGTTGCCGGCTGCTACGTCACCGAAGGTCTGGTGCGGCGCGATGCCGACGTGCGCCTGCTGCGCGATTCCACCGTCATCTGGACGGGCCGGATCGATTCGCTCAAGCGCTTCAAGGACGACGCGAAGGAAGTCAAGGCCGGTTTCGAGTGCGGCATCACGCTG
>JAUNHU010000116.1 GCA_030523825.1 Lautropia sp. | reverse complement strand
GGGCTTGCCCCTTCAACAGAAAGGCACGTGCATTCGTCAACCCCCGCACCACCTCATCGCCGAAGTGGGTCGGGATCACCGGATCAAACTCTCCCGAGATCGTGATGACGGGCATGTTCGCCGGCAAGGGTGTTTTCAGCTCAAGCCCCCGGCCTCCCCTCGGCCAGTGCCGGCACAGTTCGGCGTTTTGCCGGTGAGAGCGGTTGACAAGCAGGAAGTCCTTTCCGGCCCCGACACGATTCAGGCTCTCATGATCTTCCGAACACATCACCGACAGGTAAAGGCCACTGGCAATCATGCGGTTAAGCATGTCATTGAGGGCCATCACCTGCGTGGCGAGCACATGAAACTCCCCCTTGTCGGCAAGAGCGATCGTGGCCGGCAGCATCGCAGCCGTTTCCGGTCCATAGGCAAAGAGCGCCACCAGAGAAGCCATCGACATCTCATCGAAACGCATCTTCTTCCAGGTGTTCGTGCTTATCTCAAGATACTCTGTATCGACCGGTGACTTCTTCAGCCGGCGCATGACCTTGTCCAGCCTTGACTTGGGGTCGCCCAGCCTCTGACGGCAGGCAGCATCCTTCTGGCACAGGGAGAAAAGGCGTGTCATGGAGCCTTCCACCACCGCTGCATTCACGTCACCAAACCCCCGGGTATCGGGCAGCGGAGAATCCAGCACCAGCGTGCGCACATGCTGCGGAAAACGGCGGGCATACTGCTGCGCCACGCGCGTGCCGTAGGAAATGCCCAGCAGGTTGATCTGTCCCAGGCCCATTGCCTGCCGCACTGCTTCCAGATCGTCCACCGCCTCGGCCGTGGTGTAGAAACGGAGATCGGCCTTTTCGGACAACTGCCGGGCACAGCGCCGTGCTGCAGCCAGATAGGTGTCATCCGGCACCGAAGACACGCCCATCAGGGCGCCCTCGTCCGGACAGTGCAACTTGCCGGAGCCTCCTGTTCCCCGCTGATCGACCAGCACCACACCACGGTGCTCACGGGCAGGCTCGAACTCTGCCGCGCCGATGGAAAAGGATTCGATCGCCGACTGCCCGGGACCGCCCGCCAGCATGAAGACAGGATCGGGCCGAACTGCATCCGTTCCCAGCGGGGGCACCCAGGCAATCTTCAGATCAATCTTTCTGCCATCGGGGCGATCGCGGTTCTCGGGCACTTGCAGGCTACTGCAATAAGCCTCCACCGGTTCAATCACCTCCTCCTGCGAGAAGGGATCGGTCAGACCCGGCAGGCTGCATGCGGTGAAATTCAGCTTGCCCAGGGTGATGGTCTTCAATGCGGCGGGCTTTGGCGGAACCGCTGTCACCCAGCCCCCCAGAACCTGAGGCGCAATGTCGGATGCGATACGGGCCGCGGCGTGTTGGGCAACACCGGGCGAACCCAGCAACAGGAGCGCAGCAGCAAGCTGCATGCACAGCTTTGTCATGAAGGAAAGCCTTTGGGGGAGGAACGGTTGCACAGAGACATGGCCGCGTCTCCATTATGCAACGCTCGATCCTGCCCTGCAGGCTGCGCCTCATCGGACGGAAGCTCACGGATGACGGACGGCTTGCGCCCGAGCATCAGGACTTCGACAGGGTGCCCTGCCCCGGGCACGCTGACAGACAACGGTGCCACACGCCATCATGCAGCCGCTGCATCGCCTCCCCGGCGAAAGGCGAAATCATGCACCCAACGAGATGCCCTTGCCGGGCTTTTCCCTTGTCCTGACCTGAAGGCCATGCTCACCAGACCGTCACCATCCACGGCACGCCGAAGCGATCCCGTACCTGACCGAATCCGGCCGCAAAGAAAGTCTGCCCGAAGCGCATGCTCACGGCGCCGCCTTCGGCCAAGGCCGCAAACACGCGCTCAGCCTCGGCAAGATCTTCCAGTACAACCGCGGTGGAGACACCTTGTGGCTGCTGATAGGCGCCACCTTCACAAAAACCGGGCAGGCTGTCGCTGCCAAAGAGGCACAGGTCATCCGATTTCAGTGTGGCGTGCATGATCTTCTTGCGATCATCATCCGACAAGGACGGCAAGTCGGACTCATCCGGCATTTCGGCAAAGGTGTACTGCTCCGTCACCTCGGCACCAAAGACTTTGGCGTATAAGGCAAAGGCTTCGGCGCAGTTGCCATCAAAGCTCAGGTAGGAAATGAACTGCATTGGGGTCTCCGTGAAAAGTTCCGGCATGCAAACAAGCAAGGATCATCAAGACCTGTAGCGCGGGGGGTGCCCCCGTCAGGTCGGCCGGAACGCCAGCAGTCTAGCCCGCTGGCCCTGGCGGCACTTGTCACGGATTGCGGCCACGCAGCGCTTCCAGCAGCAGCTGCGGCAGGTTCACGGTAATGGGCGGGTCGTCGGGCTGAAAGGGCCGAAGCCGTAACGCCACCTTGCGCGGCGCTGGCAGCGGAAAGACGACGGGCTCGTCCGCCATGCCACGCAGGCAGTGGTCCAGCCGGAAGTAATCAAGAGGATTTCGGCTTGGCCGAATCTCGCAGCCCAGCAGATGCCAGACACCATCCGGCACAGCGTCGATGACGAAGGACCGGGTACGAAACAGTGCCCGCCCCACCACCGGCCGCCCGCGGGGAATGGGCTGTGCAAACAGACCGGCAAAAACGACGACACCGGGAGACGCCCCTTCCACCTCCACCTGCAGGGCATGGGGCTGGCAGCAGGCTTTCGGGTAGGGCTCTGAATGCAGCAAGGCCCGTGGGTGCGGATCACCAAGCTCGGCGTCCAGCAGCTCGCGGGCGACGGCGGCCTGCGCACGATAATCGCGCGGCGCAATTCCCGTATGCGCCCGGAACCGGTGGCTGAAGGTGGCTGCGCTGGCATGCCCGGCCTCCAGCTGGGCCATGATGATGTTCTTCTGTTCGACCAGCGGGCCGATGCCCTTCTCGATGCGCAGCGCCGCCACGTATTCACGCAGCGAAAGCCCCGTTTGCGCAGGAAACCAGCGGCTGAGCCAGAAACGGTTCACCCCGAAATGCGCGGCAATTTCACCAAGCGACGGCCCGTTGTCAGACAGGCCGCCGTCGATATGGCTCCGGATATGGCGGGTTACATCACCAATGGTGAGAGGCATGGCTGCAGGCAGGGCGATGCCCCTGGACAGAAAAAGGGAACGGCATCCATTCCCTTTGCCCCGCATCAATGCGAGGCTGTTTCATGAGACGCAGGGCTGCGTATCAGCCGTAATGCACCACGCTGCGGATGGACTTGCCCTCGTGCATCAGGTCGAATGCCTGGTTGATGTCATCGAGCGGCATGGTGTGCGTGACGAAAGGTTCCAGCTGGATGTCGCCCTTCATGGCTTCCTCGACCATGCCGGGCAGTTGCGAGCGGCCCTTCACGCCGCCAAAGGCCGTGCCCAGCCAGCGGCGCCCCGTGACGAGCTGGAAGGGCCGCGTGCTGATTTCCTGCCCTGCACCGGCCACCCCGATGATGACCGACTGCCCCCAGCCGCGATGGGCAGATTCGAGCGCAGCACGCATCACGTTCACATTGCCGATGCACTCGAAGGTGTGATCCACGCCCCAGGTGGTCATCTCGATCAGCACCTGCTGGATCGGCTTGTCGAAATCCTTGGGATTGAGACAATCGGTTGCGCCGAACTGCCTTGCCAGATCGAACTTGGCGGGATTGGTGTCGACGGCAAAGATGCGCCCGGCCTTCGCCCGCTTGGCGCCCTGCAATACGGCCAGCCCGATGCCGCCCAGCCCGAACACGGCCACGGTATCGCCCGGCTGCACCTTGGCCGTATTGGCGACCGCGCCCAGGCCCGTGGTCACGCCACAGCCCAACAGGCAGACCTGCTCGTGATTGGCCTGCGGATTGATCTTCGCCAGCGAGACCTCGGCCACCACCGTGTATTCGCTGAAGGTGGAGCAACCCATGTAGTGGTAGAGCGGCTGGCCGTTGTAAGAAAAGCGCGTCGTGCCGTCCGGCATCACGCCCTTGCCCTGCGTGGCCCGTACCGACACACACAGGTTCGTCTTGTTGCTCTTGCAGAACAGGCACTCGCCACATTCGGCGGTATAGAGCGGGATGACATGATCGCCCGGCTTCACCGAGGTGACGCCCTCACCCACCTCGACAACGACACCAGCCCCCTCATGCCCCAGCACCACCGGGAACAGTCCTTCCGGATCTTCCCCCGACAGCGTGAAGGCATCGGTATGACAGACGCCCGTATGGGTGATCTTGACCAGCACCTCACCCTTGCGGGGCGGCTCAACGTCGATCTCGACGATCTTCAGCGGTTCACCGGCAGCGAACGCAACGGCAGCACGGGATTTCATGGGCGGCAATCTCCTACTCGTGAAAGGCACCGGACGCATCCGGTCGATGCCTTGATTCTGACACGATCCCCTGCGCCGCGAGCATCCCGTCCGGGACATCCCGGATCAGCCCGGCCTGCGTCTGGTCTGCACCAGCTGACGATGACTGAAAATGCGTACCGGGGTGCCTGTGACGCGCCGCGAGATCGTCAGGCCGCCTCTGCACAACTGCGCAGCAGCCATTCCCGGAACGCCATCAGCGATGGCAGACCATCGCTGCCGGGCGGGTACACCAGGTAATAGCTGCGCTCGCTGGGAATGGCGGCACCGATGGCGCAGAGATCGCCCCGCGCCAGTTCTTCCTGCACCAGTGCGGCCGGCACCAATCCCACGCCCATGCCGGCCATCACCGCCTGAATCAGATGCGCCGTCAGCTCGAAACTCGGCCCCAGCCGCATCCGGCGGTGATCGAGGCCGTAATGACTGAACCACTCCGCCCATGCCTGCGGATTGCTGGCCACGGTGAGCAGGGTCTGGGAAACGGCGGCGGACGGTGGCGCGGCGGAATCCTGCGTTTCATCCGCGCCTCGCCTGCGTCTCCCCGGTGCCGCGATTGCCACCAGAAATTCGTCATAGAGCCGGTCTGCCATCAGCCCCTGCCATTGCTGCCCGGTGCCCACGGTGATGGCGGCATCCAGCTCGCCGGTGCTGAAGTCCTGCATGCCGATGCGGGAGTGCAGGTGAACGGTGATGCCCGGATGCGCGCGATAGAAGCGATGCAGACGCGGCAGCAGCCATTTCGAGCCGAAGGTGGGCAGGGTTGCCAGCCGCAGGGTGCCCACCCCGGCCTGATGCGCCATCGCCTGCAGGGTGGCGGCCCGGATTCGGCCCAGCGCACCGCCCAGCTCGACAAAGTAGCGTCGCCCCACGTCGGTGAGACGCACGCTGCGCCCCTCGCGCCGGAACAGCTCGATGCCCAGTTGCGCCTCCAGCGTCTGCACCTGCCGGCTGACGGCGCTCTGGCTCAGCGACAGCTCCTCGGCCGCCCGGGTATAGCTTTCATGCCGTGCAGCCGCCTCGAAGGCCAGCAGCAGGGACATCGAAGGGGTGAGGCGTCGATGATTCATGACTTTCATGCATGGATTGGCCGCAAAGAATTCGGTTGTCATCAGTTTTCATGGCGAGGATACTGGCATGACTGGCACCAATCAATACATCCACTGCATGTATTGAGAGCCATTCCCGATTACCCTGCCGGCGGTGCCGTCCCTTCGCGCCTTGCGCAGCCCGCAAGGCCGCCGGGCTGTGCAGACTTCTGCGCTTCACCGCAACCCACAAGGGGCACCCCACTTTTTTGGGGGGCATCGTCCTCTCTCCGTCCGGCCATCCGCCCTTTCCCCGTCCTTCATCACCAGCCATGTCCATCGCCGCCCTGCCCCGTACCGCCGACGACCTGCCGCTGATCTACCGCAGTTTCCTTGCCGAAGCACGCGCGCTGGGCTTCGAGGGCGAGATTCAGGACGACTACGCCACCCGCACGCTCTTTGCCACCGACAACTCCATCTACCAGTACCAGCCGCAGGCCGCGATCTTTCCGAAGCATGCCGGCGACGTGCAACTGGTAGCCAGACTTCTGGCAAAACCCGATTACCGGCGGGTGGTGGTTGCGGCACGCGGCGGTGGTACCGGCACCAACGGTCAGTCGCTCACCAGCGGCATCGTGATGGATCTGTCCCGTCACATGAACCGCATTCTTGAGATCAACACCGAAGAAGGCTGGGTGCGGGTGCAGGCCGGTGTGGTGAAGGACCAGCTCAATGCCGCGCTGAAGGCCCACGGCATGTTCTTTGCACCGGAGCTGTCCACTTCCAACCGTGCCACCATCGGCGGCATGATCAACACCGACGCCAGCGGCCAGGGCAGCTGCACCTATGGCAAGACCCGCGATCATGTGCTGGGGCTGGATTTCATGCTGCTGGGCGGTGAACGTCTTTACAGCGAGGCACTGGATGCCACTGAGCTGGACGCACGCTGCGCAGACCAGGGCCGCATCGGCAAGGCATATCGCACGGCAAAACGCATCAGCACCGAGCAAGCCGACCTGATCCGCACGCGCTTTCCGAAGCTGAACCGCTGCCTCACGGGTTATGACCTGCCGCACCTCTGGCAGGAAGATGGCCGCTTCAACCTGAACAGCGTGCTGTGCGGCGCCGAGGGATCTCTGGGCTTCATCGTCGAGGCCCGGCTGAACGTGCTGCCCATTCCGAAATACTCGGTATTGGTGAACGTGCGTTACGCAGCCTTCATGGATGCGCTGCGCGATGCCCGTGCGCTCATTGCACATCGCCCACTTTCCATCGAAACGGTGGACTCGAAGGTTTTGCTGCTGGCGATGAACGATTTCGTCTGGAACTCGGTGGCGGAGTATTTTCCCGAGCAGGCCGGCAGGCAGACGCTGGGCATCAACCTGATCGAATTCAGCGGCGACGACGTGGCAGAGGTGGATGCGAAAGTGGCGGAATTCGTCCGGCACCTGCAAGCCGACACCACCGTGGAACGGCTGGGGCACACGCTGGCCGTCGGCCACGACTCCATCAAGCGGGTGTACGACATGCGCAAGCGTGCCGTGGGCCTGCTGGGCAACGTGCAGGGAGAGGCACGACCACAGCCTTTTGTTGAAGATACCGCCGTGCCTCCCGAGAACCTGGCCGATTACATTGCGGAGTTTCGTGCGCTGCTTGATGGCTACGGCCTGCAATATGGCATGTTCGGGCACGTGGATGCAGGCGTGCTGCATGTGCGCCCGGCACTCGACATGAAAAACCCCGAACACGCCGCACTGGTGCGCCCGATCAGCGACCAGGTGGCCGCGCTGGCACAGAAGCACGGTGGCCTGCTGTGGGGCGAACATGGCAAGGGGGTGCGCTCGGAATACGCCGAAGCCTTCTTCGACGACATGTACCCCTACCTGCAGCAACTGAAGGCCGCCTTTGATCCCCACAACCAGCTGAATCCCGGCAAGATCTGCACGCCGTGGCAGAGCAAGGCAACGCTGCTGAAAGTGGATGGCGTGCCCACCCGTGGGCAGCACGACCGGCAGATCAGCGAACGGGTGTGGCAGAGCTATGGTGCAGCCATGCACTGCAATGGCAATGGCGCATGCTACAACTACGATCCCGACGATGCGATGTGTCCGTCGTGGAAAGCCACGCGCGATCGTGCCCAGTCACCGAAGGGACGTGCCTCGCTGATGCGCGAATGGCTGCGCCTGCAGGGCAATGCCGGCATCGACGTGCTGGAACTGTCACGCAAGCCCCCCTCCTTCCTGACGAGCTTCTGGACGCGCTGGAAGAACACGCGAGCCGCCCGAACGGGCACGCCGGATTTTTCGCATGAGGTGTATGACGCGATGGCTGGCTGCCTGTCGTGCAAGGCATGTGCGGGCCAGTGCCCCATCAAGGTCAGCGTGCCCGACTTCCGCTCGCGCTTCCTGCAGCTTTATCACCAGCGCTATCTTCGCCCGGTACGCGACTACCTGATCGGTTCGCTGGAATTCACCATGCCGACGCTGGCGCACCTGCCTGCGCTCTACAACGGCATCATGGGCAATCGCTGGGTGAAGGGGCTGCTTGAAAAACGTGCGGGCATGGTCGACAGCCCGCTGCTGTCGCGCCACGACCTGAACTCTGTGCTGAAAGCCTGGAACGTGGAGCCGGCCAGCACGGCAGCACTCGCCCACCTGCCTGATGACGAGCGTGCGCGCAGCGTGATTCTGGTGCAGGACA
>JAUNHU010000115.1 GCA_030523825.1 Lautropia sp. | reverse complement strand
TTGGCGTATTCTTTTCTGAATGTGAAGGTGCGGCGCAGATGTGTGGCCGCTGTCGTGCTCAGGAATGAGGGAGGAAGCATGGCGAAATTCCGTTATCTCACGCAACCGTTTTCCATCAAGGATCTGGCGCTGAAGAACCGTGTGGTGATGCCGCCGATGTGCCAGTATCAGGCTACCGATGGCGTGCCGAATGACTGGCATCACGTGCATTACGTGTCGCGTGCAGTGGGGGGCGTGGGGCTCATCATCGTCGAGATGACCAATGTGGCGCCCAATGGCCGCATTTCTCCGAACTGTCTGGGACTGTGGAATGACGAGCAGGCCGAGGCGTTTCGCCGCATTGTCGATGGTGTGCATGCCCAGGGGGCAAAGATTGCCATTCAGATTGCGCATGCCGGGCGCAAGGCGCTGGGGACGGACGACGTGGTCTCTGCCAGCGCCTGTGGCGCTTTCGATGGCTCTGCCGATGCAGGTGATGGGAAGTGGTCGTACCAGCCGCCACGTGAACTGAGTGCGGATGAGATCAGGGGTGTGGTGCAGGCATTTCAGGATGCCGTGCGCCGGGCCGTGGCGGTGGGCTTCGATGCGATCGAGCTGCATGGTGCGCATGGCTATCTCATCCATCAGTTCTATTCGCCCAAGACGAATTACCGGACTGATTCCTGGGGGCATGACCGGGCACTGTTCGGTGTGCAGGTTATTGAGGCGGCGAAGGCGGTGATGCCGGCGGGCATGCCCTTGCTGGTTCGCATTTCGGCGCAGGAATATGGGGCAAACGGCTTCGATTCGGCCTATGGCTGCGAGATTGCACGACGTTTTGCCCAGGCCGGCGCGGATGTGATTCATGTGAGCGGTGGCGGTGACGGGCCGTCTGATCCGGCGCACATGCCGGTTCTGACGGCGGGCTATCAGGTGTATCTGGCCCGAGCGGTGAAGGACGCCACCAGGTTGCCGGTGATTGCGGTGGGCAATCTGGAAGATCCGGCAGTGGCCGACCATGTGCTGGGTGTGGGCGATGCCGATCTGGTTTCGGTGGGGCGTGGGCTGCTGCGTGACCCCTACTGGCTGCTGAATGCGCAGTATCGGCAGAACGGTGTCGATGCAAAGCCGATGGCGTTCGTGCCGGAATCGTATCGGCGCGCGTTTTGAGCGGCTAATCTGGATCTGTGCGGGTCAGGGGCGGTTCGGGATTGGCGGTTGTGCCTTCGCCAGAGGGGCGCCCCTGAGCCGGTGGTGTCGAGGCACCGGGGTTATCGTCCATGATGTGTTGGTGGACTCTTTCCCTGTTGATGCCCGCCAAAGTCGCCAGACTAGTCTGATGTCTGGTCAGGAAAGGAGCAGGCATGCCCCCCTGGAAGGTTCAGGACGCCAAGGCGCGTTTCAGTGAGTTTCTGGATGCCTGTCTGGCAGATGGGCCGCAGCTTGTCACCCGGCAGGGGGAAGAAGCTGCCGTGCTGGTTTCCATCACGGAATGGCGCCGGATGCAGTCGCAGGCCCGGCCTTCGCTTAAGGAGCTGTTGCTTTCCGACGCTGGCAGGACGGATGAGTTGATCTTGCCGGGGCGTGGCGCGCAGCGTCGCCGGCCGGCCATCGACCGGGACTGAGCCCATGTTTCTGTTCGACACCGATATCGTTTCCGAAACCCGCAAGCCCTGGCCGCATGGCGGTGTCATTGCATGGCTGGCATCGGTCGACGAAAGCCAGATCTTTCTGTCTGCCGTCTCCATCGGGGAAATCCAGCGCGGCATCGAGCTGACACGACAGCAAGATCCGCAGAAGGTGCAGGAATTGAGTGCCTGGCTCGAAGCCATCATCGAGTCACAATCCATCCTGCCGATGGGGCCAGAACCTTCCGGCTGGTTGCCACGCTCATGCACCGCAAGTCAGATACGCTCTACGAAGATGCGATGATCGCTGCCACGGCATTGGAACGCGGGCTCACCGTCGTCACCTGCAATGTGCAGGATTTTCGGGAATTCGATGTGCTGTTGCTGAACCCTTTTGCAAAAGGCTGAGCGGCAAGCACCTGGCTGAATCGTCTCATGAGGCAAAGGAGGGAGAGCGTGATGTGGGGTCGGACACGTGGAACGGACGATGGCATGGCGTCGTCATGGTGGCAGCGGCTGGTGGATGTGCGTGTCGATGAGAAGCGTGCGCTGGGCTGGGCCTTTCTCTACGTGTTTGCGCTGTTCGTTGCCTATTACGTGCTGCGCCCCATTCGTGACGAGCTGGGGGTGACGGGCGGCGTGCGTAACTTGCCGTGGCTGTTTACCGGCACGCTGGTGGCGATGCTGGTGCTGAATCCGCTGTTCAGTCATCTGGTGCGCCTGTGGTCGCGTCGGCGTTTCATTGCCATTGCCTATCGTTTCTTCATCGTCAACCTGCTGCTGTTCATGGTGGCGCTGGGCTGGACGACACCGGAGCAGCAGGTATGGGTGGGGCGGGCGCTCTTCATCTGGACCTCCGTGTTCAACCTGTTTGTGGTGTCGGTGTTCTGGTCGCTGATGGTGGACATCTTCGATGCGAGGCAGGGCAAGCGCCTGTTTGGCCTGCTGGCAGCAGGGGCCACGGCGGGTGGCATGGTGGGGTCGGGGGTCACGGCCACGCTGGTGATGCTGATGGACAAGCACTGGCTGTTGCTGGTGGCGGCGCTGTTGCTGGAGGTGGCGGTGTTTGCGTCGGCCCGGTTGTGTGCGTGGCAGGCGCGTCAGAGTGGGACAGATGCACAGCAGGGGGCTGTGGCGTCAGATGGAGCACCCGTTGCTGCCGATGCCTCGGTTATGGTCGATTCGGGGCGAAAGAGCGAGCTTTCAGCGGCAGGCGTTGCGGGGGGAGGTGCTGTTCAGGGGCGTGTCGGTAATTCCGCCTTGCGTGATGAGGCTGACATCCGCTCGTCCGGATCGCGTGAGAGTGATCGCTCCGGTTTGGGTGGGGGCGTATTTGCGGGCATGACGCATACGCTGCGTTCGCCGTATCTGCTGGGCATCTCCGCGATCATCCTGCTGTACACGATCACATCGACCTTTCTGTATTTTCAGCAGGCGGAGATTGCCAGTGTGCAGTTTCCGGATCGGGCCGAGCGTACAGCCTTTTTTGCGCAGATCGACCTGTGGGTGAATGCGCTGACGCTGCTGTTTCAGGTGTTTGTGACCGGGGCACTGACCCGATGGCTGGGCGTGATGGTGGTGCTGTGCATCCTGCCGGCGCTGAGCATGCTGGGCTTTGGACTGTTATGGGCCTGGCCGACGGTAGCGGTTTTCGTGATGGTGCAGGTGGCACGGCGGGTGGCGAATTTTGCCTTCAACAAGCCGACACGTGAGGTGCTGTTCACGCATGTGGCGCGTGAGGATCGCTACAAGGCGAAGAACTTCATCGACACGGTGGTGTATCGGAGCGGGGATCAGATCGGCAGCTGGGGCTATGCAGCGCTGATGGCAGCGGGGCTGGGGATGAGCGGCATCTCGCTGGTGGGCGTGCCGCTGTCGTTGCTGTGGCTGGGGCTGGCCGCCTGGCTGGGTGTGCAGCAGCGGCAGGCGGATGGCGGGTTGCGGGGGTGAAATCCGGGGAGCCCCCGGAGATCACTTCCGGCGTTTTGCGCGGTGCTTGCTGCCACCTGCCTTGCCGGAACCCGAGGTGGGTTTGCGCGAGGCAGGTGTATTTGCGCTGGGGGTGCCTGCCGCTGCCGTGGCCTTGTCGTTCCCAGACGGGGCAGAGGAAGGCATGGCAGGCGTGGTACCGGATGCGCCGTGAACGGCGGCAGAAGCGCCACCACTTGCGGAGACCGGTGCGGCGGGGGAAGCTGAAGATGGCGTACTCGCGTCCGTGTCTTTGCCGTTGGGTGTGGAAATGCCTGCGGTGATGGGGCCGGAGGCGCCCGATGGCGCGGACGTGCTCTGATCGGCGTGTGTGCTGGCGGCAGCGTTTGGTCCGGACACATTGGCACGTACCGCGTTTGTCGCTGCTTTCGTAGTGCCGGCTGCTGATGTACCGGAGCCGGCTGTTGGCGCAGACGGGATGGCTGCCGCCGAGAACAGGCCGAGGGCCGCGGGCGATCGTGAGATCGACGAGTTGTTGGCGTCGGCTTGCGGATCTGCGCTGGCGTGCGGGCGGGTGGCTGCGCTCACGGGGGAGGCAGCCGTGTTGCCCGAGGCATCGGCAGCGGAGGCGCTTTCGTCATCGAGGTCGGTGACGGGCAGGCGTTTGCCGTCGGAGCCGATGCCGGCCGCGGCAAAGCCGGCGCGCAGTGTGGCTGCGTGCTCGGGTTCTTCTGGCCGCTCCTCTTGCTGCTTGCGGGCAGCGTCGCCACTGGCTGCGGCCAGATCATTGGCCAGGGCGATGTTGAGCTTTTTTGCGCCGCTTCCCAGCGCTGCCATTGACAGCGAGTTGGGGTACAGCCGGATCAGGATGCGCTCCATGGCGAGGGTAAGCTCGGTCTGCAGCGCGCTGGTGAGGGCGTCGGGGCCGTAGTTTTGCCGTTTTCGCCAGAACTGGGTGAACTGCTCATTCTGCTGGACGAGCACGTCGGTGACGGTTTTTTCCCAGTGGGCGGGGTGCTCGGCGGCAGCCCATTCGCCGCGGCCCCGGCCGTAGTGGGCCACGGCCAGGTAGGTGAGGAGTGCCGACTGAACCAGCCGGTTCATGACGGCGTCGGTCCAGGTGACGGTGACGGCGTCGAGGCCGCGCACCATGTTGTAGCCGCGCGCCAGGCCCGCTCCGCCCAGGGCACCCAGCACACCGCCGGCGATCATGCCGCCGCCCAGCGTGAGGCCGCCGCTGAACACGTCGGCCTTCAGGCCGGCAAGCGCGCCGGTGACGATGCCGCCCACCATCGCGGCATGGCTTTCGTTGAGGGTTTCGCTCACGTCGTAGTGGTCGGCCAGCCGGTTGAGCACGTCTTCGCTGGCGTGGCCTTCGAGGCCGTGGGCATGGATCAGGTCGTCGGTGGACTGGCGGATGGCGCTGTTGAGCCGTTCGGCCAGCTGGCTCATGGCCTTCGCCTTGGCATCTTCCTGCTTCTCGCGCGAGATGCCCAGCACCTTGCCCATTTCCTTGCCCACGTCCCAGAGCTGATCCTTCAGGCTGCTGTTGGGGATGCGTTCGCGGTCGAGGGCTGTGCTGGCCAGACGCTCGGCCAGAATCTGCATCGACTGGTCGAAGGTATTGCGGCGCTGGTTTTGCCACAGGGTGTTGAGGCGCTCGAAGGCCGGCTGCTTGGCTTCGGAGAGCAGGGGGGCTACCGCCTGCAGGAGCGCACCTTCCTGCACCCAGCAGCGGGCGAAGGCGTCGAGTGCCAGCACCTGCTTCACGTCACCAAAGCGCGAGAGGTACGTGCGCCAGCGCTCGATTTCGGCGGCTTCGGCCTTGTGGCCGGCGGGAGGCCCCATCTGGTTGAGCAGCACGATGATGGGCTTGCCGATCCACGCGATGATCTTCATCTCGGGTTCGACATAGCTGGCGTCTTCGGGGTTTTCGGAGGCGTTGACGAGGTAGAGCACCACGTCGGCTTCTTCGCGCACGTTGCGGACGGCTTGCTGGCTGGACCAGAGGGGGCGGTCGGCGAAGCGGTCCCAGAGCTGGCTGACGAACCAGCCGATGGGTTTGTCGGATTGCAACAGCCGGCGTGCCAGGCGGGCGCTGTCACCGAAGCCCGGGGTGTCCCAGAGCAGCAGCAGGTCGCCCTCCGGGGTCTTGCACAGCTCGAAGCGGTCAGCCTCGTCGGTCACGTGGGCTTCGTCACGCACTTCGCCCACGCTACGCGTGAGCAGGGTGCGGGCCAGCGTGGTCTTGCCCACGTTGGTGTGGGAAACCAGGCTGAGGGATATGGTGTTGGGTGCGGTGTCGGGCACGGGTTGCGGGTGGCGAAGGCGCCGTGGGAGGGAATGGCGAAAACCGACATTTTGCACCAGCTTGCCGGCATCTGCCTGTTGTTGTCGGCCGGGATGACGGCTGCGGCGCAACGGTGTGCCTGGCACGCGGGGAAGGTGTGACCCCGCTGCGGCCCTTGCAGCGGGAGTCAGGGGGCTCAGGCCGGCTGGCGGCGGGCGGCGGCCAGCATGGTTTCGAGCGCTCGCAGTACCTCGGGCTGGCTGGCGGGGTCGGTGTTGGCGAGGTCGGCAAAGACCGGGCTGATGCCGGTGTGCTTGTCGAGGATGCGTTGCCAGGCGGCCCGGCGGGTGTCGAGGCGGGCGGTGTCGTGGCCGAAGCGGGCGCGGAAGGCGCTTTCGTCGACGATGGCGACGAAGGGGAGGTTCTGCGGAAGCAGGCCGGAGAGGGTTTTGAGGAAGACGGCGTGGTTCTCGGCCTCGGGGGTGGCGGAGAGGTTGAACAGGGCCACGGCAATGGCGGCGCCGGCGATGCCGGGCAGCGGGGCCTTCAGATCGTCTTCGTCGCCCAGGGCGAGGCTGGGCAGCACGCGCATGTCGGCGAGGTTGCTGAATTCGTGCCGAAGCAGTCGCACCAGGCCGTCGCGGCTGGTCTCGCTGGGGCTGTAGCTGTAGGGCTGCACCCAGACGATGCCGGTCTCGCCGCGCTGGGTGCGCTGCAGGTCGAGGAAGTAGGCGTCGTCGAGGGGCAGCGGGAAGTCGGCTGCCAGCCGGCGGGCGCGCAGGTGGTGCCATAGTGCCAGGGCGAGGCGGGGCAGGACGACGATCAGCAGCACGGTGAGCGTCTGCAGATGAATCCAGTTGGCGGCGTTTTCGCCGGCACTGGCCGGGAATCGCAGGGTGGCGAGGTGGGCCACGTCGGGCAGCGCGATGCCGCTGATGAGGCTGGCCGGCCCCCAGAGCCACTGGATGAGGGCATGGACCTGTTCGGCACCGAGGAAGGTGCTTTCCCAGCCGGCGCGGTATTCAAAGGCCAGACCGCGCAGGTAGAGCCCGGCCAGGGCGCCGAGCGCGAACATCATGGCGCCGGTGTGGAGCAGGCTGAGGGCACGCTGGGCATAGAGCGGGCTGGCCGTCTGGAACCAGCTGGCGCGGAATTTGGGCAGGATGCTGTCGACCTGCTTGCGGCTGCGCCAGCCCTGCCCGGTGGCCAGCCGGATGAGCTGCTGGCGAATCCAGCCACCCTGCTCGTTCGCAGGCAGGAAATGGCCGACGATGAGCACCAGATAGCTGAAGATGTTCCACGCCAGGATGAGTACCAGCGGCGGGCTGAGGATGTTGATGCGCTGTCCGGCGCCGGCATCGAGCGCGAGCCCGGCGATGAGCGCGACGACGATGAGCAGGGGCGAAAACCAGCCGCGCCAGCGCAGGGCCTCGGCGGCGTCGACGATCTCGGGCTTGCGGTTGCGCAGACGCTCGACGACATGCTGCGCCCGAGTGAGGATGAAGTCACCGGGGGCGGCGCCGGAACCGAGGCGACGATGCGTGTCGCTGGTTGCTTTCTGGCGGTCGTCGTCGGTCCAGAGGTCGTTGGCAGGCTGGCGTTCGACGGCGCGAACGAGCAGCGTCTGTCGGGCTTCGTTTTCTGTCACTGATCCAGTTGCGGAATCGCTGAAATGTATTGCTGGCGCCAGGTCTCGAAGTCGCCGGTGTCGGCGGCCTCGATGCGGGCCTGTTCGTCGAAGGACTCTTTTGCCATCTTGCCAAAGCTGTCCTGCCGGGCAAGGGAAAGCGGCGCAGCGAGCAGTTGCTGGCGGTGAACGGCCGACATGTCGCTGACCATGCCACGCAGCGACTGGTCGGCACGCTGGCTGAGGGCGGCCATCATCCGGGCTGACGGGGTGGTGTCGAGGTTGTCGAAGCGGGCGCGGGCGTCGGCCAGTGCCTGCATGTAGGCACCGCCCTGTTCGGGCCAGGCTTCATCGAGACGCTGGGCAACGGGCTCGCAGGCCGTGAGGATCTCGTGTCCCCAGTCGGTGAGCGGGCGATGGCTGCCATCGTCCTGCAGCAGGCAGAGGCCGGGCTGGCGACCACGCTGGGCCACGCTGTGACGGTTGGCCGACTGGGCAGCGATCGCGTCGGGCGTGTCGTTGGGGCTTTCGGACAGCAGGCAGTGCAGCAGGAAGATGTCGAGGAAGCGGATGGTGGACGGGGTGATGCCGATGGCGCTGAAGGGGTCGAGGTCCATCAGGCGCACTTCGACATATTCGACGCCACGGGCCGATATTGCCGAGAGTGGGCGCTCACCTTTCTGGGTGATCTGCTTGGGACGGATGGTGCCGTAGAACTCGTTCTCGATCTGCAGCAGCGAGGTCGAGAGCTGGAAATATTCGT
>JAUNHU010000114.1 GCA_030523825.1 Lautropia sp. | reverse complement strand
GTCCTTCAGCCGCACGATGCGCCAGGCACCTTCCTCCCAGAAGGGGCCGGTGTTCGTGAAGCCCTGCTGATCCTGCCACGGAATGTGCTGACCACCCGCATCGGCCAGCAGCAGTTTCCCCTGTTCATTCCAGACGGCAAAACCGCTGTCACCCGCTTCGTGCAGCAGATGCTCGCCCGGCAGCAGCTCTGCCAGATCCGGCACGCTGCCTCTGGAAATGCCGTCCCCCCTGGAGGTGTCGGTGCCCGTGGATGTTTCGGTATCTGTCGCGGAGGCCGGGCGGGTCACGTGCATCAGCGTGCGCGCCACCTGGGTCATCTGGATGTCGGCCATCTCGTTGATCTCGTGGGTGGCGCCCCCCACGAACACGCCCACGGCCAGCAGCCAGAAGCCCAGCAGCCCGCCGCCCAGATAGACGATCAGGCGTCGGCGAATGCTGGTGGTCGGCTTCATTTCTCGTCCCGCGCCGATGGCGCCTCGCCCAGCTGATAGCCGATTCCCCGCCGGGTGCGGATGAAGTCGCGGCCGATCTTGCGGCGCAGATGATGCACGTGCACCTCGACCGCATTGCTGTCGATTTCCTGATCCCAGCCATAGAGCCGGTCTTCGATCTGCGCCCGGCTGTACACCCGCGACGGACCGCAGAGCAGCAGCTCCAGCAGCATGAACTCGCGCGGCGAAAGTTCCAGCGCCTCACCCCGCAGGCTGACGCTCCGGCTGACGGGATCGAGCGACAGCGCGCCGTAATGCAGGCCGGGGGCAGCGGTGCCCTGACTGCGCCGGATCAGTGCGAGCAGGCGGGCATGAACCTCGTCCAGCGCGAAAGGCTTGGCCAGATAGTCGTCGGCCCCGGCATGCAGCCCGGCCAGCCGGTCGGGAAGCGCATCACGCGCCGTCAGAATCAGCACCGGCGTCATCAGCCCCTTGCTGCGCCAGTGCGCCAGCACCGTCATGCCGTCACAGCGCGGCAGCCCCAGGTCGAGCACCACGGCGTCATACGGTGCAGCGGAAAGGGCATCACGCCCCTGCTCGCCATCGGTGAGCCAGTCCACCACGAAACCATGCCGGCCCAGGCCGTGCAGGATGCCGTCGCCAATGGCCATGTCATCCTCGATCAGCAAAATGCGCATCCGTATATCCTGACGAGCAACAGTTGAAAAGAACCGGCATTGTCCGCCACCCGGGCATCGGATGACCCACGGATACGCTGAACAAGTCCTCGCGGCGCTTGCATCTCCGGAACGGATTGCGTGGCGGCATCGTGCCGGCCAGGCACCGACAAGGCAGCGGGCATCCTGGCCGCGGTATCCTCCTTCGCTCCCTGTCGCGGCCCGGCGTATTGCGACCCGGCGTAATCAGTGACCCTTGTCCGCCGGGGCGACAGGCAGGGTCTTCCTGCCGGTGATCATGGCGCGCACCAGATTGACGTGGCCGAGATGCGACATGACGATGGCTGCCAGCACGTGCAGGACCACCAGCGGAATCAGCGCATTGGCGAGAAAGGCGTGAACCGCTTCGACCCGCTCGTCGCCCCAGAAGGCGTCGGTGCCCATCAGATAGCCACTGATGCCCAGCCCGAGGACCGTGGCCCACAGCACCAGCATCATCACGGCACCCAGCGGATTATGGCCCGGATGCTGCTCGGGCTCGCGACGGCGCAGGGCACGCAGGTGCGCGGCGATGCGCGACGGGGTGGGCCAGAAATCGTCAAAGCGTGCATGGCGCGAACCGATGAACCCCCAGAGCAGGCGGAACACCACGATGCCGAATGCGGTGTACCCGAGATAACGATGAACGGTTTCACCCTCCTCCGTGACCATGAGATTGAGCAGCACGATGGCGGCCAGTGCCCAGTGACACAGACGGACGGGCAGATCCCAGACCTTGATGCTTTCCGACATGAGTTCCTCCTGCAAATGACGGGGTGACGGACATGAAGGTGGCTGCCCGGTGCGTGTCATCGGGCCGGGCATCGCCATCCTCAGAGCGTGTCATGAACTTGTTCGTTGCGCTTGACGATTTCACCCGTTTTCATGTCGAAATAGATTTCGACCTTCTTGCCCGCCTTGTCGAAACCATAGATCTCGTAACAGTTGCCCCTGGTTTCCTTGAACTTGCGGATCTTGTAGCCCTGCTCCTGCAATTGCTGCTGGAATTTTTCGGCCGGAATGCGTTCGTTTTCGGGGTAGAGCTTGCATTCGGTGGCGGCGATGGCTGATGCCGAGGCGCCGAGGGCCGAGATTGCAGCGAGGGTGACGAGGGCTTTCCTGAACATGGTTCTGCTCCTGAGGTATGCCGCCGGAACCGGCAGCGATGGTCCGTGGCGGGCAGCGGATTCCGGGATGCTCTGAACAAGTCCTCGCGGCGCTCGCATCGACGGGACTTGCTCAGCGTATCCCTTGGGCGACCCAGCCATTGCGGAAGGTCTTCATGGACCTTCCCGAAGGATCCTCTGATCAGGTCCTCGCGGGCAATGCATCCCGGCCTCGCTCGCCGATGTGTGTTGGCGTTCGGGCCCGATGGATCCACTATCGGGCTGGAACGCCGCCTGCATCGCCTTCGCGATTCAGTACGCCTTGCACCACGGGACCTGATCAGAAGATCCTTGATTCACATTGGAGCACGGCAGTCTTAACCGAATCTTAAGATCTGCGTTTTCGGGCGAGGCTTGTCAGATCCGAGCTGGGTCGCTAAGATGCAAATAACATGACCAACATGGTCAGAATGGAGCAGCCGTGGACCAGGTTCAGATCGCGCACGCCAAGGCCCACCTTTCCGCCCTGCTGGAACGGGTGGAAGCCGGTGAAGAAATCATCATTGCCCGACGAGGAAAACCCATTGCGCGGCTCGTGCCCGAGCGCCCGCGGCAGCCTTCTGCAGCAGAGGCACTGGCCGAAGCCTGGGCACTCGGCGGCCTCGACTTGCCTCCCATTCAGGAGCCCGACACCCAACCCGATGCCATCTCCCTCGACTGAGCGAAGCCGGAGTCCTCATGTCGTGGTTACTTGATACGAACATCATCATTGCCATCAGCCGGCAAAACCCGCTGCTCCTGCCGCGCCTGACATCCATCCGCAGTGATCAGATTCTGATCTCCGCCGTCGTGCAGGCAGAAATCGAATACGGCATCGCCAAAAGCGAACGACGGGATTTCAACCGCAGGGTCTTCGACGCCATCACACGGAATTTTCCCTTTCATCCCTTCGACAGGCGGGCTTCTTCAGCCTTTGGCGAAATCCGCGCGGATCTGGAACGACGTGGTTGCATCATCGGCCCCTACGACATGATGATCGCAGCACATGCGCTCTCACTGAACGCAACCCTGGTCACGGACAACATGCGTGAGTTTCAGCGCGTGAACGGCCTGCGGGTCGAGAACTGGCTGAAGCCGGATGCCGGGTGAGCGGGAAATGCATCCCGGCCTGATGCAATGGCGCAGCGCAAGGAATATCACAGAATGATTTCCTTGCCGTAGCCTTCGAGGATGGTGGCGATTTTCTTCACGACTTCGGGGCCGGGGCGATGCACACCGGCCAGCTTGTATTCATCGCCAAACCACGCCCATTTGTGGGCGCCCAGCTCGTGATAGGGCAGCAACTCCACCTGCCCGACGTTCTTCATGTCGGCGATGAACCGGCCGAGCAGATGGGCTGATGCCTCGTCATCCGAATAGCCCGGCACGATCACGTAGCGCACGCGGGTGGGCTGGCCGCGCTTTTGCAGATGGCGCGCAAAATTCATGGCCCTGGTGTTGGGAATACCGGTGAGCACCCTGTGCACGGCGGGGTCGATCTGCTTCAGATCGAGCATGACGAGATCGGTGTGCGCCAGCAGGTCTTCCACCACCTCGTCGTCGTGCAGCACATAGCCATTGGTGTCCAGACAGGTGTGGATGCCGTTTTCGTGGCAGGCCACGAAAAGATCACGCACGAATTCGTCCTGCAGCATCGGCTCGCCCCCCGACACGGTGATGCCGCCGCCGGTGGCCTTCAGATAATGGCGGTAGGACAGCACCTGCTTCATCACCTCGGGCACCGTCATCTCGCGTGCACGGTCGGAATGCAGATCCCAGGTGTCGCGGTTGTGGCAATAGAGGCAGCGCATCAGGCAGCCCTGCAGGAACAGCACGTAGCGCAGCCCCGGCCCGTCGACCGTGCCGCAGGACTCGATGGAATGCACCAGCCCCGTGCCGTGATAGTGGCGACGGGGATGGTGGTGCTGCTGATCCTGCGTCAGCACCTGGACCGGAACCCTGACCGGCGACAACATCACATCGTGGCCGTAAAGGTACGGGTGATCACGTCCTGCTGCTGCTCGTGCGTGAGCGAATTGAAGCGCACCGCATAGCCCGACACCCGGATGGTGAGCTGCGGGTATTTTTCGGGATCATTCATCGCATCCAGCAGCATCTCGCGGTTCAGCACGTTGACGTTCAGATGCTGGCCACCCTCGACCCCCTTCTCGTGATGGAAATAACCATCCATCAGGCCGGCGAGATTGCGCTCGCGCGTTTTCTCGTCCTTGCCCAGTGCACCGGGAATGATCGAGAAGGTGTAGGAAATGCCGTCCTTCGCGTAGGCAAAGGGCAGCTTGGCCACCGAGCTGAGCGAGGCCACCGCACCATTCACGTCACGGCCGTGCATCGGGTTGGCACCGGGACCAAAGGGCGCGCCTGCGCGGCGACCGTCCGGCGTGTTGCCCGTCTTCTTGCCGTAGACCACGTTGGAGGTGATGGTGAGCACCGATTGGGTGGGCTCGGCACCGCGGTACATCGGGTGCGAGGCCACCTTCTTCATGAAGCGCTCGACCAGATCGCAGGCAATGTCATCGACGCGGTCGTCGTTGTTGCCGAACTGCGGGTATTCACCCTCGATCTGGAAGTCGACCGAGATGCCGTTCTCGTCGCGGATCGGGCGAACCTTGGCATATTTGATGGCAGACAGCGAATCGGCTGCCACCGACAGACCCGCCACACCGCAGGCCATCGTCCGCTTGATGTCACGATCGTGCAGGGCCATCAGCGCGGCCTCATACGAATACTTGTCGTGCATGTAGTGGATGATGTTGAGCGAGGTGACGTACTGCGTGGCCAGCCAGTCCATGAAGCTGTCCATGCGGGCCATCACGGTGTCGTAGTCCAGCACTTCGTCGAGGATCGGTTCCGATTTCGGGCCGACCTGCTCTTTCGAGTGCTCGTCCACGCCGCCGTTGATTGCGTACAGCAGCGTCTTGGCCAGGTTGGCACGGGCACCGAAGAACTGCATGTGCTTGCCCACCACCATCGGGCTCACGCAGCAGGCGATGGCGTAATCGTCGCTGTCGAAATCCGGGCGCATCAGGTCATCGTTCTCGTACTGGATGGACGAGGTGTCGATGGAGACCCGTGCGCAGAAATGCTTGAAGGCTTCGGGCAGGCGCTCGGACCAGAGCACCGTGATGTTGGGCTCCGGCGACGGACCCATCGTGTAGAGGGTGTGCAGGAAGCGGAAGCTGTTCTTCGTGACCAGCGTGCGGCCATCCAGACCCATGCCGCCGATGGACTCGGTGGCCCAGATCGGGTCGCCGGAGAACAGCTGATCGTATTCGGGCGTGCGCAGGAAACGCACCATGCGCAGCTTCATCACCAGATGGTCGATGAGTTCCTGGGCCTGCGTCTCGGTGATCTTGCCGTCCTTCAGGTCACGCTCGATGTAGATGTCGAGGAAGGTGGCGACACGGCCGAAGGACATGGCGGCGCCGTTCTGCGACTTCACCGCAGCCAGATAGGCGAAATACGTCCACTGCACGGCCTCGCGGGCGTCGCGCGCCGGCAGGCTGATGTCGAAGCCATAGCTGGCTGCCATTTCCTTCATCTGGGCCAGCGCCTTGTGCTGGTCGTTGATTTCCTCGCGGCGACGGATGACTTCTTCGAGGTTGCGGCCGGCTTCGAGATCGGCCTGCAGCGAATTGAACTGCGCGACCTTGTCGGCCATCAGGCGGTCGATGCCGTAGAGGGCCACACGGCGATAGTCACCGATGATGCGGCCACGGCCATAGGCATCGGGCAGGCCGGTGAGCACACCCGACTTGCGGCAGCGGCGGATATCCGGCGTGTAGACATCGAAAACGCCCTGGTTATGCGTCTTGCGATACTTGGTGTAGGTTTCGGCAACCGTGGGATTCAGCTCAACGTCGTAGATCTTGCAGGCATCCTGCACCATCTTCAGGCCACCTGCCGGCATGATCGAGCGCTTCAGCGGCTCGTCGGTCTGCAGGCCGACGATGGTTTCCAGATCGCGATCGATATATCCGGGTGCGTGGCTGGTGATGCCCGACACCACCTGGGCATCGATCCTGTACGGGGCATGGGTGCGGTTCTCGACCTTGATGCCTTCCATGACCTCGGCCCAGAGCTTTTTCGTGGCGTCGGTGGCAGGCGCCAGAAAGCTGCCATCCCCTTCGTAGGGCGTGTAGTTTTTCTGGATGAAGTCGCGCACGTCGATGGTGCTTTCCCAGACGCCGGATGTGAACCCGGCCCAGGCGGCGGGAAGTTCCTTTCTGGATACCAGCATGATGAGCCTCTGTCCTTTTTGACCGCCGTGCCTTGTGGGCCGACGGGGTAGAAAAATCGTCTCTCATGCCATCTTAGCACCGTCACTCATTTCCTTCTGCGATATCTGCGCCGAAACACGACAAGCGGCAGGCAGCCGGTCACATCAGGTTTCCCACCCATCGGCGCGCTGCCGGAAGTCCCCTTCGGCGTCAGGTTGCAGCTGCCTGCTTTTGCGCGCATCAGGCGCCTTCTGGCGCGCAATTGCCACCTACGTTCACATCCGCGGCAAGCCCCCTCGCCGCCTGCCGCCGCCCCCTCGGAACGCGGGTGCCGCCGCCCGGTGCCGAGGCAGCATTTCATTCACAAAACGAATGAAACCCATCCCCGCGGCGGCATGAATAAAGCCGCAGACTCACCGGGAGACATCAGGCTGAACCATGAGGTCCGCCTGGAGCACAGCATCGGCACCAGCCGCCACACCGCCGAGGCACTCACCGCGTGGAGCGTCAACGCCGGAGATGGCGAGCTGGTTTCGTTCGGCTTTCTTGCCGCCTGGCATGCGCCCCGGACGCCGGACACCCATCGCCTGCTGCTGGCCCTCTACAAGGGCCCACGGCGCGATCAGGTGGAAATGTGCTGGTTCTTGCGGCTGCCTGCCCCTGGACGCCGCACATGCACGCTGTGGGACGTGCCCGATGGCTGGGTACCCGGCCGCGCCGCTTCCAGTCACTGCCGGGCTGCGATTTGCTCCAGGGCGGCGATTCCTGCAAGGCGCGCAGTTGTTCGGCTGTCAGCCAGTCCCCCTCGGCGAAGACCTGTTTCAGGGTCTGCATCCGCCGCAGACGATCTTCCAGCAGCTCGGCGCTGGGCGACAGCAGTCCGGTGGCGATCCAACTGGCTGTATTCAATCGCCTCACCCGTCCGGAACAACGGCCCATTTCCAGCCCTCGTTTTCATGAAAAGGGATTGAACAGCGGCACGCCGAATTCCCTGAAATCCTGCACGTTGCGGGTAACGACGGTCAATTCACGCTCCAGCGCGGTGGCTGCGATCATCGCATCTTCGTAGAGGGTGTCGGATTTGCGGTGCATCAGCGTTGCAACCAGCCGGAAGGTTCCGGCGCCCATCGGCAGAACGGCCTGGGATTCGATGATGGCGTCGAGCCAGGCAGTCAGTTCCAGCGCCTTTTGCGAATCCTGCTGCCGTGTCAACTCGATGCCGCGCTGGATCTCGCCGATGGTGACGGCTGACAGAAAGAGCCTACTCTCGTCCACCGAGGCCAGCCATGTCATGACGCCACCGTGCGGCCGGGATTTGCGGGTTTCGGAAACGACGTTCGTGTCGAGCAGAAACATGGGCTCAGTCCCGGTCGATTGCCGGCCGGCGACGCTGCTGGCCACGCGCCGGCAGGATCAGGTCGTCTGTCCTGGCCGCGTCAGAAAGCAGCAGCGCCTTGAGCGAGGGCCGAGCCTGCGCCTGCACCCGACGCCACTCGGCAATCGAGACGAGCACGGCAGCTTCCTGCCCGCGCCGGGTAACGAGCTGCGGCCCTTCTGCCAGACTGGCATCCAGAAATTCGCTGAAACGCGCCTTGGCGTCCTGAACCTTCCAGGTGGGCATGATCGCACCTTTTGTGACCAGACACGTGACTAGTCTAGCCGCTCTGGGCGAGAGGATCAATCAACAGGGAGACTGAATCGCCCGATGTCGAGGAGGCCCGTTGGCTTGAGTCAGGCTGACACGCTCTAGTGTGCTGAGTCAGAAATTCGCAAGCAAAATCTCTCGATGCTTGCGAGAATTTGATCGGCACTCCTGGTCCATATGAACGAAACGCGCGCCAGATGCGACTGATCGCCGTCTGAGACATGCCCATCTCGCGCGCC
>JAUNHU010000113.1 GCA_030523825.1 Lautropia sp. | reverse complement strand
GCAAAACGCGCACCTTATCGCGCAGCAGAAGCCGCCGCCCGCAAGGCACGCCGCGGCCTGTGGTCAGAACCCAGCCCGCAGGCCCCGTGGGATTTCCGCCGGCAGAAATGGGAAGCACAGGCCGCCCGCAGGCAGGCACGGGAATAATCACCCCGCCTGCCGCTGCCGCAACACCTCGTACAGCACCACCCCGGTTGCCACCGACACGTTCAGGCTCGACACCGAGCCCATCATCGGAATGGAAATGAGCGCATCACACTGCTCGCGTACCAGCCGGCGCATGCCCTTGTCTTCGGCACCCATCACGATGGCCACCGGCCCCCGGAAACTGGTCTCATACAGCGGCGCATCGGCCTCATCGGCCAGGCCATACACCATGAAGCCCGCATCCTGCAGCTGCTCGATGGCGCGCACCAGATTGGTCACGAGCACATAGGGCACCGACTCGCCGGCGCCGCTTGCCGTATGCATCGCCACGTCCGTCAATGGCGCGGCGTGGTCCTTCGGCGCAATCACCGCCTCCACACCGGCACCATCGGCACTGCGCAGGCAGGCCCCCAGGTTGCGCGGATCGGTCACGCCGTCCAGCAGCAGCACGAAAGGCGCCGGCTCATCGGCCCCACGTTCTTCAAAGCGCTTCAGCAGCCCCGGCAGGTCCAGCGAAATCTGCTGCACCTCCACCTGCGCCACCACCCCCTGATGCCGGCGCCCGCCCGCCATCCGGTCCAGCCGGCGGCTTTCCACCCGCATCACCTGCACCGACTGCTGCTGCGCCAGCCGCAGCAGATCACGTACCCGCGGATCTTCGCGCGACTGATCCAGATACAGCGACCTGAAACTCGAAGGCGCCTGGCGCAACCGCGCCATCACCGCGTGAAAACCGTATAGCAGCATGATGATGTGATCCGTAAGCAGGATGCGAGACGCCGACAGCACAGGCCGATGACGCAGCGATGGAATGCCACGCATCCCTGAAAAAGCAGAAGGGCCTCCGCGTAGTCGCAGAAGCCCAGCGCCGGCCGCGTAGTCGCAACCCATTTGCCCGTCACTGTACCACCGTGCACCATCGTCAAACAACAACCAGCCTGTTTTTCAGGGACTTCGTGGAGCCATCGGGCTACCTGCCGTTTGACGATGACGAGCAGCAACTTGCCTGTATCCGGCCAGCTCACTTCTTCCGCTTGCGCGATGCGGGCCGGGCCTCGTCACCGGGCCGGGCGGTTTCACGGGCTGCCTTCTTGCGGCTGCCTGCGCCCTTGTCTGCGGACGATTTGCGGCCGCTGGCCCCGGATGCACTGGCAGGCGCCGACACGGCCCTGCCGGCCGCCTTGCCGCCGGACTTGCGCGCGCTCTTGTCGGCCTTGCCTGCCCCAGCCTGCGCGCCGGAAGCGGCAGCACCAACGGCCTTGCCCCCCGCACGGCGCCCTGCGGAGCGTGCGGATCTCCGGCCGGACGTTGTGTCTTCCAGCAGCCAAGCTGCGTCCTCATCCTCTGCATCCACATCCAGATGAACCGGCACCGTCTGATTCCGCAGATTGCGGGTGGCAGCCCCACCCACCACCGAACGGGAACGACGCGCCCCACCCAGCAGGGCTGGCACACGCGGCGCACCGGCTGCGCCTCGAGCGCCGCCTGCACGCTCCATCTCGGTTGCCGGGCCGACAGCAGCCAGCGGCGGCACACTGGCCGAAGCCACCTGATCGGCACCCCGCGCACGTGATGCCGATGAGCGGGCCGCCTGACGCGAACCCGCATCGAAGCCCCGTGCATCCTGTGCAGCGCCCTGACGGAAGCCCGCATTGCCGGCCCCGCCCTTGCCTCGCCCGGCACTGCGTTCGTCCATCAGCCGGAAGTCGATGCGGCGGGCATCGAGCTTCACCGCCGTCACCTGTACATCGACCTCGTCGGTGAGCGCATAGCGCTTGCCGGTGCGCTCGCCGATCATCGCGTGCGCAGCGTCGTCGAAGCGGAAATACTCCTGCCCCAGCTCGGACACGTGCACCATGCCTTCCACGTAGAGATCATTGAGCGTGACGAAGATGCCGAAGGGCGCCACGCCCGTGATGCGGCCCCGGTAGTTCTCGCCAAGATGATCCTGCATGTAGACGCACTTCAGCCAGGATTCGACATCGCGGCTGGCCTCGTCGGCACGCCGCTCGTTGGCCGAACAGCGGATGCCCAGGGTTTCCCACACGGCCATCGACTCGGCTACCGACGTTTTTTGCCGGCTGCGGGAGCGGCCCTTGCCGGGCGTGAGCGTGTCGGGCTGGGCTGCGCCGGCAGCCACGGCACGCGCCTTCGCTCCACGAGCGCCCTTGCCGCCTGTGCCGTTGGCAAATTCCTGCCCTTCGCTGTGCGCAGCAGGAACGGCCCCGGCCGACGCCTGCCCGATGCTCCCGCCGACCGCAATATCCGATACCCCCACCACGGGCTGTGCAATCTTCGCCAGCTCGGGCAGATAGCGCTTTTCTTCGAGCAATGCCTTGATGGCGCGATGGTTCAGCAGGTCGGGATAACGGCGGATGGGCGAGGTGAAATGCGCATAGGCATCGTAGGCCAGGCCAAAGTGCCCGTTGTTTTCGGGGGTGTAGACGGCCTGCTGCATCGAGCGCAGCATCATCGTCTGCAACAGCTCCTTGTCGGCGCGCTGCTGGATCTGCTCCGACAGCACGCGATAATCCTGCGGCCGTGGTCCGCGATTCTCGCGTTTTTCGGCTGCCACATCGCCCAGGCGCAGGCCGGTGCCGCTCAGATAATCACGCAGCTTTGCCAGGCGGTCGGGGCTTGGCCCTTCATGCACCCGATAGAGCCCCGGATGCTTGTTGAGTTCAAGAAAATCGGCCGCACAGGTGTTGGCTGCCAGCATGCACTCCTCGATCAGCCGGTGCGCGTCGTTGCGATGCCGTGCGACGATCGCGCTGATGCGCCCCCGTTCGTCGCAGAGCATCTTGGTTTCGGCCGTCTCGAATTCCATCGCACCCCGCTTCTGGCGTGCCTTCAACAGCGCCTGATAGAGCGCGTGCAGATGGTGCAGTTCGGGCAGCAGCGCCTGACGCTTTTGGATGGCATCGAGATTCTCGCCCGACAGGATGCCCCAGACCTCGTCATAGGTGAGACGCGCCGCCGAGTGCATGACCGCCGGATAGAACTGGTAGGCGATCACCTCGCCACCACCATCGACGATCATGTCGGCCACCAGCACCAGACGATCCACCTGCGGGTTGATGGAACACAGACCGTTCGAGAGCTTCTCGGGCAGCATCGGAATCACCCGGCGCGGGAAGTACACCGACGTGGTGCGTGCCTGCGCCTCATTGTCCAGCTCCGAGCCCGGACGCACATAGTGGCTCACGTCGGCAATGGCCACCAGCAGCCGCCAGCCGCCGGCCTTCGATTCGATCGGTGCGCAATAGACGGCATCGTCGAAGTCGCGTGCATCCTCGCCGTCGATCGTCACCAGCGGCACGTCGCGCAGGTCCACCCGGCCGCGATAGTCGTTCGGACGCAGCGCATCGGGCAGCGCAGCGGTTTCGGCCAGCAGCGCCTCGCTGAAACGGTGCGGCACATCGAACTTGCGCACCGCAATCTCGATTTCCATGCCGGCATCGCCCACGTCGCCCAGCACCTCGCGCACCTGGGCAATGGGCGGCGTGTTCAGCCCCGGCGGCTCGATGATCTCCACCGACACCACCTGCCCTGCCCGCGCGTCCATCGTGGCACCCGGCTCGACGATGATCTCGTGCTTGATGCGCTGATCTTCAGGCACCACCAGCAGCACGCCACGCTCCTCGATCAGGCGGCCAACCACCAGCCGCTTGCTGCGTGCCGTCACCTCGACAATCTTGCCCTCGGGACGGCCGCGATTGTCGGTGCCGATGCGCCGCACCAGCACGCGATCGCCGTGCATCACCTTCTGCATCTCGCGCGGCGGCAGGAAGATGTCCGGCCCCTTGTCGGGACCGTCGCCATCCGGCAACAAAAAGCCGAAGCCGTCACGGTGGCCCTGCACCGTGCCCGGAATCAGGTCGATACGGCTCACCAGCATCAGGTCGCCCTTGCGACCGGCCAGTATCTGCCCATCACGTTGCATGGCCGCCACTCGACGGCGCATGCCCACCATGGCCTCGGAAGACACCCGCATTTTCAGCACCAATTCTTCGATGCTCAGCGGGGCACCTTCGGCTGCCAGCGCGTCCATGATGGCCTGACGGCTGGGGGGATCAGAAAAAATTTCGCTCATCGATTTGACAGACTCGGAAAAGTCCTTAGAATACCGTTTATTGATTGATCGCTGACAAGCAAATGTTGAAAGCGACAGGTTGTTTGAAGTGATCTTTCGATGCCCAGATGGCGGAATTGGTAGACGCACTAGGTTCAGGTCCTAGCGCCAGCAATGGTGTGGAGGTTCGAGTCCTCTTCTGGGCACCACTCTCGAATGGCTGGATTTTTCTGCAAGACATCTTCAGAGAAACCCGGCAGTAAGGAAACCCGCAACAGCGGGTTTTTTTACGTCTGTCGTTCCCGCACATCATGGCGGCACTGCCAGAATCTGCAGCTGCCATGCCGGCTGTGAAAACTCTGCCATGCCGCATTCCCTCGAACTCGGCCCGCTCTCCATCCCGCTGGCCCTTCTCATTCCACTGGCAGCCGTCCTCATCGGACAGATCATTGGCCAATGGCAACTGCGGCGCCTGCAGCCGGGGCTGAGCTTTGATGGCGCCTTTCTGTGGCAGTCCATCATCCCTGCGCTCATCGTGGCGCGGGTGGTGTATGTCATTCAGTACTGGCCTTCCTATGCCGGCACGGGCTGGGCCATGCTGGACGTGCGCGACGGCGGTTTCAACCTGTGGGCTGGCGTGCTGTGCGCCTGGCTGCTCGCCCTGCGCGCTGCCCGCAAGACCCCGGTGCTGCGTCGCCCGCTGATGCTGGCCATGTTCTGCCTGACACTCACCGGCCTGTTCGGCCAGGAAGTGCTGCTGCGCCCGGCCACGGCGCCCCAGCAGATGCCGGTGACGCAGTTCCGCACGCTGGAAGGGGATTCGGTCATGCTGCAGCAATTTGCCGGCAAACCGACCATCATCACGCTGTGGGCGACCTGGTGCCCACACTGCGTGCGCGAGATGCCGGTGCTTCAGGAAGCCCAGCAGAAACATCCCGACATCAACATCGTGATGCTGAACCAGGGCGAGCAGCGGGAGGTGGTGCAGTCCTTTCTGCAACGGCGACAATTCACCCTGAACAACGTGCTGCTGGACGAGCAGCGACAGGCAGCGAAATTCTTCGGTCTGCGCGGCCTGCCCTCGGCCCTGTTTCTCGACGCCAATGGACGGCTCGTCGATGTGCGCGTTGGCGCCCTGTCGCGCGCCACGCTGGAACAGCGCATTCAGGCCATGCGACAGCCGCCCGCCTGAGAGCCGATTCTGCCGGATCAACACCCTGCCCTGCACACCCTGACGGGCTTGTGCAGGAACGAACGGACGCATGGCGCACACCATGCCGGGCTTGTTCAGGTCTGATCGTGGCTGATCCATTTGCTCACGGAAGGCGCCTCATAGGCCTGGATGCGTTGCATCAGTGAATCGAGCCGGTCGTCGACGATCAGCATCTCGCGGTATTTCGGCTTCAGGAAGCCCTGATCCACGACCTGATCGACAAAGGACACCAGCGCATCGTAATAGCCGGCCACATTGAACAATGCACACGGCTTGCGGTGATAGCCAAGCTGCCCCCAGGTCCACACCTCGAAGATTTCTTCCAGCGTACCCGCCCCGCCCGGCAGCGCGATGAAGCCATCCGAAAGCTCGGCCATCATCGCCTTGCGCTCGTGCATGGAACTCACCACGTGAAGCTGTGTCAGCCCGTCATGGGCGATTTCCCGTGACGCCAGCGCCTTCGGGATGACGCCGATGACTTCTCCGCCGGCCACCAGCGCAGCGTTGGCCACGCTGCCCATCAGGCCCACCGAAGCTCCGCCATACACCAGACCAATGCCACGTTCGGCCAGCAGACGGCCCAGTTGCTCGGCCGCTTCGGTATAGGAAGGCAGACTGCCGCTGGCAGAACCACAGAATACTGTCAGACGCATGGCGATGATCTCCGGTTGAGAAAACGCCATTCTAGGCCCAGCCATGTCATCATGGCGCACGGAGCCAGGACGCAGAAAGACAGCGCCAGATTCAGGCTTGAATTGTAAGAAATGGGGATTTACTGCAGGCGGGAATGTATGGCGTCCCGTAGGGGATTCGAACCCCTGTACTCACCGTGAAAGGGTGATGTCCTAGGCCTCTAGACGAACGGGACTTCCTTTTGAACTTCGATATTTGCTACTGCATCGAAGCTCTGCATTCTACTACCAAAAACAAAGCCTTGCAAATCAAGGCCTCATCTTTTTCTCTGATTCCTGAAACCGTTTTGAAGCATTTCAGTCATCATCGCCGTTGCCACCTTGCGCTGACTTTTCAGTCAAATCGCTTTGAATGGTGGAGGTAAGCGGGATCGAACCGCTGACCTCTTGCATGCCATGCAAGCGCTCTCCCAGCTGAGCTATACCCCCTGGCGATCGAGAGATATAATAGTAAACAGGATTTTTGGCCTTTGCAAGCCTTTCCAGGAATTTTTTTGCCTGAACCCCTGTTTTGGGGCTAAAAATAACCTTCCTTAACGTTTGAAGCCCTTTTTCTGGTCTTACGGGGCGGTTTTTGCTTCAACTACCGGACTTTCATCCTTGCAAGGCCCATGAACACCTGAACAAGAGCTTCCCCCTGCATTGCACACCCACATCTGCCCCCTCCGCCCACCGTGCCACCGGCACCGGAACCTGAGCACATACCCGCACGACCAGACCGCGATCCCTGTTTTCGCGTCCGCCAACCCCCGCGCCTGGTCATTGCCCTGACATGCAATGCCACCCTGCCCTGCATTCCTGCCATCTCCCGCCATCTCCCGGAGCACGTTCCAGAATGCGGGCGCACCTTGAGCGCCCCCGCAATCACGCAGTCCGTTCTACCATCCTTCTTTTCACTTTCTTCATCCCCCACTCCAAGATGAGCGCAAGACTGATCGATGGCGTTGCCATCTCCAACCAGGTTCGTGAATCCGTCCGCCAGGCAGCTGCCGACATCCGGACGAAAACCGGCAAGGCCCCCGGCCTCGCCGTGATCCTGGTGGGCGACTCGGCCGCCTCCCAGGTCTATGTCCGCAACAAGATTCGCGCCTGCGAAGCCGCCGGCTTTCACTCCGTCAGCGAGCACCTTCCCGAAAGCACCACAGAAGCCGAGCTGCTCACGAAGCTGGACGCGCTGAACAATGACGACAGCGTGCATGGCATCCTGGTGCAGCTGCCGCTGCCTGCCCATATCAATACCCGCCGGGTGATCGAGGCAATCTCGCCTGCCAAGGACGTGGACGGCTTTCACGTGGTGAATGCCGGTGCCCTGATGACCGGCGCACCGCAACTGGTGCCCTGCACGCCTCTGGGCGTGATGACGCTGCTGGAAAGCACCGGCCAGCCGCTGCGTGGCGCCGAGGCCGTGGTGGTGGGGGCCAGCAATCTGGTGGGCAAGCCGCAGCTGCACCTGCTGCTGCAGGCAGGCGCCACCGTCACGCTTTGCAACAGCAAGACGAAGGATCTGGCCGCACACACACGCCGTGCCGACATCCTGGTGGTGGCCGTGGGCCGGCCAAAGATGGTCACGGCCGACATGATCAAGCCGGGCGCGGTCGTCATCGACGTGGGCATCAACCGCCAGGCCGACGGCAAGCTGTGCGGCGACGTGGATTTCGAGACGGCAAAGGAGGTGGCAGGCTGGATCACGCCGGTACCGGGTGGGGTCGGCCCGATGACCATCGCCATGCTGCTGCAGAACACCATCACGGCAGCGCGCCAGCAACTGAAGCTGGACTGATCCCTGCCAGAAGGGGCCGGAAGCGTGCCCACAGGATCTTGCCGCACGCATTCACCCCCCAGCCCCGGCCCGCAACAGACGGGTAGTAGCAAGTTTATGGAAGCGGACGAGCATGTTCGTCTTCCACTGCGTCCCTCATGGGCGCCAGACCCATGAGACGCCCTCATTGTCCTTGCGCTGGCACAGGGGGCTGGCCGATACCACGACGAATGGCAGCCGCCCGCCCACTGCTGCCTGCTCAAAGCCCCCCGCCCGGCGGGGCACACACTACACTCGGGCGCAATCCATTGTTTTTCCGGTACAGCGCCCCCATATCCTTCGCCAATACCTATCCAGATAAAAGACAGACACACGATGAGCGCAACGACGACTTCCACCCCTGCCGACAATCCATTGCTGAATGGCCCCGAAATCCTGCCGCATTTCCGGCAGGTGAAACCGGAACACGTGACGCCGGCGCTGGATGCGCTGCTGGCCGATGCCCAGCAGGCACTGGACCGCGCAGGAGAGGCTGGCACGCCCGCCACCTGGAAGGATTTCGT
>JAUNHU010000112.1 GCA_030523825.1 Lautropia sp. | reverse complement strand
TCACCGCCATCCACCTCGAAACCCGCCAGCTGTTCCAGCAAGCCAGCGACCGCAAGCGCCAATTCGGCGCGGGCGAGTGAGCCCTTCAAGCACCAAAACCACACTAAACCCGTCATTTAGTGCACGTACACTTTAACTAATCGACGGTTTTAGTGTGTTTTGAGATCCACCGGGGGTTTTTCCGAACGAAGGCCCCCTTCCCTTGCAGGCGTGCCCGAGCCCTCATTCAGGCATGCGTCCGGGCTTAATCCGGAAGCGTTTCACCGCCGGCCGACACCTCGGCCTCCTCCGCCGCATCAACCTTCCCCAGTGCCGCGCCAATCATCCCGCGCAATTCGGCAGCCAGTGCCGCGCGGGTCTTGCCGGCAGCCGGCACAGGCGGCAGCACCAGCAGCTCCACACGCAGGCCACGGGCACCCAATATGGCCCACACCGACTGCACGAAAGTCTGCTCCCCCAGAAAATGCGCCGCCTCTCCGGGACTGCCATCATCATGCAGATAGCGCACACCCACCGGCACCACCTCGGCATGCTCGGCAATGGCCGCTTCCAGCAGATTGCCGTGAAAGGGGCCGAGCGCCGGCCCCCAGTGCGTGGTCGCTTCAGGAAACAGCGCCACCGGCCAGCCTTCCTTCAGCCGTTCACGCATCGCCAGAATGGCCTCCGGTACCGCACGGCGTCGCCCCCGCTCGATGTAGATGGTGCCCGCCTGACTCACCAGCGGCCCCACCAGCGGCCAGCGGCTGATCTCCGCCTTGGCAACGAAAGCTGCCGGCGCCACCGCATTCACGGCGAAGATGTCCAGCCATGACGGATGGTTTGCCACCAGCATCCGGCCGGGCGCCAGATCGGCCAGCGAGGGCGGCACCGCCTCCGTATCCCCTGCCAGGGCAGAACTGCCCCTGCCACTACCCGGCAGGGGTGCCAATTGCCTTGCTCCCAAGGTATCACCAGACATCGCAACCGATGTCTCATCGCCAGAACCTGCCGACGGCATGGGTGATGGAGACGGTGTTGCCTGCGTCCTCACCGCCACCCGCACGCCGCAGGCAGCCAGCAGCGCACGCGACCAGAGGCGGATGAAATTCCTCCGCCCCTTCAGCCCCAGAAAAGGCTGTACCAGCATCTGCACCAGCAGACCGCCCACCAGCAGAAACGACAGCAGGCTCAGCCGGGCGTGACGGCGAATCTCGTTCACGCGAACCGGCTCATGCCACGTGGGCCTCATACACCAGCCGGCCTTCCACCACCGTAGCGCGCACCCGGCCCTGTACCTCCAGCCCAAGATAAGGCGTGTCCTTGCCCTGGCTCCAGAGCGCATCCTCCGACACCCGCCAGAACTCATCCGGGTTGAACAGGCAGAGATTGGCCTGTGCCCCCACCGCCAGCCCGGCCGGCTCATCCTTGCGTGCCGGGTCGATGCCGGCAATGCCCGCCGGAATGCGGGTCAGCCGTTCGACCACCGTCATCAGCCCGGCCTGCTGGCCCTGCGCCCATTTCAGCGTCAGCGGCAACAGCAGTTCCAGCGCCGTCGCGCCATGCTCGGCCTCGCCAAAGGGCACGCGCTTGCCATCCTCGTCCACCGGCGTATGGTCGGAACACACCGCGTCGATCGTGCCGTCCAGCAGGCCCTTCTGCAGCGCCTCGCGGTCACGCTGACTGCGGAACGGCGGCTGCACCCGGAAGCGCGTATCGAAGAAACCCACATCCACATCGGTCAGATGCAGATGATGCACCGCCACATCGGCCGTGAACGGCAGGCCAGCCGCCTTTGCCTCGCGCACAAGAGAAACGCCCGCAGCCGACGAGATGCGGCACAGATGCACCCGGCATCCCACGGTAGCCGCCACCTCGCGGATGGTATGAATGGCAATGACCTCGCTGGCAACCGGATCGCCCGCCAGCCCCAGCCGCGACGCAAACGGCCCGGCGTGCATCACGCCACCACGCCCCAGCCACGGATCGACCGGATTCAGCCACACGGTGAAGCCGTGCGAATGCGCATACTGCATCGCCCGCTGCAACGAGCGCGTATCGAGAATGGGCGACAGCGCCTGTCCAAAGCCCACACAACCGGCCTCGGTCAGTTCGGCCATTTCGGTCAGACGCTCACCCTTCAGACCCACCGTGAGCGCCCCCAGCGGAAACAGCTTCGCCAGCCCCAGATTGCGCGCCCGATGCTTCAGCATCTCCACCAGCCCCGGCTCGTCCAGCGCCGGGTCGGTATCCGGCGGGCACACCAGCGCCGTCACGCCGCCGGCCACCGCCGCATGCATCTCGGACTCAAGAGATGCCCTGTACTCGAAACCCGGCTCACGCAGCCGCGCCGCCAGATCGACGATGCCCGGCATCAGCACCAGCCCCTTCGCATCCAGGGTGCGCTCCGCACTGAAACCGGCCGGCTGCGAGCCCACCGCCACGATGCGGCCACCGGCCACATGCACATCGGCCACCCGATCCTGCCCCGACCACGGGTCGAGCAATCGCGCCCCCACAATCGAAAGGGTTGCAGGCTGTCCGGCCGCATGCCGGCCGCTTCTGATAACACCACGCTGCATGCTCATCTCCTCAACCTGCTGCCAACATGCTCATCACGGCCATGCGCACCGCAATGCCGAACGTCACCTGCTGCAGAATCACCGACTGCGGCCCGTCGGCCACCGCCGACTCGATTTCCACCCCGCGGTTCATCGGCCCGGGGTGCATCACGATCGCATCGGGTTTTGCCAGCGCCAGCTTCTCGCGCGTCAGGCCATAGGTCTTGAAATACTCCTGCGCCGACGGCAGCAACGCGCCGCTCATCCGCTCGTTCTGCAGGCGCAGCATGATGACAACATCCACATCCTTCAGCCCGGCACGCAGATCCGTATAGCGCGTCACGCCCAGCTGTTCCAGTCCGCCCGGCAGCAGCGTCAACGGCCCCACCACGCGCACATCCGGCACGCCCAGTGTGGTCAGCGCATGGATGTTCGAGCGCGCCACCCGCGAATGCGTGATGTCGCCCACAATGGCCACGCTCAGCTTCGTGAAATCGCCCTTGAAATGGCGGATGGTGTACATGTCGAGCAGCCCCTGCGTGGGGTGCGCATGCCGGCCGTCGCCCGCATTCACCACGTGCACGCCATCACCCACATGCTGCGCAATCAGGTGCGCCGCACCACTCTGGCTGTGTCTCACCACAAAGATGTCTGCCGCCATCGCCCGCAGGTTGTCGATGGTGTCCAGCAGCGACTCGCCCTTTTTCGTCGATGAAGTCGCAATGTTCAGGTTCACCACGTCGGCCGACAGCCGGGTGGCCGCAATCTCGAAGGTGGTGCGGGTGCGTGTCGAATCCTCGAAGAAAAGATTGAACACCGAGCGACCGCGCAACAGCGGCACCTTCTTGATGTCCCGGTTCGAGACATTCAGGAACGATGCCGCGTTGTCGAGAATCCGGTGGATCAGGTCTCGTGGCATTCCTTCGAGCGTCAGCAAATGGCGCAGTCGTCCATTCGGCCCGAGTTGCAGATGTTGCGTCGCCATCAGTTCCCCTCTATGCGAAGATCAAACACACCGCTGGTCTGCTGGCTGAGCACGAAACGCTCACCCGGCTTCAGCGCGATCACGGCCCCCACGTGGTCGGGGTGAAAGGGCAGCTCCCGCCCGCCCCGGTCGATCAGCACCGCCAGCCGCACACTGGCCGGCCGGCCATAATCGAAGATCTCGTTCAGCGCCGCGCGCGTGGTCCGCCCCGTATGCAGGATGTCGTCCACCAGCACGATATGCCGGCCCGTCACGTCGAAGTCGATCTTCGTCGCATGCAGCGCCCCGCCAAAACCGCGCGTGCCCACGTCGTCGCGGTAGAAGGAACTGGACAGAAAACCCAGCGGCCCCGTCAGTTGCAGATCGTGGTGCAGTCGCTCGGCCAGCCAGGCTCCGCCACTGTGAATGCCGATCATTGCCACACCCGATGCATCACCCGGTGCCGCTTGCGTCACCGCCTCATCGACCGCAGCGCCCACAGGGCTTGCCACCACCCCGGCCAGCGCATCGTGCATGCCGGCCTGCACCTGGGCCCCGGCACTGGCCGCATCCTGCTGCGCCCCCGCACCCACATCCGTGACAAGCGCCGCCCTCAACGAATCGCGCAACTGCGCATACAACGTCTCGGCATCCACCTTCAACCTGTCGTCGCTCATGATCCCCCGCCCAGATATTGTTCAAGAATCACGGCCGCTGCGGCCGCGTCGTCTCCATCGGCAGAAGAAGCACCCCGGCCGCCACGCGACCGGCCTCCCCTGCCAGCGCCACGACCACCTGCCGCAGCCCCGTAAAAATCATCATCGGCATCGGCCCGGCCATCCGGCCCGCCACGGCCTGCCCCACCCCGGCCATGCCTGCCGCCGGCGTACCCGCCACCCGATGCAGCCAGCCGCTCCCGGGCTGCTGCCGTGCTGTAGCGCTCGTCCACCAGCACCACCGGCAGCCCGAAGCGCCCCTCCAGCCGCCGCGCAAACTTCTCGGCCAGCGCCGTGATCTCGTGCGGCGTGCCATCTGGGTGCAGCGGCCGGCCCACCACCAGCAGGCTGGGCTGCCACTCCTTCAGCAACGCCTCGATCTTCAGAAAACGCCCGTCCACCGTGGCGTCGGCAATCGTCGTCAGCGGCCGCGCAGCCCCCGTCAACGTGTTGCCCACCGCCACACCCACACGCTTCTCACCAAAATCGAAGCCCAGCAAGGTCTCTACAGGGTGGCTCATCAAGCATGCCCACAGGCAATACAAATTGTCTGATTGTATATCTCCGTGAAGTACCGCAGAAACACCAGACCACGCTCCCCGCCTCATCTTCCCCGCTACGGCAGGCCCCCTGCCCGATTCACACGCACCGAACCTCGCATCACCAGCGAGCACGCCTGCCGCGCAGGTCCTTGCCAGCCCTCACGGCACCAACCCCTCACCCGACACAACCTGGCTCCGGCCCCCACACACAATGGGCGCCGCATCCCAAGGGCATTCCGACAGCACCTGCCATGCAGCGACATAATCGCCCGATTTACAACCACTCACCGGGGAGCCTCCATGACCTCACCCACAGCCACCACCAGCACCGACAACAACCGGGCGCTCGGCGTGCTCACCAGCCTGTTCTTCATGATGGGTTTCATCACCTGTCTGAACGACATCCTCATCCCGCACCTGAAAGAAGTCTTCACGCTGAGCTACTTTCAGGCCACACTCGTCCAGTTCTGTTTCTTCACCGCCTACGCCGTCACCTCCATCCCCTTCGGCAAATTCATTGGCCGCCTGGGCTACAAGCAGGGCGTAATCAGCGGCTTCCTCATCGCTGCCGTGGGCTGCGTACTTTTCTATCCGGCCGCTTCTTCCCAGTCCTATCCCATCTTCCTCGGTGCCCTGTTCATCCTCGCCAGCGGCATCACCCTGCTGCAGGTATCCGGCAACCCCTATGTCACCCTGCTCAGCCCGCCCGGCAAAGAGGCCCGCACCCTCACCCTCGTGCAGGCATTCAACTCGCTCGGCACCACCATCGCACCGCTGCTCGGTGCAGGCTTCATCCTTGCGGCCGACATCATCTCCCCCGAGAAACTCGCCGCCATGAGCGCCGCAGAGCAGGAAGCCTATCAGGTACAACAGGCAGCCTCCGTGCAGATGCCCTACCTGATCCTGGCCGGCATCCTGCTGCTGCTTGCCATTGCCGTGGCATTCATCAAGCTGCCCGCAGCCGAAAAGATTGCCGAAGAAGCCTCCGCCCATGACACCAACCTCAAGGCCAGCATCTGGGAATATCGTCACCTGCTGCTGGGCGCTGCCGGCATCTTCTGCTACGTGGGCGCCGAAGTCGCCATCGGCAGCCTGCTCGTCAACGTGATGGCGCTCGATGAAGTGGCCGGCCTCTCCCACCAGCGGGCCGCACAGCTCCTCGCCTTCTACTGGGGCGGCGCCATGGTCGGACGATTCCTCGGCAGCGTGCTCCTCACCAAGTTCGATCCGGGTCGTTATCTTGCCTTCAACGCAACCGTCAACGTCGCGCTCATCGCCATCGCCATCCTCGTCGGCGGCCATACCGCCATGTACGCACTGCTCGCCATCGGCTTCTTCAACTCCATCATGTTCCCCACCATCTTCTCGCTGGGAACCCGTGGCCTCGGCAAATACACCAGCGCCGCCTCCGGCATCATGGCTACCGCCATCGTCGGTGGCGCCATCGTCCCCGTCGTGCAGGGATGGTTTGCCGACCAGTTCGGCCTGCTGCTCTCCTTCGTCGTCAGCGCCATCTGCTACCTCTACATCGTCTACTTCGGCCTCATCGGCCACAAGGCAGATGACTGATTGATTGAGCAAAAAACAAACGGCGACACCAGCAAAAAGCCGGTGTCGCCGTTTGTACAAGCTCAAGAGAATGACGCCATCGCGTCAGCGCATCAGGCGTTGCCCATGCTCCGCCCCATGCCGTCGATGCACCAGCCACTGCCCCCGGATTTGCAAACGTGGCAATGGCCGGCACGCCCTGCCGCGTTACCTGCCGGATGCCGCATTTCCTGCAGCAGCCCCCTCGCTCACACTCCGGAAAAGAACCGTTTGATACCAGGCAGTAGGGTCGCCCTTATGGGTCTCACTGAACATTCTGTAGTTCTCGTACCCCCTGATCAGAGGAAAGGCCACCACAGGCTCCATCACCTTCCCGTCAGGCCCCGCCACCCGGAAGCGCCAGCTGTTTGCACTTGCCCAATACTGGGCACCACTCGGTGAATCAGGATTGCCAGTCTCCACGCGGACATCACCCAGGCAGTTACCGCCGTCAAACACGGCCACCCACCGCTCCCCTGCCTGCCGGAACAGGCTCCTGTCGGGCCAGGGGAACACGATATTCGTCAGACCCATGGCAGCACTGTAGCTCCCCGTGTACCCATAATCGCAACCCAGAGGCGCACTGGTTTCTGCATCGGCACGAAAGCCTCGCTTGCCCGATGTATCCGTATCCGTGATGGCCGCACCAATACGATGCGCCTCCGGCTCCCGGTCATCCACATGAACACCATCCGGCTTGCCGGTGCTCGGATAGGCGCAGATCAGCCTGTCGGCCTTCCCCTTGCGGCATGCCGTGAAGCGATGGTAGCTGCCATCCTTGCCCTGTGCGGCATAGACAATATCCATCGAGCCATCGAGCTTCTGCCATTCGCAGATCTTCTCGCCACATGCCATCTTGTAGCCAATCCTGTTCCCGAGGAACAGCATCGTCTTGTCCGGGAAAGGCAGCGCGTAATAGCGGCCCGACGCATGCTTTGCCGTGCCTACATCGGCAGTCGTTGCACCGCTAGTGATCTGCGATTCGCACACCAGCTTCAGCCCGGTTTCAGGGTCATCCACGGCAGCCGCATTCTGGCTGCAATCCGGAATTGCCGGTTTTTCTGCCGGCGCGGCAGGCTGTTGCTGCGCATCACGGTTTGCGGCTGCCGCGAGCTTGTTCTCTGCCTGCTCCAGTTGCTCGGTCTGCCGCTTCGCTGCCTCCTGTGCCTCCCTGGCCTGTGCCTCGGCTTCATTCAACCTCTGCTGCAACGCCTCATTCCGCTCAGCCGCCTCACGGGCAGCCTGCTCGGCCGCAGCCCGGTTCTGTGCCTCGGAAGCCGCAGCACGTTCTGCAGCCTCTGCTGCCTGCTGGCGGGCTTCATCTGCCTGAGCCCTTTCCGCGGCCAGACGTGCCTGCGCCTCCTCCGCCTGCCGCTGTGCCGCCGCAGTCGCGTCATTCGCCTGCACCACCGCCTCCCGCGCAGCCGACTGCGTCAGGCCATCGACATTCACCGCAACGCTGGACGCCGCAGCAGCAGAACTGCTTGCCCCGGCAGTGCTGTTCGATGCAGAACCATTGACAGACGAGGTCTCGTTGGCACGGGAATCCCCGTCCCCACCACCGCCACAGGCTGCCAAAGCCGACATAATGGCCGATACCAAGAGAACGCGAGCATGATTCATGAACAGGACTCCGTTTGTCTTTCCGCCCTGACGGAAAGCACGTGGTTGAACCGAAAATTGAAACCCATGCGACAGGAACAGCGCCTTCGGACAGAAGCCCCATCACACCACCAGCACACGAATATTAACCATTCGCCCACTAACAATACAGAAATACCAGAAAACAACCGCCCTACCTGCCATCGATTCATCGGAAACGCCACATCCCTGAAGAACCACCGACTCAAGACAACATCTTCCCCTGACGCGGACAAGCCTACAGCCCCCGGGAACCCGAGCAAACAACAAAACGGCGACGCCAGCACAATGCCGGCGTCGCCGCGGGTACTACTTCAGGAAAACGACGCTATCGCGTCAGCGCATCAGGTGCATCGGAATCAGGCGGCCGCCCTGAAGGTGCACTCCTGCGCACCTTCCGGCAGATCCTTGCAAGTGTCCGCCACACTCCTCAGCACATTGCCGTTGGCATCCAGCGCCCGGTCAAACGGAACCTCTCCCGAAGACGTGCGATAGATGATGCTGCCATCGGGCTGCTGCGTCGTCGTAATCTGACGGCCACCATAAGACACCGTGCTGCCACTGCCATTCCACGGGAATGCGCCATCAC
>JAUNHU010000111.1 GCA_030523825.1 Lautropia sp. | reverse complement strand
CGCTGCACCATCTCCGACATCGGCGCCACGCCCAGCGATGGTGTGCAGGCGCTGCAGGCAAGGTACCCCGATGCACTGCTCTACCAGTCTGCCGATGTCACGAAGCAGGACACCGTGCAGCGTTTCATCCAGGCCGGCATCGAACGCTTCGGCCCGGTGCACACGCTGGTCAACAACGCTGCCATCTTCGACATGGCGCCGCTGCTGGAAAGCACCGAGGAATCCTTCGACCGGCAATTCGCCATCAACGTGAAGGGCATGTTCTTCACGATGCAGGCGGTGCTCAAGCACATGATCGAGGCCGGCACGAAGGATGGTTCGGTCATCAACTTCTCGTCGCAGGCCGGCCGTCGCGGTGAGGCGCTGGTATCGCACTATTGCGCCACCAAGGCTGCCGTCATCAGCTACACGCAGAGTGCTGCACTGGCGATGGCCCCGCACGGCATCCGCGTGAACGCCATCGCGCCGGGCGTGGTCGATACCCCGATGTGGAAAGGCGTGGATGCCCTCTTTGCGAAGTATGAAAACCTGCCCATCGGCGAGAAGAAACGGCAGGTGGGCCTGGCTGTGCCGCTGGGCCGCATGGGCCAACCTGCCGACGTGGCCGATGTTGCGGTATTTCTCGCCAGTGACGCTGCCCGCTACGTGACTGCCCAGTGCATCAACGTGGACGGCGGCAACGTGATGAGCTGAGCCTCACCGTGTCCGTCATCATTCCCCGCCCCTCACTCCCCCGGCAGCGGGCGCCCATCATCGAGCACGAGGGCGACCGCTCACCGGAACTGGGCTATGAAACGCCCGAGCGGCGCAGCTGGATTCGCTGCCTGGCGCACGGCTATCCCACGCCGCTGGCGCGCTGGCATTTTCATGAGGAATTCGAGCTGCACCTGATTACCGCCACCAGCGGCAGGGCATTCGTGGGTGACTGGACGGGCACGTTCCAGCCGGGACATCTGGTGCTTTGCGGATCGCTGGTTCCCCACAACTGGATATCGGACGACACGCCCGAAGGCGGCGTGGCCGAACGCGATCTGGTCATCCAGTTTCGTCACGAACCACTGATCGAAACCGCCGAGCACATCCCGGAATTCCGCGAAGTGACCGCCATGCTGGATCGTGCGCGACACGGCATCGAGTTTTTCGGCCTGTCGGAAATTGCCCGGGCGCACTGGCATGCGGTGCATGCGGCGCGCGGCATCCGGCGGGTGATGTCCTTTCTGGACATGCTGACCGATCTGGCACAGTGCTCACACTACCGGCTGTTGTCGGCCACGCCGCCCAACATCAAGCCGCTCGACACGCTCGACCCGGCCATTGCCAGCACCATCCACCGCATTACCAGCAATGTGGCAACCGACGTGAGCCTGAACACGCTGGCTGCCGAACATGGGATGAGTGAAAGCCGCTTCAGCCGGCTCTTTCAGCGGGCCACCGGCAGCAGTTTCACCGATTTCGTCAATCAGCAGCGCATCCATCAGGCATGCCATCTGCTGCAGAACACCGACCGCTACGTGAACGACATCTGTTTTCAGGTGGGTTTCAACAATCTGGCCAACTTCAACCGGCGCTTTCTGGCAATCAAGGGCATGACGCCGACAGAATTCCGCCGGCAGGCTGCATCACGCTACCAGACGACCGGCAGCCGGTGAAGGCCACCCCTCATTGCAAGGAATCACCATGCACCTCGGCATCGACCTTGGCACCTCCGAACTGAAACTCCTGCTGCTCGATGACGAGCACCGCATCGTTGCCACCGCCCATGCGCCGCTCACGGTAAGCCGGCCGCAACCGCTGTGGGCCGAACAGAACCCGGCCGACTGGTGGCAGGCACTGGAAACAGCGATGCAGACACTGAAAGCATCGCATGCCGACGCGCTGGCGCGCGTGCGGGACATTGGCCTGTCGGGACAGATGCACGGTGCCGTGCTGCTGGACGAAAAGCACGCGGTGTTGCGCCCGGCCATTCTGTGGAACGACGGGCGCAGCAGCGCACAATGCGAGATTCTTCAAAAGGTGCCGGCGCTGGGCACCGAAGCCGGCAACCTGGCCATGCCCGGTTTTACCGCGCCAAAACTGATGTGGGTGGCCGAGCATGAGCCCGAACTCTTTGCACGCACCCGTCTGGTGCTGCTGCCGAAAGACTGGCTGCGCCTGAAACTCTCGGGCGAAGCCGTGAGCGAAATGTCGGACGCAGCCGGCACGCTGTGGCTGGATGTGGGCAAACGCGACTGGTCCGATGCCCTGCTGGCGGCCACCGGGCTGAATCGCAGCCAGATGCCACGGCTGGTGGAAGGCAGCGCGCCCAGCGCCACGCTGGATGCCTCCCTGGCACGTGCGTGGGGAATGTCTGAAGGGGTGGTCATTGCCGGCGGCGGCGGTGACAACGCAGCCAGTGCGGTTGGCATCAGCGCCGTGCACCCGGGTCAGGGTTTTGTCTCGCTGGGCACGTCGGGCGTCATCTTCATGGTAACGGATCGCTTCCAGCCCGACCCCGAGCGTGCCGTGCACGCCTTCTGCCATGCGCTGCCACAGCGCTGGCATCAGATGTCGGTGATGCTGTCGGCTGCCAGTGCGGTCAGCTGGGCCAGCCAGTGCCTTGGCTTCAAGGATGTTCCTACCCTGCTGCAGGCGGCTGCGCAATGCAACGACTCACAACGTGCGCAGGCGCCGGTTTTCCTGCCCTATCTGTCGGGCGAGCGCTCGCCGCACAATGATGCGCACGCAAAAGGCGTGCTGTTCGGTCTGAGTGCCGGCCACGGCTCGAATGACCTGGCCTATGCCGTGGTGGAGGGCGTGTGCCTGGGCTTGCGCGACGGGCTCGACACACTGGCCACGCCATCCGAGCCGCTGGTGATGACCGGCGGCGGCGCGCGCAGTGACTGGTGGAGCCAGTTGCTGGCCGATGTGCTGGCGGTGCCGCTGGTGTCAGTAACGGGCGGCGAAACTGGCGGCGCGCTGGGTGCCGCGCGTCTGGGCTGGCTGGCAAACGGTGGCACCGAAGAACAGGCGTGCCCTGCCCCGCAGATTCGTGAGCATTTTCAGCCGCGTGCCGAGTACCGTGCGCTGCTCGACGAACGTCATGCGCGCTTTCGCGCGCTGTACCCGGCGCTGCGGGCGCAGTTCCGGCAGGGAGTCTGAGCGGCGAGGGCGCTTCAGCGAGACGATCAGACCACTTTCACATGCAGGCGGACATCGACGTTGCCACGGGTGGCGTTGGAATAGGGGCAGACCTGATGGGCCTTTTCGATCAGGGTCTTCGCGTCTGCCTCGCTGATGCCCGACACCGTGATGGTCAGGTCGATGTCCAGGTTGTAGCTGCCATCCGGCTTCATGCCGATGCCCACGCCGCAGGTGGTGCTGGATGAGGTGGGGTTGATCTTCAGCTGCTGCTTGACCAGATTCAGCGCGCTGTCGAAGCAGGCTGCATAGCCCATTGCAAAAAGCTGCTCGGGGTTGGTGCCGGTCTTGCCTTCGGTGTTCTGGAAGGACACCAGGTCGAAGCCGATCGAGCCGTCATCGACCTGCGTGCGTCCATCACGACCGCCAGTAGCTGTTGCAGAGGTTTTGTAGAAGATTTTCATGATGATTTCCTCAAATCAGGGGTAAAACGGAAAAGCTCAGGCAATGCGATGTTGCCCGATGCCTGCCTCGAAACGATGACTGCCGGCAGGGCGAAGCGGTCATCGGGTTGGTCACGTCGATCAGGTGATGTCGTGTGAAATGACATCGCAAAGCTGACCATTGAGCTTGCGGGCCAGTTTCTTCAGAAGCACCACCTCGTTTGCGCTCAGTTGCAGTTCTTCGGCCAGCCGCAGCGGTATCGGGTCGGCCTTTGCTTCCAGCGCCCGGCCCGCTGCCGTGAGATGAATATGCACACAGCGCTCATCGGTTCCGCTGCGCTGTCGCGTCACGATCCCCTTCTGCTCAAGCCGCTTGAGCAGTGGTGTGAGCGTGCCGCTGTCCAGCAGCAGCTTCTGTCCGATCTGGCCTACGCCCAGTCCATCTTCCTCCCACAGCACCATCATCACCAGGTACTGCGGGTAGGTCAGGTCAATGGCCTCCAGCAGCGGGCGATAGCGATTCACGATCTCCTTCGCCAGCGCGTAGAGCGGAAAACACAGCTGATTCTCAAGTTTCAGATGCTCTTTCACGGCATGCGTCTTCCCGTTGCGCTTGAACGATGGCCTGAGATTCGTTGATATCCACGTGGTTCAGATGTTCACCGGCTGCCAGGCCTTGCCTTTCAGGGGCGGCAACCAGTCTCCGCCTTGCTGGCAGTAACCCCAGAGCACATCCGGGATGCCGTAGTGGTCGGGCTGCGCGGGATCGAGTTCGGTGACGATCTCGGCATCACGCCCTTCCTTCAGCAGGGTGGCAATGCCGGGGTTCACCATCACGGCCTTGCCCAGCGCGAGAAACTCGGCCCATCCGGTCTCGAAGGCTTCACGGATCTGCTTGCCGGACAGCAGGTTGCCCACGCCAATGAGCGGCAGGCGACCGGCAATGTGCTCGTGCAGCAACTGCATGCGCGTGAGCTGGGTGTCGGCACCACGCCGCGCCTTCTTGGTGAAATCCCACAGGGAAACGTGCAGATATTGCAGGGGCTTCTTCACCAGTTCATCCAGCAGGGCAAAGGTGTCGCTCATCGTCAGGCCGTTGTCACCGGGCTCCTCGGGCGAAAAACGGTAGCCGATGATGAAATCCGGTCTGGCATGGCGCTCACGCACGGCTGCCACTGCATCGACCACGGCCAGCGGGAATTTCATGCGACCGGCAAGGCTGCCACCCCAGGCGTCGGTGCGCCGGTTGGACTCCCCGGAAAAGAACTGCTGGATGAGATAGCCGTTGGCACCATGAATTTCCACACCGTCAAAGCCGGCCCGGATCGCCAGATCGGTTGAACGGGCAAATGCCTGGATCAGGTCATGGATTTCGCCTTCGGTAGCGGCCTTCGTGCCGTTGGCCGCATGTTCGGACGCACTGACTGGCTGCAATCCGTTCAGCAGATCGGGCAGCGCCTGATGGCCGCCATGATGAATCTGCAGGATGGCCTTTGCGCCCTGCGCCTGAAGAATGCGTGCAGTTTCGCGCAGGCTGTCCAGATGCCTTTCATCGAGCGCTTCGGGCTGACCGTGAAACGCCTTGCCGTTGGCGGCAACCAGCGTGGCCGCCGTGATGAACATGCCCATGTCCGTGGCACGGTTGCCCAGAAAGGCACGTTCCTGATTGCTCAGTGTTCCGTCGGGGTTCGATGCCGAATGAGTCATCGGCGCCACCACCAGGCGATTCCTTATCGAAACACCGTTGTTGAGTACGAGGGGTTGAAAAAGCGGGTCCATGCCATCCTCTCCGTTGTTGACGATGGAACAATAGCTTGCAATTAGATTGTGCGCAATATATTTAATTGACAACAAGCTAACACATTGATTTTCATCGGAATTTCATTCACCCACCGAGCGGCATGATGGCGCCTCGGCCACGAAGGCAGCACAAGCCTTGCAGGCGAACCGACACATTCCGGTCAGGCCCAATCCCGACACCGAAGACCCGGCCCCACCAGCAATCTGGCGCGGCCGTTGGCATGAATGCTCAGATATCTTCGTCGGCCACCACCCGCAGCACGTCCTCGCCGTAGGTGTCGAGCTTCTTCTCGCCAATGCCGGGGATGGCGGCCAGTTCATGAAGGCTGGCCGGCATGTGCAGGGCTATGTCGTGCAGAGTGGCGTCGTGGAAGATGACGTAGGCGGGTTTGCCGCTGGCCTTGGCCTGCTGGCTGCGCCATGCCTTGAGTCGGGCAAAGCAGGCACTGCCTTCGCTGCTGAGGTCTTTTTCCAGCGTGGAAGCCACACGGTTGCGGCTGCGCTTTTCGCGGGAGTTGGCCGAAGGCTGGCGAATCCAGACGGACTGCTCGCCCTTCAGCACGGCGCGTGCGGCTTCGGTGAGGAATATCGTCTGAAAGCGCTCCACGTCGATGTGGATGTAGCCGGCAATGGAGAGCTGGCGGATGACGGAACGCCATTCCGACAGGCTCAGATCCTGACCGATGCCGAATACCGGCAACTGGTCATGCCCGCGACTGACGACCTTGTCGTTGGCAGCGCCACGCAACACGTCGATGAGATGCTGGGCACCAAAGGCAAAGCCACTGGCCTTGTTGCAGCGGTACACGCAGGAAAGAAACTTCTGCGCCAGCACGGTGCCGTCGATGGTTTTGGGCGGGTTCAGGCAGTTGTCGCAATTGCCGCAGGGCTGCGCGTTTTCGCCAAAGTAGGCCAGCAGGCGCACGCGCCGGCAATCGGTAGCCTCGCAGAGCGCAAGCATCGCTTCCAGCTTGCCACCGGCCAGACGCTTGAACTCGGGGCTTGCCTCAGAGGCGTCGATGAAACGGCGCTGCTGCATCACGTCCGACAGGCCGTAGCTCATCCACGCTTCGGCAGGCAGGCCGTCGCGGCCGGCACGGCCGGTTTCCTGGTAATAGGCTTCGATGGAGCGCGGCAGGTCGAGGTGGGCCACGAAGCGCACATCGGGTTTGTCGATACCCATGCCAAAGGCCACGGTAGCCACGACGATCATGCCGTCTTCGCGCTGGAAGCGCTCCTGCACATCGCTGCGTTCGTCGGGATCGAGGCCGGCGTGATAGGCGCTGGCATTGAACCCCTCGCGCTGAAGATATTCCGCCACCTGTTCGGTGCGTGTGCGGGTGGCGCAATAGACGATGCCGGATTCATCCTGATGGCCATCCTTGATGAAGGCCAGCAACTGATGACGGGCATCGCGTTTTTCGACGATGCGGTAGCGGATGTTGGGACGGTCGAAGCTGGTGATGAACAGGCGTGCATCGTGCAGCATCAGCCGCTCGATGATTTCCCGCCGGGTGAGTTCGTCCGCCGTGGCAGTGAGCGCAATGCGCGGCACATCGGGAAATCGGTCGGCCAGCCGGCCCAGGTCGATGTATTCGGGCCGGAAATCGTGCCCCCATTGCGACACACAATGGGCTTCGTCAATGGCGATCAGCGCCAGCTGGCAGCGATCGAGCATGGCCAGACAGCGCTCGGTGAGCAGGCGCTCGGGCGCCACGTAGAGCAGGTCGAGTTCTCCGGCGCGCAGCTGCCGCTCCACCTCGGCAGCTTCGGCCGCACTGAGGGAAGAATTGAGATAGGCAGCCGCCACGCCCACTTCCCGCAGCGCGGCGACCTGATCCTGCATGAGCGCAATCAGCGGCGAAACGACAATGCCCACGCCCGGACGCATCAGCGCCGGTATCTGATAGCAGAGCGATTTGCCGCCGCCGGTGGGCATGAGCACCAACGCATTGTCGCCCCCGGCCACATGTTCGATGATGTCCTGCTGGCGACCGCGGAAACGGGGGTAGCCAAATACCTGTTGCAGGATCTGTTCAGAAGCCATCGGGGAACTGGATGTGGGGTCGGAGTCGGGCGGCAAGGGCTTCTTCGGTCAGCACGCCCAGCCGGCGCTGCAGGCGCAGGCTGATGGCGGTGTATTCAAAGGGCGGGGCTTTTGGCGACAGCCAGGCCACTGCCGCATGGGCAGCCAGCGTGGCTTCATGAAAACCGCAGGTGATGAGCTTGAGCTTGCCCGGATAGGTGCAGACATCGCCCACGGCAAAGATGCCGGGAATGTCGGTGGCGCAGTTTTCGGGCTGCACGGGAATATAACGCTTCTCCATGCCTACGCCCCACTCGGCCAGCGGCGCCAGCGTGGGCGACAAGCCCTGACAAAGCAACAGCACGTCCAGCGGCAGCTCGATTTCGTGACCGTCTTCGGAATCGCTGACGATGAGGGCGCGCAGGCGCTGCGATGACCGGCCAGGATGATTGCCCGCAGACCGGGCATCGACATCTGCTGATGGCTTTGCATCGGGCGCATGATGCGCTGCGGCCAAGTCGGCTGCATCCATGCCTGTGCTTTCGGCATTGTCCGCATCACTCTGCAGCCGGATCGGTTGCCCGGTGACGCGCTGCAGGCGGCCGGTGGCTGCCTGTTCCTCCACCGAGCGGACCAGCGCGGGATCAGTGGCGTAGTGGCTGAAGCGTGCCCGGCGATGCAGCAGGGTAACGTGCGCACCGGCCTTCAGCAGATCGAGCGATTGCTGCAGTGCTTCGTTGCCACCACCGATGACCACCACCCGCTGCCCGGCAAAATGCTCCGGTGGTTGCGGGGTTTCAAAGATCTGCGTGCCCCGGTGGTGTTCTGCGCCGGGCAAATCAAGCGGCCGGTAAAGCCAGGCACCAGCCCCCACCGCCAGCACGACGATGGGCGCGCGCAGCACCAGCCCCTGTGTCGTGCTCAACTGGATGCGATGATCGGGCAGGCGCACAAGGGTATCGACGGTCTGCCCGAGATGCAGCCCCGGGCTGAAGGGCTCGATCTGTTTCAGCAGGGCATCGGCGAGATCTGCGCCCCGGATGCCGCGAAAACCGGGAATGTCGTGCAGGGTCTTGTCGGCATAGAGTGCGCGGCACTGCCCGCCCACCTGGGACAAGGCGTCGATGGCGTGTACTCGCAGACCCAGCAGCCCCAGTTGAAAGACCTGATAAAGGCCCACCGGCCCCAGCCCGATGACGATGGCATCGGTGTCGACAGGCTGTGTGTTCGGGGAAGGGGCAATCGGATCGGGTTGCATGCCGTGTTCCTGCAAGTGGATTCAACGCGCCGGGCCGGGCCTGCCACGTGGCGGCTGGCGAAAGGGGCCAGAAGCAATGATAGCGGGCTTGCGAAACAGAGCAGCCCCGCAGCTTGCAGGACGGTGCGGCGCCTGTTCCGGCAGACAGGTGACACGGACACGGCAACGATACGGGTGCAGGCCCGACAGATGGCCGGGCCGAGATGCCGCATCGTGGGAAAAACGGGCGCGCTGCCACCAACCGAATACGCAAGTGTTGTTTGGGATAACACTGCACGCCATACGGTATTGGCAAATGCCGTAGCATTCTGCGGCTACGATTTATCGAACGGGCATCCCGCCGGTGATGCCCTGTCTGGCCGGCAAGCCGTACCGAAAGCCCGGCCCCTTTCTCATGAAACCACTGATGCCCGACCACGAACCATCGGAGCTGCTGCTGTTCGTCGATCAGCACCCGACGACCGTCGTTGCCGACCTGTG
>JAUNHU010000110.1 GCA_030523825.1 Lautropia sp. | reverse complement strand
ACCATTTTCTCCGGCAGGAGTTGGTCTGAGCGGTGGTACCCCGTCCCCGCGCCGTACTCCCACATGGCTTCCCGGCTCAATACCAGCATCAGCGAGTCGGGATTTTCAACCCCGGACAACAGCGCATGAAAAAGGCCCGCGAATGTAACAATGCCAGATCCTTCCCCCACCCCCGCCTGCTGACACGTGTCTGCACCCGCGGAAAGCAGGAACGTTTTTTCAGGGAAAACCCGAATAATCAACCAGATAGCGAATGGCCGGGCGCTGGACGGGAAAGGCAGGCAGCACTCACCTGCGCGATGCTGCCCGCGCCGGACAGCCGCCGGCACGGGAATGCGAGCGACCACTTGCGGCATGCCGGACACAGGCGAATACGTTCGATGGTGGCAGAGTTCACGTTTTACCTGCAAAAATAGCGGATTGTCGCAACCCTCGTCCGAGTCCCCCTCAAGAATGGCAAAGACCAAAAGCACCAACCAGCTGACCGACGCCTTCGAGCCGCAGTCACTGGATCAGAACGATCCCCAGGCACTGCGCGGCTACGTCGCCAACCGCCTGGCCTATTTCGTGGGCAAAGACCCGCGCACCGCCACCAAGGCCGACTGGTACGTGGCTCTGGCCCGCCTCGCCCGCGACAAGCTGGTGGACCGCTGGATGCAGACCATGCGCGCCCAGTACGACCAGAACGTCAAGCGTGTGTACTACCTCTCGGCAGAGTTCCTGATCGGCCGCGCACTCACCAACAGCCTGATGGCGGTCGACATCTACGATCAGCTGGCCGATGCCATGACCAAGGGCGGTCTCGACTTTGAAGCAGCCCGCGAGGAAGAACCCGATCCGGGTCTGGGCAACGGCGGTCTGGGCCGTCTGGCTGCCTGCTTCCTGGACTCGATGGCCACGATGGGCCTGCCCAGCTTCGGCTATGGCATCCGCTACGACTACGGCATGTTCGCCCAGCACATCCATGATGGCTATCAGGTCGAGCAGCCCGACGACTGGCTCCGCCTGGGCAATCCGTGGGAATTCCCGCGTCCGCAGGTCACGTTCCCGATCCAGTTCGGCGGTTCGGTCGAGCACAACGGCAACGGTGCCGTCTGGCACAGCGCCGAGCAGGTCGAAGCCATGGCCCACGACATGATCGTGCCGGGCTACAACACCAACACCATCAACACGCTGCGCCTGTGGCACGCCCGTGCCTCGCAGAGCCTGGATCTGACCCTGTTCAACCAGGGCAACTACATGCAGGCCGTGCAGCAGAAGAACCAGTCCGAGAACGTCACCCGCGTGCTGTATCCGGACGATTCCAGCTACCAGGGCCGCGAGCTGCGCCTGCGTCAGGAATTCTTCTTCGTCAGTGCCGCGCTGCAGGACATCCTGCGCCGCTTTGCGCACAACAACAAGGATCTCACCAAGCTGTCGGACAAGGTCGCCATCCACCTGAACGACACGCACCCGGCCATCGCCGTGCCCGAGCTGATGCGCCTGCTGGTGGACGAGCACAAGATGGAGTGGAATGCCGCGTGGTCGCAGTGCTGCAAGGTGTTTTCGTACACCAACCACACGCTGATGCCCGAGGCGCTGGAAACCTGGCCGGTCTCGATGATGCGCAACCTGCTGCCGCGTCATCTGGAAATCATCTTCGAGATCAACAAGCGCTTCCTCGACTGGGTGCGCGATCACCACGGCGAAGACCACGACCTGCTGCGTCGCGTGTCGCTGATCGACGAGACCGGCGAGCGCCGCGTGCGCATGGCCTACCTGTGCGTGCTGGCCAGCCACAAGGTGAACGGCGTGTCCAAGCTGCACAGCCAGCTGGTGGTCGACACGATCTTCTCCGATTTCGCCAAGCTGTTCCCCGGCCGCTTCTGCAACGTCACCAACGGCATCACCCCGCGTCGCTGGCTGGCCTATGCCAACCGTCCGCTGTCGGCCCTCATCGACAAGACCATCGGCACGAACTGGCGCCAGCACCTCGACGAGCTGGAAAAGCTGAAGAAGTCGTCCGAGAAGGCCACCTTCCTGAAGGCTTTCGCCGCTGCCAAGCACACCAACAAGGGCCGTCTGGCCGACTGGGTGAAGGCACACGGTGGCGTGCAGTTCGACCCGAACGCCCTGCTCGACGTGCAGGTGAAGCGCTTCCACGAGTACAAGCGCCAGCTGCTGAACGTGCTGCACATCATCCATCGCTACAACGAGATGGTGGCCAACCCGAACGCCGACTGGGTGCCGCGCACCTTCCTGTTCTCGGGCAAGGCAGCATCTGCCTACCGTCAGGCCAAGCTCATCATCAAGCTCATCAACGACGTGGCCAGCAAGGTCAACAACGACCCGCAGCTGCGTGACCGGATGAAGGTCGTCTTCGTGCCGAACTACAGCGTGTCGGCCGCCGAGATGATCATGCCGGCCGCCAACCTGTCCGAGCAGATCTCCACCGCCGGCACCGAAGCCTCGGGCACCGGCAACATGAAGCTGGCCCTGAACGGCGCCCTCACCATCGGCACGCTCGACGGCGCCAACGTCGAGATCCGCGAAATGGTGGGCGACGAGAACATCTTCATCTTCGGTCATCGCACCGAGGAAGTGGCACGCATCAAGGCCGCCGGCTACGATCCGACCCGCTACTACGAAGAAAACCCGGCGCTGCGTCAGGTCATCGACCAGATCAAGAGCGGCTTCTGGTCGCCGGACGATCCGGGCCGTTTCCGTCCGATCTCGGACTCGCTGCTGCAACAGGACACCTACCTGCTGCTGGCCGACTTCGCCGACTACGTGGCCACCCAGGCCAAGGTCGACGAGATGTATCGCAAGCCCGAGGAATGGAACCGTCGTGCCGTGCTGAACGTGGCCGGCATGGGCATGTTCTCCAGCGATCGCACGATCATGGAATATGCCGACAAGATCTGGAACGTGAAGCCGCTGAAGATCTGATCGTTCCGGCGCCGGCGGGCCGCAAGGCCCACCACCTGCCGGCCCCTGGCGGGGCTGCCCCGCCGGGCTTCGACGGCGCCGTGGCACCACCCCGGCGCCGTCATGGCAGCATGCAGTACCTCTGGCGCCCCGACGCCACACAGCGGAGAAGCCATTTCCCGCTCGACGACCAGACCATGCCCCCGAGCGCATGGCATTTCATCCTCGCCGCAGCCTCCGGGCTGGGTTCTGCGCAGCACCCGCAGGCACCAGGCAAACTTCCTCTCCCTGTCCAGGCCGCACGGCTCACCCCATACCGGGCACCGGCCGCATGTGCCAGCCAGGACACACCGGAACGCCGCCTGTCACCTGCATCGCAGCAGAATCGCACGGACACGCTGCCAGCATCCGGATGTGCCCCACAATGGGCAGACGCCACCCAGCCTTTGTTCACAAACGTTCGCACGGGGTTGCCCCCGAACGTTTCTGAACACATTCTGGATCAGCTCATGGATATCAAGACAATGTCTCCCGGCCAGATCTGGCCACTGGGCGCCACCTGCGTGCAGGGCGGCGTCAATTTCTCCGTCTTCAGCAGCGGTGCGCGCAGCGTCACCCTCTGTGTGTTCGACCAGGACGGCAAGGAAATCAGCCGTCACGCGATGTGCGGCCCCGAGGCCAACACCTGGCACGGCTTCCTGCCCGATGCCGGCCCCGGCCTCATCTACGGCTATCGCGTGGACGGCCCCTACGATCCCGCACACGGCCTGCGCTACAACGGCGCCCGCCTACTGCTCGATCCCTATGCGCGTGCGCTGCACGGCGATTTTCAGTGGCACGAATCGCACCTCGACCGCCCCGATACGCAGATGGAGGACAACGCCGCCTACGTGCCCAAGGCGGTGGTGACAGGTGGCGAAGCCGATGCCTTCGACTGGGGCAACGACCGCCCGCCGCGCACGCCGATGTCGAAGTCGGTCATCTACGAAGTGCATGTGAAGGGCTTCAGCCAGCAGAACCCCAAGGTGCCGGAAAAGCTGCGCGGCACCTATCTGGGCATGTCGGCCCCCGCATCCATCGAGCACCTGAAGCGCCTGGGCGTAACCGCCGTGGAACTTCTGCCCATTCAGGAGTCGATCAGCGAAGGCCATCTGCACGGCATGGGCCTGGTCAACTACTGGGGCTACAACACGCTGGCCTTCTTTGCGCCGCACCGTGCCTACGCCATCGAGAACCCCATGCGGGAGTTCAAACAGATGGTGAAGACGCTGCACGCGGCCGGCATCGAGGTGCTGCTGGATGTGGTCTACAACCACACGCCCGAAGGTGATCAGCGCGGCCCCACGCTCAGCCTGCGCGGCTTCGACAACGTGGCCTACTACCACCTCAGCAAGCAGGACCCCGCCTACTACAACAACTACACCGGTACCGGCAACAGCGTGAACTGTAGCCGCCCGGCCACCCTGCGCCTGGTGATGGATTCGCTTCGCTACTGGGTCGAGGAAATGCACGTCGATGGCTTCCGCTTCGACCTGGCCTCGACGCTGGGCCGCATCTCGGTGCCCGGCGAGCGGCGCGACGGCTTCTTCCACCGCTTTGCCCCGTTCTTCCAGGCCGTGCGCCAGGACCCGGTGCTGTCACGGGTGAAGCTGATTGCCGAGCCCTGGGACGCCGCCGATGGCGGCTACCAGCTGGGCGCCTACCTGCCCGGCTGGAGCGAATGGAACGACCGCTTCCGCGACACGGTGCGCCGTTACTGGCTGCAACCCGACAAGAACCGGGGCGGCTTTGCCAGCCAGCTGTCGGGCGCCAGCGAACAGTTCCATCACGACGGGCGAGATCCGCAGTCGAGCATCAACTTCATCACCTCGCACGACGGCTTCACGCTGAACGACCTCGTCAGCTACAACCACAAGCACAACGAGGCCAACGGCGAAGACAACCGCGACGGCAACGACAACAACCTGAGCTGGAACGCCGGCGTGGAAGGCCCCACCTCCAATCCGTCCATCAATGGCATCCGCAACCGGCTGAAGCGCGCGCTGCTGGGCTCGCTGCTCCTCTCGCAGGGCACCCCCATGCTGCTGGGCGGCGACGAGATGAGCCGCACCCAGCGGGGCAACAACAACGCCTACAACCAGGACAACGACATCAGCTGGTACGACTGGAACCACGTCGACCAGGATCTGATCGACTACACCGCCCACCTGATCCGCCTGCGTCAGCAGCACCCGCAGCTGCGCCTTTCCAACTGGCTGCAGGGCGTGCCCACCCCCTCGGGCCGCTTCGACGTGCAATGGTTGAACAGCCGGGGCGAACCCATGCAGAACGGCGACTGGCACGAAGGGCACAGCGGCGTGTTCGGCCAGTATCTCGGTGCGCACAACGCCGGGGAACACGATCTGCTCATCCTGTTCAACCCCGACATCACCGCACACCACTTCATGATGCCGGAAGGCGACTGGGTGATGGTGCTGGACAGCAGCCAGCCCGATGGCCTGCCGCTGCGCGCGGCCGCCGTCGACGTGAAGGTGGACGAGACGATGACCCAGGTGATGTGGACCGGCCTTCCCCTGCCCTCGGTGTCGATCGCCGCTGCCGGCATCCTGCCCCCGCGTCCGCAGGCCAATGTCCGCGGCCTGCCGATGGATGACAATCAGCCCACATCGGGAGCCACCTGCCGGCTGCCCCGGCCGCCCAAGCGCCCCGAAACCCGGAACCCCGCGAAACAGGCTATCGTCGAGCACTCGCGCCCCAGCCATCTGCTGCAACCGCACTGTCTTTACCTGTTCGTCGCACGACACAAGCAATCATGAGCCCACAAACCTCCCGCACCAGCGGCATCCTGCTGCACATCACCTCGCTGCCCGACCCGTCGGCGCCAGCGCCCGATCAGCGGCTCGACATCCAGCACCCGGGGTCCGGTGACTTCGGCCCCTCGGCGTTTCACTTCATCGACTGGCTGGAGCACACGCAGCAGCACCTGTGGCAGACCCTGCCGCTGGTACCCACCGGTGAGGGTTTTTCGCCCTACATGAGCCCCGGCAGCATGGCCTTCAGCCCGATGCTGGTGGATCTGCGGGGTCTGGCGACAGCTGGCTGGCTGCCAGCCGATTTCAGCGAAGACGAGGGCCAGTATCAGGCTGCCATGCAGCGCCCGCGCACCGACCGGATCGACTTCCCGCGGGTGGAGCACTTCCGCCTGATGGCGCTGCGCCACGCTGCCAACACCTTCCTCCACAACCCGGCAGAACCCCGGCGCCCCGAGTTCGACGAGTTCTGCCAGCAGCAGGGCGCCTGGCTCGATGACTACGCCCTGTTCATGGTGCTGAGCAAGCGCTTTGCACACCAGCCCTGGCAGAACTGGCCCGCCGAACTCGCCCAGCGCAACAAGAAGGCGCTGGCAAAGGTGCGCGAGGAATCCCGCGACGACTACCTGTTCTGGTGCTTCGTGCAATGGAGTGCCCAGATCCAGTGGGATGCCATCCGCACCTATGCCAACGCCCGGAACATCAAAATCGTCGGCGACCTGCCCATTTTCGTGGCACTCAACAGCGCCGACACCTGGGCAAACCCCGGCCTGTTCGATCTGGGCGACGATCTCTGGCCCACCCACGTGGCTGGCGTGCCGCCCGACTATTTCGCGGTCGATGGCCAGTTCTGGGGCAATCCGCTGTACCGCTGGAAGGCGCACGCCAAACAGGGCTACACCTGGTGGACCGAGCGCCTGAAGCGCTGCCTGGCCATGGCCGACATCGTCCGCATCGACCACTTCCGCGGCTTTGCCGCCTACTGGTCGATTCCCGCCACCGCCCAGAGCGCCCGCGAAGGCGAATGGAAGCCGGGCCCGGGCCGTGCGCTGTTCGATGCGCTGAAGAAGAATCTGGGCTCACTGCCGCTGATCGCCGAGGATCTGGGCATTCTGGGGCCAGAAGTGACCGAATTGATGGAGCAGACCGACCTGCCCGGCATGGCCGTGCTGCAGTTCGCCTTCGGGAGCGACGCCAACAACACCTACCTGCCGCACAACCTCTGCCGCAACAAGGTGGTGTATACCGGCACCCACGACAACGACACGACGATGGGCTGGTTTACCAGCACCGACGACCGTGAGCGCGCCCGCGCGCAGGTCTACCTGAAGACCGACGGCCGCGAGATGAACTGGGAACTGATCCACGCCGCCTCGCAATCAGTGGCCGGCTGGGCCATCTACCCGATGCAGGACGTGGTGGGCCTGGGGGCCGAGGGCCGGATGAACCGCCCCGGCGACCGTGAGGGCTGCTGGGGCTGGCGCTTCAGCTGGCAGATGCTGCACGAGTGGCAGACCCGCCGGCTGCGTGCCATCACCCAAGTGCATGGCCGGGATGAACCGGCGTGGTAAAGACCGGGTTGATCGGCTGACCATTGAACCGGCTGACGGGCACATTGCGCGCCCGCCAGACCCGGCGCAGGGTGACATCGTCGATCAGCTTGCGCAGCCAGCGGTGTGAGGGCAGCTGTTCCTGCCGGCGATGCCAGACCATGTCGACCCGCATCGAGGGCATCGGCACCGGCAGCGGCTGCCACGACAGGCGGTCGGCAATGCCGGTGGCCGGAATGAAATCCAGCGGCAACACCGTGAGCAGGTCGGACTGCATCGCCACCTGCGCCGCCGTGAAGAACTGATTGAGCGTGAGCACGATGCGCCGCGTGCGCTGCTTGGTTGCCAGCGACTCGTCGACGAAGCCGAAGGGCCGGCCCGAATAGCTCACCAGCAGGTGCCGGGCATTGCAGTAGTCGTCCAGCGAAATGGGCCCCTCGCCCAGCGGATGCCCTTCACGCATCACGCACACATACTGCCCTTCGTAGATTTCCTGATGCCCGAAGGTATCGGGCCGGTCTTCCTGCATCTCGCGCAGGATGACATCGGCCACGGCCCCCGGAAAGTGGCCGATGGCCAGATGCAGCTCGTCGTTTTCCAGCAACGGCAGCGGGTCGCGGGTGGTGAGCGGGCGCAGGCGCAGCGTGGCATTGGGCGCCTCACGCTGCAGACGGTCGAGCAGCGGCGGCACCAGCAGGGCTGCCGTGGCGTCAGCCATCGCAATCACATAGGTCTCGCGCGAACGCTGCGGGTCGAAGGACTTGGGCGAAACCACGTTGCGCAGCGCGTTCAGCGCCACCCGCACATCGGGCCAGATCGCCAGCGCGAAGGCCGTGGGCTCCACCCCCCGGCCGGAACGAACCAGCAGCTCGTCGCCGAGCGCCTCGCGCAGCCGGCGCAGCGCGTTGCTGGCCGCAGGCTGCGTCATGGACAGGTTTCGGGCAGCCCGCGAGATATTGCGTTCTGCCATGACTTCATCGAAAACCCTCAACAGGTTCAGGTCGAAATTCTGAAAATCCACGCGAGCCCCTCCAGTGCAGCCCATCCCACTGCAATCATGGTCCCCAACGAGGAACCTGCTACGCCTTTTCACATGGCCACATGAGGCGGCCCGGGGGGGCACACCGATGTGGTTGCTTTCACCGACGAGGGCCTCCAGACCCGGAGGGAGGACATCGAGATGACTGTCTTATTCTCACGGTGGTGAACACCGTCAATCATTCGTGTGAATGGTAGAAAGCTACAACGGCTGCCGAACGCAATCAAGCCCCCCGCAACAATGCCGTCAAAGCGTAATGAACGCCGACGGCACGAAGCGGCAACACCGTCCGGCAGACACCATGACAGCCACGAGCAGACAGGCAACGACAACTGACCCCGGCAACGGTCAAAGCCTGCCACGTAAATATTAACGAATCATGAACGGCATCCGAAAGGGGAGCCACCGTGCCGCACTTCCCGACGAAGCCAGAAGGGAAAAATCCGGCAACATGGCATGGGCATGGATGGGGCCATGATCCGGCAGAACCTTCCCGGCGCGGTCGGGCGACCTCACCGGGAAGTGCCTGTCACCTAGCGCACCCGTACCTGGCGGTACAGGGCCAGATATTCGGCCGCAGCCGGTGCCCAGCCGTGCTGGCAGTGCATGGCCTGGCGCATGCGCCACTGCCAGGCGCCCGAATCCCGCCAGAGGCTGGCGGCACGGTCCAGCGCCAGCGAGAAGTCGCCCACGTCCGGGCGCGAGAAGACGAAGCCATTCGGCTGGCGCCCATACACTTCCAGTTCGCGGACGGTATCGGCCAGCCCGCCCACGGAACGCACCAGCGGCAGCGTGCCATAGCGCAGGCCATACATCTGTGTCAGCCCGCAGG
>JAUNHU010000109.1 GCA_030523825.1 Lautropia sp. | reverse complement strand
AGGAAATGCACGTCGACGGCTTCCGCTTCGACCTCGCCTCGACGCTGGGGCGGATTTCGATTCCCGGCGAGCGTCGTGACGGCTTCTTCCATCGCTATGCGCCCTTCTTCCAGGCCCTGCGCCAGGACCCGGTACTTTCGCGGGTCAAGCTGATTGCCGAGCCCTGGGATGCGGCCGACGGGGGCTACCAGCTGGGCGCCTACCTGCCCGGCTGGAGCGAATGGAACGACCGCTTCCGCGACACGGTGCGCCGCTACTGGCTGCAACCCGACAAGAACCGGGGCGGCTTTGCCAGCCAGCTGGCCGGCGCCAGCGAGCAGTTCCATCATGACGGGCGCAACCCGCAGTCGAGCATCAACTTCATCACCTCGCACGACGGCTTCACGCTGAACGATCTGGTCACCTACAACCAGAAACACAACGAGGCCAACGGCGAGAACAACTGCGACGGCAACAACAACAACCTGAGCTGGAACGCCGGCGTGGAAGGCCCGACGGCAAACCCGTCCATCAACAGCATCCGCAACCGGCTCAAGCGGGCGATGCTGGGCTCGCTGCTGCTCTCGCAGGGCACCCCGATGCTGCTGGGCGGCGACGAAATGAGCCGCACCCAGCAGGGCAACAACAACGCCTACAACCAGGACAACCCGATCAGCTGGTACGACTGGTCCAGGATCGACGAAGCGCTGGTCAGCTACACCGCCCACCTGATCAGGCTGCGCCAGCAGCATCCGCAACTGCGGCTCACCTCCTGGCTCCTGGGCGTGCCCATTCCGTCGGGCAAGTTCGACGTGCAATGGCTGAATCAGAACGGCCAGCCGATGCAGAACGGCGACTGGAACGCCCCGTGCAGCGGGGTGTTCGGCCAGCTGCTGGGGGCGCAGACCCCGGAGGAACGCGACCTGCTGATCCTGTTCAACCCCGACATTGCCCCACATCACTTCACGCTGCCGGAAGGGGACTGGGTGCTGGTGCTGGACAGCAACCAGCCGGACGGTCTGCCGCTGCGCGCCGAATCGATCGATGTGAAGGTGGACGAGACCATGACGCAGATCATGTGGACGGGCCTGCCCCTGCCCTCGGTGTCGATCGCCGCAGCCGGCATCCTGCCCCCGCGCCCCCAGGCCAACGTCACCGGCGTGCCGATGGGTGGCAATCAGCCCACACCGGCGGCCACTTGCCGGCTGCCACCACCGCCCAGGCGCCCCGAGGCCCTCGTCAGCGGAAAACCGGCTATCGTCCCCAACCGGCGCCCCGGCCACCTGCTGCAGGCCCATTGTCTCTACATGTTCGTCGCACGCAACAAGCAATCATGAGTCCTCAGACCTCCCGCACCAGCGGCATCCTGCTGCACATCACCTCGCTGCCCGACCCCACGCCGGCAGCAAGGGATCAGCGGCTCGACATCCAGCACCCCGGCTCGGGCGATTTCGGCCCCGGCGCCTTCCACTTCATCGACTGGCTGGAACACACCGAGCAGCATCTGTGGCAGACCCTGCCGCTGGTACCCACCGGCGACGGCTATTCTCCCTACATGAGCCCGGCCAGCATGGCGTTCAGCCCGATGCTGGTCGATCTGCGCGATCTGGTGGCCGCGGGCTGGCTGCCGGCCGATTTTAGCGAGGACGACGCGCAGTATCAGGCCGCCATGCAGCGCCCGCACACCGGGCGCATCGATTTTCCGCGGGTGGAACACTTCCGGCTGATGGCCCTGCGCCACGCCGCCCATGCCTTCCTGTCCAATCCGGTAGCAGAGCGCCGGCCCGAGTTCGACGAATTCTGCCGCCAACAGGGCGCCTGGCTGGATGATTACGCGCTCTTCATGGTGCTGAGCCAGCGCTTCGAGCGCCAGCCCTGGCAGAAATGGCCGACCGACCTGGCCCAGCGCAACGCCAGGGCGCTGGCCACCGTGCGCGAGGAATCCCGCGACGACTACCTGTTCTGGTGCTTCGTGCAATGGACGGCCCAGATCCAGTGGGAAGCCGTACGCACCTATGCCAACGCCCGCAACATCAGGGTGGTGGGTGACCTGCCCATCTTCGTCGCGCTCAACAGCGCCGACACCTGGGCAAACCCCGAGTTGTTCGATCTGGGCGAAGATCTCTGGCCCACCCACGTGGCCGGCGTTCCTCCGGACTATTTCGCCGTCGACGGGCAGTTCTGGGGCAACCCGCTCTATCGCTGGCCGGCGCATGCCAGACAGGGCTATGCCTGGTGGACCGAACGCTTGCGTCGCTGCCAGGCGATGGCCGACATCGTCCGCATCGACCACTTCCGGGGATTTGCCGCCTACTGGTCGATTCCGGCAAGCGCGCTCAGCGCCCGCGAAGGCGAGTGGAAACCGGGTCCGGGCCGCGCGCTGTTCGACACGCTGAAGGAAAAGCTCGGCACGCTGCCGCTGATTGCCGAGGATCTGGGCATTCTGGGGCCCGAAGTGGGCGAACTGATGGAGCAGACCGGCCTGCCGGGCATGGCGGTGCTGCAGTTCGCGTTTTCCAGCGATGCCAACAACCTCTACCTGCCGCACAACCTCTTTGCCAACAAGGTGGTCTACACCGGCACCCACGACAACGACACGACGGTGGGCTGGTTCCAGAGCACGGACGACCGCGAGCGTGCCCGCGCCCAGATCTACCTGAAGACCGATGGCCGCGAGATGAACTGGGAACTGATCCACGCCGCCTCGCAATCAGTGGCGGGCTGGGCCATCTACCCGATGCAGGACGTGGTGGGCCTGGGCAGCGAAGGCCGGATGAACCGACCGGGCGACCGCGACGGCTGCTGGGGGTGGCGCTTCAGCTGGCAGATGCTGCACGAATGGCAGACCCGCCGGCTGCGCGCCATCACCCAGGTGCATGGCCGGGATGAGCCGGCGTGGTGAAGACGGGATTGATGGCCTGACCGTTGAAGCGGGTGGCAGGCACATTGCGCGCCCGCCAGACCCGGCGCAGGGTGACATCGTCAACCAGCTTGCGCAGCCAGCGATGCGAGGGCAGCTGCTCCTGCCGGCGGTGCCAGACCATGTCGATCCGCATCGAGGGCATCGCCACCGGCAGCGGCTGCCAGCTCAAGCGCTCGGCGATGCCCGTGGCCGGAATGAAATCCAGCGGCAACACCGTAAGCAGATCGGATTGCAGCGCCACCTGGGCTGCCGTGAAGAACTGGTTGAGCGTGAGCACGATGCGACGCGTGCGCTGCCGGGCCGCGAGCGCCTCGTCGACGAATCCGAAGGGCCTGCCCGAATAGCTGACCAGCAGGTGCCGCGCGTTGCAGTAGTCGTCCAGCGTGAGCGGCCCCTCGCCCAGCGGATGCCCTTCGCGCATCACGCACACATACTGCCCCTCGTAGATCTCCTGATGGCCGAAGGTGTCGGGCCGGTCTTCCTGCATCTCGCGCAGGATGACATCGGCCACGGCGCCCGGAAAATGTCCGATGGCCAGATGCAGCTCGTCGTTTTCGAGGAGCGGCAGCGGGTCGCGCGTGGTAAGCGGACGCAGCCGCAGCGTGGCGTTCGGTGCCTCGCGCTGCATCCGGTCAAGCAGCGGCGGCACCAGCAGCGCGGCCGTGGCATCGGCCATCGCGATCACATAGGTTTCACGCGAGCGCTGCGGGTCGAAGGACTTTGGCGACACCACATTGCGCAGCGCATTCAGCGCCACCCGCACGTCGGGCCAGATCGCCAGCGCAAAGGTAGTGGGCTCCACGCCCCGGCCCGAGCGCACCAGCAGCTCGTCACCCAGCGCCTCGCGCAAACGGCGCAAGGCATTGCTGGCCGCCGGCTGGGTCATGGCGAGATTGCGCGCCGCCCGCGAAATGTTGCGTTCCGCCATGACCTCGTCGAAAACCCTCAAGAGGTTCAGGTCGAAGTTCTGAAAATCCACGCGAGCCCCTCCCATGCAGCCGCTGCGCTGCATCATCGTCTCCGGCAGGGTGCAGCCGCCTGCCCCCGTCCTCCACACGATGCTCGCCCGCCGCATGGGTACACCCAGCGCATGACCACGCAGAAAGGCTCACCGACGAGGGCCGTCATCGGCCCGCAGGCGGACACCGGAACAAGAGCCCGACGCTCATGGTGGCGAACACCATCAATCATCCGTGTGAATGATCAGAAGCTACTACGACTGCGGCCTGCAATCAAGCCAGCGCCCCAATTCCGGGCACTGGCTGTAAGAAGACGCTGGCAGGAACGAGACGACAGGTGCAGGTCAGCGCACCATCACCTGCCGGTAGAGCGCGAGGTATTCGGCGGCTGCCGGCCCCCACCCATGCTGGCAGTGCATGGCCTGGCGCATGCGCCACTGCCAGGCGCCGGAATCACGCCACAGGCTCATGGCACGATCAAGTGCCAGCGAGAAGTCGCCCACATCCGGCCGCGTGAACGCAAAACCGTTGGGCTGACGCCCGAACACTTCCAGTTCGCGCACCGTATCGGCCAGCCCGCCCACGGTACGCACCAGCGGCAGGGTGCCATAACGCAGGCCATACATCTGCGTCAACCCGCAGGGCTCGAAGCGCGAGGGCACGAGAATGATGTCGCCGCCGGCCACCAGCCGGTGCGAAAGGCCCTCGTCGTAGCCGATGCGTACCGCCACGCTGCCGGGGTCGGCCTCGGCCGCCCGCACGAAAGCCTCCTGCATGCCCCGGTCACCACTTCCCAGCAGCGCAAGCTGGATGCCCAGCTGCTTCATGCGTGGCAACGCCGCCAGGACCAGATCGGCCCCCTTCTGGTCGGTGAGACGGCTCACCATCACCGCCAGCAGGCGGTTGGGGTTCACATCCAGCCGCATCTCCTGTTGCAGCGCCGTCTTGTTGGCAATCTTGCCAAAGAGCTGGTCTGCCGAGTAGGGAGCGGCCACTTCCGGGTCTGCCGACGGATTCCAGACGCGCTCGTCGATGCCGTTGAGGATGCCGGTGAGCTGATGGCGCCGCTCGAACAGGATGCCGTCCAGGCCACAGCCGAAGGCCGGCGTGGTGATCTCCTGTGCATAGCCGGGGCTGACGGTGCTGAGCCAGTCGGCAAAGGCAAGCCCGCCTTTCATGAAGTTGCCGTTGCCGTAGAACTCGATGCCGCCCGGCGGACGCAGTGCCCACGCGGGCAGGCCCATCTGCCCGCCAAGCTCCAGCGGGAAAACGCCCTGAAAGGCCAGGTTGTGCACGCTGAAGACCGAGCGCACGCGCCGCACCGGCTGGGTGCGCAGATAGACGGACGCGAGCCCCGCATGCCAGTCGTGCGCATGGAGGATGTCGGCCTCCCAGCCCAGGTCCACGCCGCCAAAGGCCAGTTGGGCACCCACCCAGCCCAGCAGCGCAAAGCGCAGCGGGTTGTCGTGCCAGTCGCGCGCGTCTTCACCCAGATAGGGATTGCCGGGACGACGGAAGTACCAGGGCGCATCCAGCACGTAGACGGGCACCCCGGTGCCGGGCATGCTGCCCAGCAGCACCCGCACGCGGCCCGCCCCCATCACCGATCCCAGTTCGGCCACGGTCTGCAATCCGGACACCCCGTCGAGAATGACGGGATAGCCCGGCACCAGCACCCGCGCATCGACCCCCTGGGCCCGGAGTGCTGCCGGCAGCGCTGCCGCAATGTCGCCCAGCCCGCCGGTCTTCACCAGCGGGTAGATCTCGGCGACCACGTGCAGCACGCGCTCCGACATCGGTTGAGCGACTCCGTTCATAGCGCGTTCAGCATTTTCTGGGTGATGAGGACAACGCCCCTGTCACTACGATGGAAGCGTGCTGCATCGGCTTCGGGGTCTTCGCCCACCACCAGCCCATCGGGAATCCGGCAGCCCCGGTCCACCACCACCTTGCTCAGGCGTACATGGCGGCCCAGTACCACCTCGGGGAGCAGCACCGCGCCGTGCACGTCCGAATAGGAATGCACCCGGCAGTTGGAAAAGAGCAGCGAGTCCTCGACATGGCCGGAGATGATGCAGCCCGCCGACACGCAGGAGCTGATCGCCACACCCCGGCGCCCTTCCTCGTTGTGCACGAACTTGGCAGGCGGCAACTGTTCCTGGAAGGTCCAGATCGGCCAGTCACGGTCGTAGAGGTTCAGTTCCGGCACCACGGCGGTCAGGTCGATGTTGGCTTCCCAGTAGGCATCGATGGTTCCCACGTCACGCCAGTAGGCCGGTGCCTTGGCGCTGTTGTATACGCAGCTGTCCTCGAAGCTGTGCGCCACCACCTCGTTGGCAGCCACCGCCTTCGGAATGATGTCCTTGCCGAAGTCGTGTTCGGAGCCTTCGGTGTGCATGTCTTCTTCCAGCATCTTGTAGAGGTAGGATGCCGTGAAGATGTAGATGCCCATCGAGGCGAGCGAGCGGTCGGGCTTGCCGGGCATGGCGGGCGGATCGGCGGGTTTCTCGACGAAGGAGGTGACGCGCTTGCTCTCGTCGATGGCCATCACGCCGAAGGCATGGGCCTCGCTGCGGTCCACCTCGATGCAGCCGACGGTGACGCCGGCGCCCGAGAGGGCGTGATCGGCCAGCATCCGGGCGTAATCCATCTTGTAGATGTGATCGCCGGCGAGAATGACCACGTATTCGGGCTTGTTGGAACGGATGATGTCCAGCGACTGATAGACGGCATCGGCCGTGCCCCGGTACCAACTGGTCTCGTCGATCCGCTGCTGCGCCGGAATCAGGTCGATGAACTCGTTCATCTCGGACTTGAGGAAATTCCAGCCCCGTTGCAGGTGGCGCAACAGGCTGTGCGACTTGTACTGGGTGAGCACGCCCATGCGCCGGATGCCCGAGTTGATGCAATTGGACAGCACGAAGTCGACGATGCGGAAATGTCCGCCAAAGTAAACGGCTGGCTTGCAGCGGTTGTCGGTAAGCTGCTTGAGACGACTGCCACGACCGCCGGCCAATACCAATGCCATGGCACGTTTCGGAAGATGCCTTTCCAGACTGCTGCGTGATTGGTCGACCATGGTCCCTCCTGTTGTTGTGATGTACGAGGAAGCAGCGACACGCATGAGCCCATACCGACACCGGGGGCGGCCCGCCCGGCCGGCTTGCACCGGACGGCGGACAAACAGGGAACAGGGTGAACGCCGACAGACAGTATCTGCGACACGGCCAGAATTCAGTTGTTGTGCTGCCTCCCCTCCATTATGACCCTGTTGGCAAAAGCCTGCCGGCCCGGCCCGACCTTTTGTCGGACAACCGGGAAAACCCGGTCGGAAATCCTCCGGAAAAACCCTCAGCCCAGCGCCGAGGCGAGCCTCGGCCGCATGCCGCGCAGCACCTGGTCGATGGTGCGACGCGACGCCAGCGCCTGCCGGCTGCGAGCCATCCGGGGCACCCTCCGCGCCATTTCCTGCGCGATGGAGGCCGGCGATGGCTCCTCGGGCAGCACATGCTGCCTCACCGGCGAGCTGATCTCCACCAGGATGCCGTCGGGATCCTGCGTGAGAAAGCGGCGCTTGCCATGCGGCTCGTCGCGCGGGGGCTGCACGATCGTCAGCCCGCGCACCACGGCACGCGCATGAAATTCATCGACATTGTCGACCGCAAAGCCCAGATACATGCCCGCAGGCGCCCCGCGCCAGGCAGCCGGCAAAAGCGGATGATTGCGCTGGATGATGCCCAGTTCCAGATCAGGATCGGCCGGCGACACCAGTTTCACATACCAGTCGGTCTCGTGGGCCACCACCAGACCGAACAGATCGACATAGAAGTCCCGGCTTTCCTGCAGGCGCTCGCTGGAAATGTTGGCAAGGAGGCGTCGAATGGTCATGGCAGATACTCCATTGATGAGAAGACCTGGTCTCCGGTCGTTCTGAAGGGTGTGCGGCCGGTGGGGCGCAAGGCACCACGAGGCGGCCGGAGGGCAGGATGCGCCATCGGCCTCCGACACCCATGAATATTGGTTGCAGGGCAGCCATTGCAACCCCCTGCGGATAGCCTTCCATAATAGGGGAGCCCCCACGTGGCGGCTGCCCGCGCGCGTCCGACGGCCGGGTACGGAGGATGGACGGCGTGTTTTTCCGCTAGACTGTTGTATTGATGACAACCGGGCACCCACAGGCATGCCCCCGGTCGCCGGGATGGCGCTGCGAACCAGCCCTTCGTGCAGCCCCGCACGCCCTCGCGCCCCGCACGCAGCAGCTTCCGCCCGGTGGTGTCCCGATTTCTGCCCATCCAGGGGACATGCTCATGACCGACCCCACGCATTCCCGCTCCCCTGCCGGGGCCGGCAGCCAGCCTGCCGCCGCGCCCACCGGCTGCCCCTTTCACGTGCCCGCACCGTCCGATGCAACCGGCGCCCTGCCGCCCCGCCCGGACACGTGCACCGGATCCGGCGCCACGCCCCCGGCAAGCCGCCTCGATGCTGCCGGGGTCGATGCCGACGCACTGACCCAGGCCATCACGCCCCCTGCCACCGGCAGCCCCATCGATGCCGGCACCGTGGCACAGCAGACGCTGCTCTGGGTGGAAAAGGCCGTGGTGGGGCTCAATCTCTGCCCCTTTGCCAATGCGGTGCTCAGGAAGAACCGGCTGCGCATCCATGTCAGCGAAGCCACCGACCGGGAGGCCCTGCTCGACGACCTGCGCAACGAGGCGAAGCGACTCGTTTCCCGGCGCGAAACCGAGCTGGAAACCAGCCTGCTGGTCTGCCCGCGCATGCTGCACGACTTCCTGGACTTCAATGACTTCCTGAACGAGGCCGATGAGCTGCTCTGCCAGATGGACCTGGAAGGCGTCCTCCAGCTCGCGAGTTTTCACCCGCACTACCAGTTTGCCAGCACCCGGCCCGACGACATCGACAACGCCACCAACCAGTCGCCCTGGCCCACGCTGCACCTGCTGCGCGAATCCAGCATCGACCGCGCGGTGGCCGCGATGGGCGACGAAACCGAGCAGATCTACGAGAACAACATCGCCCGGCTGCGTGCGATGGGCGCACAGGGCTGGCAGGCATTGCGCACCTGCTGGCTTCCGGCGGAGGATGTGCGCACGCCACGTCATGCTGACGATGATGCCTCCCCGTCGGCCTGCCCGTTCAGCGGCCGGCCATCCGGCGCCGGCGCCGGCGACCGCGGCAGCGGCCACAAGCCCGCCTGAGCACCGCGACAGGGCCCGCCCCCCTGCCTCGAGACCGGGCGGTTATTATCTTCATTCCCTCCCGGTCGCCCGCTTCAGACAGTTCGGCAGGTAACGGGACAAACTGCTGAAACACTTCATCTTTTTCAACCTTGCAAGGATTCAACCCGATGGACCGTCGTTCCGCTCTGAAAGGCAGCCTGCTCGCCGGCGCTGCCGCCACCA
>JAUNHU010000108.1 GCA_030523825.1 Lautropia sp. | reverse complement strand
CGCTTCTGCATCGGGAAGTAGACGACCGTTTAGAGAATGGCAGGCTCTCTCCTGCTCTCCGTTTGGTAGTTCCGCTCAAACTCCTTCCGCTCATTATCCTCAAGCGGAAGGTACATGTCGATGAAGTCCAGATACTTGCGCTGCCGCTCGGCGCTGCTTTCCAGCTCCAGCAGCAGCTGAACATCGGCCAGATGGATGAGGCAGATTAGGCCAGGTGTATGAGGCAGGTCTTGCTACAAGCGAACTGTTGCCAGAACCCGTCGATAAAACTTGCCCGTTTCCGTCGGAAAAGGGGCAGTGTTCTAAGATGACCGGCTCATGCCTTGCGCAGCGCGACGCGCAGTGAATCGCGCATCCATTGGTTTGTTTTTCACATGGGTTTGTTTTCCCAAAAAGGCAATCCTTCAAGAACAAGATAACGAGTGACACAGGCACTGCTGCCCTGTGGATGTGCTTTACGGCGCGCGCTGTTCATTGCAGAAAAAACGACAGATTCGTCGGATGAACGCGTAAAACCATCACTTCCCAGGGAGTACAAACATGTCTCGATGTCCTGCAAAACACCTGACCATGAGCAACGGCGCGCCTGTGGTCGACAACCAGAACAGTCTTACCGCAGGTCCGCGCGGCCCGCTGCTGGCACAGGATCTGTGGTTGAACGAAAAACTGGCCGATTTCGTGCGCGAGGTCATTCCCGAGCGCCGGATGCACGCCAAGGGTTCGGGCGCCTTTGGCACCTTTACCGTCACCAACGACATCACCCGCTACACCCGCGCCGCGATCTTCAGCAAGGTCGGCAAGAAAACTGAAATGTTTGCCCGTTTCACCACAGTGGCTGGTGAACGTGGTGCTGCCGATGCCGAGCGTGACATCCGCGGCTTTGCGTTGAAGTTCTACACAGAAGAAGGGAACTGGGACATGGTCGGCAACAACACGCCGGTCTTTTTCCTGCGTGATCCGCGCAAGTTTCCCGATCTGAACAAGGCCGTCAAGCGCGACCCGCGCACGAACCTGCGCTCGGCCACCAACAACTGGGATTTCTGGACTCTGCTGCCCGAGGCTTTCCACCAGGTGACGATCGTGATGTCGGATCGCGGCATTCCGAAATCCTATCGCCACATGCACGGTTTCGGTTCGCATACCTACAGCTTCTGGAACGAAGCCGGTGAGCGTTTCTGGGTCAAATTCCATTTCCGCACCCAGCAGGGCATCGAGAACCTCACCGATGACGAGGCAGCGGCCGTCATCGCCAAGGACCGCGAAAGCAATCAGCGCGACCTGTACGAAGCCATCGAGCGTGGCGAGTTTCCCAAGTGGACAATGTACGTGCAGATCATGCCCGAAGCCGATGCGGAGAAGGTTCCGTATCATCCCTTCGACCTTACCAAGATCTGGCCGAAGGCTGATTATCCGCTGATCGAGGTTGGCGAATTCGAGCTGAACCGAAACCCCGAAAACTTCTTTGCCGATGTCGAGCAATCCGCCTTTGCACCCAGCAATCTGGTGCCCGGCATTGGCGTCTCACCCGACAAGATGTTGCAGGCACGCCTGTTCAACTATGCCGACGCACAGCGCTACCGTCTGGGCGTGAACCACAAGCAGATTCCGGTGAATGAACCGCGCTGTCCAGTTCACAGCAATGCACGTGACGGCATGGGCCGCGTGGATGGCAATTATGGCAGCCTCAAGCATTACGAGCCCAACAGCTTTGGCCTGTGGCATGAGCAACCCCAGTATGCAGAACCGCCGCTCAAGATCAACGGCGACGCAGCGCACTGGAATTTCCGCGAGGATGATGACGACTACTTCAGTCAGCCGCGTGCATTGTTCGAGCTGATGAGCGATGCCCAGAAACAGGCGCTGTTCAGCAATACTGCTGCGGCAATGGGCGACGCGAAGGACTTCATCAAGTACCGTCACATCCGCAACTGTCACCGTTGCCACCCGGCCTATGGTGAAGGCGTTGCCAAGGCGCTGGGCATGACGGTGGCCGACGCGCAGGCTGCCCGCGCAAGCGACCCCGCAGAAGGTCAGCCGGGTTTGCTGTAATGGCGCGATTCTGGCCGTGCCTGAGCGGTAGATTGTCAGGCGCTTTCCGGTTTCAATCCGGGTGGCACGGCCAGTTCAAACCAAGCCGATGGCATTTCCCTCAATCTTCCGGGAAAATCGGCATCGTCATGCTGGAAGCAAAAAGGGCAAGATTCCCTTGCCAGTTGAAACTGACAGGAATCTTGCCCACGAGAAGGCGGAGAGGATCGCAGATCCCGTTTGCCGTATTGCTGGTTATCTGTTCTTGTCGAACCTGTCGTTCACTTCCTTTTCAGTCTGTTCCCTGGTGTAGCTGTACCGTTTCTGGACACGACCGATCAGGGATTGGAACCCTTCCGTGAAAACCGCCCGCTGTTCAGCGCCACATCCACCATCATCTGTATCCCGATGCCGAAGCTGGCTTCATCCAGCCCGAACTTCGGATGGTGGTGCGGAAAATTGAAGTCCGCATTGGCCGCACCGATGAAGGCGTAGGTGGACGGCACGCGCTTTGCAAAGGCGCTGAAATCTTCGCCGGCCATCATCGGGGGCAGGCACGTCACCTTGTCGCCAAAGCGCGCCCTGGCCACATCTTCCACAATGGCCGTCATTGCCGGGTCGTTGTGCACCGCGTCGTAGCCCACTTCGTAATCGAATTCATGGGTGGCGCCGCTGGCTGCGCAAAGTCCTTTCAGCAGTTCTTCCAGTGCGTTGCGGGCCAGTTCGCGCTGTTCAGGCGTGGTGGTGCGCACGCTGCCCGTCAGCCGGGCACTGTCGGGGATGATGTTCTGCGCAGTCCCCGCCTGAAAGATCGTGTTCGAGATCACCACCCGGTCGTAGGGTGAAAACCGCCGGGAGACAATCGACTGCAACAGCGTCACGAACTGCGCACCGATCACCACCGGGTCGATGCTGAGGTTCGGCATGGCAGCGTGCCCGCCCTTGCCGTGGATGACGATGTTGTAGGCATCGGTGTTGGCGGTGGCCGGCCCCGGCTTGATGTCGATGGTGCCGGTGGGCAGGGTGGACACCAGATGGTGTCCGTAGATGAAATCGAAATCATCGAAATAGCCGGTTGCCACCATGTCACGGGCACCACCGGGCAGGATTTCTTCCGCGTGCTGGAAGATGGCGTGAATCTCGCCGCTGAACTGGTCGATGTGATCGTCGATGTACTGGCATGCGGCCATCAGCACGGCCGTGTGTCCGTCATGCCCGCAGGCGTGCATCTTGCCAGGCTCGGCAGACTTGAACGGAAGCTCGTTGCGCTCCTCCTGAATCGGCAGCGCGTCAATGTCGGCGCGCAGGCCGATCTTCGTGCCCGGCCGTCCGGTATCGAATACCACCACCGCACTGGTTGGCGTCAAGCGTTCGATGCGGGCATGCCGCAGCCGGCTCATCTCGTCGACGATGTACTGGCTGGTTTGATATTCCTCAAACGAAAGTTCCGGGTGCTGGTGCAGGTGGCGGCGCCAGGCAATGGCCTTGTCGATGTAGCTTTGCATGATCGGAGGGAGTCGACGTTGATGACGCGATGATAATGCCTGACTGCAGATGGCCTGATGAAGTCCCGGAGCCTGGATGCAAGGAGCCGCGCACTTTGTCATGCTGACAGCGGTTCTCCAGTTGTCTTGCTGGCAAGCCAGGACATCGCCCCTGGGAGTGACCCTGACACGAAAGGCGGCACCACAAGTACCGCCTTCCACGCATCACGGCATCAGTTCGCCAGATGGATCGGCCCGCCCGGCCCCACCGGCCAGCCCGCCAGATACCAGAGCACCGTCATCAGTGTCCAGGCAATGCTGAAGGCGATCGTATAGGGCATCAGCACGGCAATCAACGTACCCAGGCCCATGTTCTTCACATAGCGCTGTGCGTAGGACAGCATCAGTGCCATGTAGGGCATCATCGGCGTGATCGGATTGGTGATCGAATCTCCCACGCGGTACACCATCTGGGTGAAAGCAGGGTGGAAGTCCAGCAGCAGCATCATCGGCACGAAGATGGGGGCAAGGATTGCCCATTTGGCCGACGAACTGCCGATGAGCAGGTTGACCATTGCCGACAGGAAAATCATGCCGACGATCAGCGTCACACCCGTCTGGCCGGAGAGCAGCTCGGCTCCCTTGATGGCAAGAATCGTGCCCAGGTTGCTCCAGGTGAAGAAAGCCAGCATTTGTGCCGCAAAGAAGACCAGCACGATATAGGGCCCCATCGCCGACATCGAATCTCCCATCATGCGGGCAATGTCGCGCGTGTTGCGTGCCGTGCCCGCCACCCAGGCATAGGTCAGTCCCGGCCCCAGAAACAGCAGCGTGATGACGAAGATGATGCCGTTCATCAGCGGCGACTTGTTGATGAGACTGCCGGTCTGTGCATTGCGCAGCAGCGCACCGTCTGGCACGGTCAGCACCAGCAATATCGCCACCATCACCAGCAGCACGATGTTGGCTGCGCGCATGGCCTTGCGCTCCTGTGGCGTCACCTGGGTGCCGTCGTTACCCTGCGGCTTTGCGCCAGGGGCGGCCTCGCCACTCCTGTCCACGGGAACGTCATTGTCGGAAGCCTCTGCCGTTCCCTGCCATGCTCCCATCCGTGGAATCACGATCCGGGTCGTCACCCACCATGCCACCGGCAGCAGCATGAAGGTGGAAGCCGCAATGAAGTAATAGTTCATCGCCGCATTCATCGGCACGTCGGCCCTGACCAGCTTTGCGGCCGGCTCGGTGAAGGCCAGTGCCAGCACATCGGTGATGCCGATCATCAGGTTGGCGGAAAAGGCGCCCAGGGTGGTTGCATAGGCGCAGGCCAGACCGGCAAGCGGGTGGTACCCAAGCCGGATGAAGATCATCGCAGCAAGCGGCGGCAACACGATGATCGCCCCATCGGCAGCGATGTTGCCCAGGATGGCAACCAGGATGATGACCGGGATGATGAGTGCCCGGGGTGCACTGGCAATGGCCGATTTCATCATGGCCTCGAACCAGCCCGAGCGCTCGGCCACACCCACGCCGATCATCATGGCCAGTACCACGCCCAGCGCCGGAAAGGCCGAGAAATTCTTGACCGCTTCCTCGATGATCCGCACGATCCCTGCCGCGTTCAGCAGGTTGACGGCTTCCACCGTCTTGCCAGTGGCCGGATTGACGGCAGACAGGCCAAGCATCGAGCCCACCCAGGAGGCCACAAGCATCAGCAAGCACAGCCAGATGAAAATGAAGACCGGGTCGGGCAGCCGGTTGCCGGCTTTCTCGATGCCATCCAGAAAACGCGCGAAAAGGGAGCGCGGATTGTCGCTTGCCGCCATCGGTCATCCTCCTGAAATCAAGACTGTTTCGCATTTGTAGCATAGTCCTGAGAGGGAGGAAACTGCGTAACATCCCTTCATGCCGCTTTGCCTGTCCTGCATGAGAGAGGCGGCAATCAGCCGGTGGCCATTTGTCAGGCTGGAAACAAAGGGGAAGGGGTTCCAGACCGTGTACCTTTCTGCTGCCACGGGTTTGCGGGCGCAGACAGGCAGGTTTCCCGGGGCACTACCGGGCAATTTTCCGGGCAGCAAGGGCAGCCCTCATGCTGGCGTCTCCATGTAGTGTGATCCTTTGCAGGGGTGTTTATTGAGGAGGTCCGCCTTGGGGAACCGATGATGATACTCCAGGTAATCAGGCTCTGATCGCAGCGGCCGCAAAAACCGCGGATTTCCTTTCCACCAGGGCATTTCACTTGAAATCGTCCGGCGTTTCCGATCGCCGGTGCTAGGCTTCGCCCGTCTCAACAAAGCCTCATGGCACAAGGATGACGATGACGACCAAGCGTTCCACTGCACCGCAGCTGGTTGCACGATTTGCCCTGTATTCGAGTCTGGTGATTCCGGCCGTTGTTGCTGCACAGCAAACGTCCCCGGCATTGTCCGGCCCGCCTTCGCCATCGGGTTCATCGGTGTCAACTCCCGATGCCGGCACAGATGCGCAGCAGGCATTTCCCGCCACACTGGCAGGCCATGCCGCGCTGCCTGCCCTCACGCTCGTGAAGCCGCCGGCCGATGCACCTGCCAGCCTGCAAACCTCGGGCAAATATACCAGCGCTGACCTGCGGCGCAACGATACTCCCCAAAGCGTCGAAGGCAAGTCATTCCTGTCGGACAAGGCCGTACCCCGCAAGACTGGTGTCAGTCTGCCGTTTTCCGGTCAGCCGGTGCAGGGCATGTCGGGTATCCGTCATGCAGGCAAGGGGCGCTACTGGGTCACGTCGGACAATGGCTTTGGCGCCAAGGCTGATTCGCCGGATGCGATGCTGATGTTTCACGAGATGGAGCCTGACTGGAAAACGGGGAAGGTTCAGCGCCTGCGCACCATTTTTCTCAGCGATCCGGATCGCAAGCTGCCCTTTCACATCGTCAATGAAGGCACCGACAAGCGCTATCTGACCGGTTCCGATCTCGACATCGAATCCATTCAGCCGGTTGACGATGGTTTCTGGCTTGGTGATGAGTTCGGTCCCTGGCTGGTCAAGATCAATCGCCAGGGCAAGGTGCTGGAATTCGTAGAAACCGAGATTGATGGCAAGGTCATCAAGTCGCCAGATCATTACGCCGTGACAACACCAGCCGAGCCGAAGGCGTTCAGCACGCAGGTGCGACGCTCGCGTGGTTACGAGGGAATGGCACTGTCAAAGGACGGTCGTTTTCTGTACCCGATGCTGGAAGCAGCCATGTGGGATGAGGCAGGCAAGCGCGAAACCGATGACAAGGGGCGCGAATATCTGCGCATCCTTCAGTACGACCTGAAGGAAAAACGCTGGACCGGTCGTTTCTGGAAATACCGTCTGGAGGCCAACGGGCACAACATCGGTGATTTCAACATGATCGGCGCCGACAGCGCGCTGGTCGTCGAGCGGGACAATGGCGAAGGGCTGACATCGCAGGCATGCAACGGTCCTGCGCGTCCTGACTGTCAGAATGATCCGGCCCGGTTCAAGCGGGTTTACCGCATCGAGATGAGCGACGCCGATGCGCAGGGCTTCGTGCAGAAGGCCGGCTACGTCGATCTGCTGAGCATTGCAGATCCCGACAAACGTGCCAGGGTGCCAACACAGGACGGCGTTTTCAGCTTCCCCTTCGTCACCATCGAGAACGTCGATCAGGTTGATGACGAGCACATCATTGTTGCCAATGACAACAACCTGCCCACATCGAGTGGCCGCAAGATTGGCAAGAACGACGACAACGAGTTCATCCTGTTGAAAGTGCCCGAGCTGCTTGGCGGCAAATGATCGCCAGACAGTAAACGGCCAAAAGAAAAACTCCCCTTGATGAACAAGGGGAGTTTTTTTGCATCCGGAAATGTCATGCAGTGAATGCAGCAGATCCGGAGGCTGAGGAGGCGCACACCGTCAGGGGCATGACATCTGCCTTCCGGTGTGGCCACCTTTCGGTCAGGTGCCGATCAGCCCGCCGTCATCCTTCGTGATGACCACGGTGGCGGCGCGTGGCCGGCCACCCTGCGGACCATCTGGCCAGCTCGAAATTGCCGTGGCCTTGTCAGGATCGGTGATGCTGTCCTTCGGCTCACCTGGGTGCTGGATGTTGATGAACAGCGTCCGGTTGTCTGGCGTGAAGGCAATGCCGGTCACTTCCGCACCATTCGGTGCGGTCAGAAAACGCCGGAACTCGTTGGTGCCCGGAATGGTCGCCACCATCTGGTTGTTGCCCATGCCGGAATAGTCCTTCTTGTTGATGGTGGAGCTGGACACGTCGGTCTGAATCCACAGCACGCCACGGTGGTCGAAGGCGAGGCCGTCCGGGCTGCCGAAGGCATCACCCAGCATCGAACCCTTGAAGCGCTTGTCTTCCGTGTCCTTGCGGCCGGCCAGCACCAGAATGTCCCAGGTGAAGGTCGTCGAGGTGGCGTCGTCGCCGTCTTCCTGCCAGTGGATGACATGGCCGAACAGGTTCTTTTCACGCGGATTGGCGGCGTCCGGGCCGGGCTTTCCTTCGGTACCGCGCTTGTCGTTGTTGGTCAGCGTGCAGTAGACACTGCCCGCCCTGAACGGATCGACGGCGATCCACTCCGGCCGATCCATCGGCGTGGCGCCCAGCACATCGGCTGCCATGCGGGTCTTCACCAGCACTTCGCCCTGATCGGCAAAGCCCTTCTCCTTCGTCAGGCCCTTGCTGCCATGCACGATGGGCAGCCACTCACCCTTGCCGTTGTCATCGAAGCGCGCTGCATACAGCGTGCCTTCGCTCAGCAGGCGCATGTTGGCATCCCGGTCATCGGGGTCATATTTTCCGTTCGAGACGAACTTGTAGATGTACTCGAAACGCTGATCATCGCCGCTGTACACCACCACGCGGCCATCCGGTGCAACCGTCATCGTTGCGCCTTCGTGCTTGAAGCGCCCCAGAGACGTGTGTTTCACCGGCGTCGATTCCGGGTTGTACGGGTCGATTTCCACCACCCAGCCAAAACGGTTCGGCTCATTCGGCGTGCGGGTTGCATCGAAACGTGCATCCAGCTCGCCCCACAGATAAACATCTTCCATTTCACCCACACCGTAGCGCTTTTCCAGCTCGGTGGGCGGGCGCTTCAGGATGAAGATGTCGGCCCAGTTTTCCTCACAGGTAAGGTAGGTGCCCCAGGGCGTGAAGCCGTTGGCGCAGTTCTGCATGGTGCCCAGCACGATTTCACCGGCAGGATCCTGCTGGGTTTTCATCAGGGCGTGACCACGGGCTGGGCCAGACACTTCCATTGGCGTGTGCGGCGTGATCCGGCGCGCACGGCGGGACGGACGGACCACCTGCCATGCACCGGATTTGTCGCGCGCAACCTCCACCACCGAAATGCCCATCGCATTCTGGCTTTTCTCGACCTTTTCCCGGCTCCAGTTCCTGGTGCCATCGGGAAACAGCAGACCGTTGTCCACGTATTCGTGGTTCATCGCCAGCAGGCCACGGTCGCTGCTCTTGCTGCCCTGCGGCAGCGGAAAGAAGGCCATGCCGTCATGGTGCATGCCGGCCTGCGCTGCCTGCTCCGGTGCGCTGTTGCCCGCATTGCTCAGAAAGCGGGGCATGTACCCGTCGATGCCCACCGGATCGCCCCACTTGTAGAAGGCGCGTGCCGTATAGCCTTCAGGCACGACCACCGTGTCCTGGGTGGAAAAGGGCACCGAACGAAAGCCGAGCGAATCGGCCTTGCCCAGCGGTGCAGTCTTGGGAGATGCCTTCGACAGAACCTGCGGCTTTTCTGGCGTGCGCATCAGCGGGCCGGTCGTACAGGCGTTCAGTGCCGTCATCATGCCGATAGCGCCACCGCCCTGCAGGAGGCGACGGCGCGACCGACAGTGCAGCACATCGGAAAACAGCGGATT
>JAUNHU010000107.1 GCA_030523825.1 Lautropia sp. | reverse complement strand
TGAACGGCAAGCGCAAACCCGAAGGCGAGAACGCCATGGGCATGAACACGCTGGGGATCGTCTGATCAGCGCAAACCACAGAGCAGGAACGTGAAGATCAAACAGGTATTTGCGATTCTGCTGCTCATCGTGGGGAGTCCCTCTTGGGGGGAGCACGGCGTGGATGCACGCCTTCCTCCTTCGGAACAGGCCGTTCCGAGGGGGGCTTTTGAGCAACCTCGGTCCGGGCGTGAGATGGTCGAGGCGCAAAAGAACATCGGAGATGGTTTTGAAAACCTGGGGGTAAGTGAATACGCACGGGTTGTCGAGTTCATTCTTGATGGGGATATCGTCGATGAAATTCCCGTCGAAATAGAGGTTCTTGACGGCTCGGACCACATCGAGGCCCCTGTCGTTTCTGAGGGCTGGCTAAGGCTCGCATCCTTGAGTGATCCTGGACGTGATGTCGAGGTACGGATGCGGTTGAGGCAAGGCAGCACTGAGAAGAAGGTCAAGCTGACTCTTGAGTCGTCGCATCACACTGATGAAGTGTTCGAGATGCTGGGAAAGGACGACGATGGAGAGCTTATCCCTGCGTTGCCCCTGAAGGTAAAAGGTCTGTTGGACGGGGTGCAATTGACCAAACAGGGGATGGAGTTCTCAGTTGAAAAACCCTTCGTCATTGACGCCGACAGTGCCTCCGTGGCTGTGTTCAGCAGGGTGCACAATGATGTTTTGAGTGAATTTACTAAAGAGTTTGTTCAGAACAGTGACGGCTCGTTGGCCTTGTCCGGAAAGTCCTGGAAAGAATTCTACGAGAAGCTGATTCCCGGATACTACGATTTTTACGTTGGTTTTTCAGATAAAAACAGTGACGACTCCAGGGGATGGGAGGTCTATACATTCAAGGCAATAGCGAGCCTGGAAGGTGAAATTGTCGACATGAGCGCTGCGGGCAAGGATTCGCCCTTTCATCTTGTTGGGCGGAAGATTGCCGTTCGTGGAATCTCGGCGAACAACGGGATCAGGAAGGTGGTCGTCATTGATAAGAACAGGAGGTTTCGTGTAGAAAACCTTCCTCCGGGCACTTACGAAGCGACCTTGCTCGATACAACGGGTGATAGCTATGCTTTTAGCCATTTTTCTGTTGAAAGAAATTCCGAAAAGGTTTTTCTGAAAATGGAGTATTTTGGCAAGGAAGGGATTCCTCCTGTAGGTCAGGGGGCAGCTCAGGGATAAAAATTCTTGACGAGAGGCCTGAATCAGGAAAGTAGTCTTCTCCGGTATGAACCAGGAGAAGGTCGGCCTGATCGGTAAGCCTGAACAACTTGCAGGGCGCCTCTGGCCAACGCAGCCAGACGATGCCCGTATTCAGGGCTGATAGTGATATCGGCAGCTCAGGACGATCAGTTCATCATCGTTGGCGCGGTACACGAGACGATTGCTCTGGTCGATGCGCCGGGACCAGTAGCCCGACAGGTTGCCGACAAGGGGTTCGGGTTTGCCGATGCCCGAAAATGGTTCGCGGCTGGCGTCGGTGATGAGCTGGTTGATGCGCCTGAGTGTCTTTCTGTCCTGCCCGTGCCAGTAGAGATAGTCATCCCAGCCGGGGGGTAGAAACTTGATGGCACGGCTCATGGCTCAAGCAGTGAGCGGGATTCCGCCTTGCCAGCGCGATCGAGTGCCACGGCTTCCATCAGCCGCTGCGCGTTGGTCGGGCTGCTCAGCAGATGGAGTGTTTCCATCATGCTGTTGTAAGTCGATTCTGACAGGATGACGGCATTCTCGCCGTCTCGACGGTGAATGAGCGTTGCGTCGCAATCAGCAACGACGCGATCGATGACGCCCTTGAACTGGCTGCGGGCTTCGCTGAAGCTGATGACCTGCATGGATGGGGTTCCTGATTTGTACAGCTAATGGTACGAGTAGTGGTGCCAGCTGTCAATTGGCCGGCTGGTTCTGGTGCCAAAGGGCGTGACGAACGTTGATATACATTACGTTTCCAGGGAGGCAAAGCCACATCCATTCTCCAGAAGAATAAAAAGTGGATTTCTGTAAAATGCGCTGGCGGTGGAGACGGCCGGGGTGGCCTGTGAGGGCAGCGTCGGGGTTTCCCCGTCTTTTCCCCTTTCACACAGGTGATGCTCATGAAGAACCGTTTTGCATGGTCGGCAGTGGCGTTGGCAGTGACACTGGGTCTGGCCGGTTGTGCCAGTGATGATGCACAGAAGTACCCGACATTGACCGGCGAGAAGCCGCTGGTGGTCGGCCACCGGGGGGCCAGCGGCTACTACCCCGACCACACGCTGGAAGGCTACCGGCGCGCCATCGAGTTGGGCGCCGACTTCATCGAGCCCGACCTGGTTTCCACGAAGGACGGTGTGCTGGTGGTGCGTCACGAGCCCGAGATCGGCGGCACCACCAACGTGAAGGACTTTCCGCAGTTTGCCGACCGCAAGCGCAAGGTTCAGGTGGATGGTGTCGAGGTGGAAGGCTGGTTCGTTTCCGACTTCACGCTGGCCGAGCTGAACCAGTTGCGCGCCGTGCAGCCGCTGGCCGAGCGCGACCAGAGCCACAATGGCAAGTACATGGTGCCCACCTTCGAGCAGGTGCTGGAACTGGCGCAGTCGGAAACCCGTCGTTCCGGGCGGGTCATCGGTGTGTATCCCGAGATCAAGCATTCCACCTGGCATGCCGAACAGGGGCTGCCGATGGAAGATCGTGTGCTGGCGTCGCTGGAGCGCTTTGGGCTGACCGCCCGCAATTCGCCGGTCATCGTCCAGTCCTTTGAAGTGGCCAACCTGAAATACCTGCGCAGCAAGACCAAGGTGCGTCTGGTGCAGCTCATCGACGGGGTGGACCAGAACCCGGATGGCACCATTGCGCAGACGCTGCCGATGGGGGCTCCCTATGATCTGTACAAGGCAGGTGACAAGCGCACTTATGCCGATCTGCTGACGCCGGCGGGGCTGGCCGAGATTCGTACCTATGCCGATGGCATCGGCCCGTGGAAAGCCTACCTGATCCCGTCGAAGCTGACGCTGGGTGCAGATGGCAAGCCGGTGGATCTGAATAACGATGGCAAGATCGACCCGCAGGATCGCACCTATCTCCCGCCGTCTGACATCGTCGCCAACGCGCACAAGGCCGGGCTGATGGTGCACCCCTATACCTTCCGCAACGAGGCGCGCCGTCTGACGTCGGATGACAAGGGCGACCCGAAGGCCGAATACCGTCGCTTCTTTGATCTGGGTGTGGACGGTGTGTTCAGCGATTTTCCCGATACGGCGAAGGCCGCCCGGGAAGAAATGAAACCGGAGGAGCTGAACCCGGCGGTTCGCCCCATCAGGCCAAATGACCGGCAGGCGCAGCCCATTCAGTAAGGCAGCCTCTTTGCCGTCATGCGTGCGCTGCCCGGCTCATGAGGGGCGCACGCTTCCGGTTGGAAGGGAGCATGCGCTGCTCGTTACTGCTTGCTGTCTTCCACGGCGGGGCTGGCTTGCCGTACCCGCATCGAGAACTGGAACAGCCGGCATTCGATGGCGCCGTTGAACAGCGGGGTCTTGCGGTTTTCACGCAGGCCCAGCTGGCCGGGCAGGCCGCGGTCGCTGGTGAGCAGGAAGGCATGCCAGCCGCCGAAGTGGTTGCGCAGCGTGGCACCCACGGCGCGCCAGTGTTCCACCGGAATGCTCACACGCTCGTTGTAGGGCGGATTGGCGACGATGACGCCCGGCTGGTCGTGGTGCGGGCGGGCATCGACGGCATCGGCCTTGCCGAAGCGGATGAGGTCTGCCGGCAGGCCGGCCAGTTCGAGGTTTTCGCGGGCGAGTGCAATCGCCTGCGGATCGAGGTCGCTGGCGGCGATCAGGCCGCGCGGGGCACGTGCAATGCCTTCATCGGCCCTGCGGCGCAATTCGCCTTTCAGGCGGGAAAACAGCTGCGCATCATGAATCTTCAGTGATTCGATGCCGAATTTCCGGTTGAGGCCGGGCGCGCACTCGCACAGCATCTGCGCAGCCTCGATGACGATGGTGCCCGAGCCGCAGAAGGGGTCGAGCAGCGGCACTTCGCCCGAGGGCCAGCCGGCCAGTGCCAGCAGGCCGGCTGCCAGGTTTTCCTTCAGTGGTGCCGATACGCGGCGATCCTGCCCGGCACGCCAGCCGCGCTTGAACAGCGGTTCGCCCGACAGATCGACGTAGAGCTGCAGGCGGTCGGCGGTGAGGAAGGCGCTGATGCGCACGTCGGGGTTGTGGGTGTCGACCGAAGGGCGGTTGCCGACCTGATCGCGGAAGCGGTCGACGACGGCGTCCTTGATGCGCAGCGTGGCGAAATTCAGGCTGCGCAGCGGTGAGCGGATCGCCACCACATCGACGCGGATGCGCTGGCGCACGTCGAACCATTTTTCCCAGGCCACGTCATTGCACAGTTGGTAGAGCGTGTTTTCGTTGCGGCAGGGGCGGTCGAGCAGGCGCAGCAGCACGCGGCTGGGGATGCGTGCTTCGAGGTTGATGCGGTAGGCCGTGGTGAGCGTGCCCTGGCAGGTGACGCCACCTGGCACGGTTTGCGGGTCCTGCGCGCCCAGTACGCGCAGCTCATCGGCCAGGGCATCTTCCAGTCCGCGCGGGCAAGGGCAGAAAAAGCGGAATGTCTTGCTGGAATCGGGGGCTTGCACGGGGAGTCCTCAGAATGGCTTGGCCATCACCATCACCAGCACGACGAGCAGCAGCAGCACCGGGACTTCATTGAAGACGCGGAACCAGCGCTCTGAACGGGTGTTGGTGCCGGCCTGGAATTTCTTCAGCAAACGGCCGCAGCCGTGGTGGTAGCCGATGATGAGTGCCACGAAAAGCAGCTTGACGTGCATCCAGCCATCTGTGAGGCCGATGTGGTAGGCCATCATGATGAACAGGCCGCTGAGCACTGCCAGGATGGACAGGGGCAGCATGAAGCCAAGGAGACGGTCGGCCATGCCCAGCAGGCGCTCGCGCTCTGCCGTCGAGTCGGCAGGCACCTGGGCGAGATTGACGAAGATGCGCGGCAGATAAAAGATCCCGGCAAACCAGCTGATGACCATGAACAGGTGGAAAATCTTGATCCAGAGATAAAATTCGGGTGGCATGATGTGTCGAGGAGCAAGGGGAGGGGCTGCGGGCGGAGGCGCTGCGCTGTTGTGGCCCGATGCGGCCGGATGCGAGTGCATGCGCCGGCGCACGGGCATGGGCAAAGACATGCACGCGGGGACGATGCCCGCATGCTGTTGCTGCGGAGCGTGTCAGGTACGGATCTCGCCGTGGCCGAACACCACGTATTTCTGCGAGGTGAGTCCTTCGAGGCCCACCGGACCGCGGGCGTGCAACTTGTCGGTGGAAATGCCGATCTCGGCGCCCAGACCGTATTCGAAGCCATCGGCAAAGCGGGTGGATGCGTTCACCATCACCGACGACGAGTCCACCTCACGCAAAAAGCGCATCGCGTGGATGTGGTTGTTGGTGATGATGGCATCGGTGTGTTTCGAGCCGTAGCGATTGATGTGCGCGATGGCTTCATCCAGCGTGTCGACGACCTTGATGGCGACGATGGGGGCGCCGTATTCGGTGCGCCAGTCTTCTTCGGTGGCCGGCACCACGGGCAGCGAGAGCGGATTCAGCACGGCGGCGCTGGCATCATCGACGCGCAATTCCACCTGCTTGCGATGATAGACATTGGCCAGCCGGGGCAGCACTTCATCCAGCACGGCGCGGTGTACCAGCAGGGTTTCCATCGCGTTGCAGGGCGAGTAGCGCTGGGTCTTGGCGTTGTCGGCCACGCGGATCGCCATCGGGATGTCGGCGTCCTCGTCGATGTAGATGTGGCAGATGCCGTCCAGGTGCTTGATGACCGGCACGCGCGCTTCGGCCGTGATGCGTTCGATGAGCGACTTGCCACCCCGCGGAATGATGACATCGACCGAATCGCGGTCGCTGATGAGGTGGCCGACGGCAGCGCGGTCGGTTGTGGCCACCAGCTGCACCGTGGCAACGGGCAGACTGGCCTTTGCCAGGCTGTCGGTCATCAGGGCCGCCAGCGTGCGGTTGGAGTGGATGGCTTCCGAGCCACCACGCAGGATGGCGGCATTGCCCGATTTCAGGCACAGTGCGGCCGCGTCTACCGTCACGTTGGGGCGGGATTCATAGATGATGCCGATGACACCCAGCGGCACGCGCATCTTGCCCACCTGGATGCCGCTGGGGCGCTGGCGCAGGTCGGTGATCTCTCCGATGGGATCGGGCAGGGCGACGATCTGCATCAGGCCGTCGATCATCGTGTCGATCTGGCGGTCGGTGATGGTCAGGCGGTCAATGAAGGCATCGTCGTGTCCGGCGCCACGGGCTGCTGCCAGGTCCTGGCCATTGGCCGTGGTCAGCAGGCTGCGGTTGCGGTCGATCTTGTCGGCCAGCGTCTTCAGCACGAGATTCTTGGTGGCAGAGGATGCGCGGGCGATGTCCTGGCTGGCAGCACGGGCTGCACGGGTCAGGCTCGCCATGTAGTCGGCAGTGTTCAGGGTGTTCATGATCTAGGCATCCACCAGGGAGGCAAAGAGTTCGACCGGACCGGGGAGCTTGCCTCCCGACAGGGCGATGAGCAGGGTTTCGGCATGAAACCAGGGGTTGCTGACACTGCTGCTGCCAGCCATGCCCTTGGCCATTCTATCCAGCAGTGCCACCTGACGCAGCAAATGCTGGAGCGTGATGTTGTCGAGCCGGTTCAACGCCTGACGCATGATGGCTTCGCGCTTGCCGAAAACCCCGGATTGCTTGAGCGCGACCGGCATTGGCGTGCCGCGTCCCATCAGCTGGCGGATGCGCAGCAGCTTGCGGATGGCATCGGCCAGCGCCCAGCAGAGCAGCGGCAATGCTGCATCTTCGGCCGCCAGCGAATGCGCCATGCGCAGCGTTCGGGCCGTGTCGCCACTCAGTGCGGCATCGACCAGGCCAAACAGTTCGAAGCGGGCGCTGTCGAGCACGATGTCGGTGACGGCATCGAGCGGCAGCTCGCCCGCTGGCAACAGCAGTCCGAGTCGCTGGATGGCCTGATGGGTGGCAAGCAGGTTGCCTTCGGTGCGTTCGGCGATGAGTGCCAGCACGGCAGGCGACGCCTTCTGTTGCTGGGCGCCGAGGCGCTCGTCGATCCAGCGGGGCAGGTTGGCAGCGTCGATGCGCGGAGTTTCCATCCAGAGCATCCCTGCGGCCAGGGCGGTGAACCAGGCTGCACTGGTGGTGGCCTTTTCCAGCCGGGGGCTGGTCAGCACCACGCGGGTATCGTCGTCGAGCGTGGCGGCCGTTTCCTTCAGCGCATCGCCCAGATCCTTGTTGGGCTTGGTGTTCAGGCGCAGGTCGATCAGCTTGCGGCTGGCAAAGAGTGATTGCGAGCGGCTGGCTTCCATCAGGCGACTGCGGTCGAAATGTGCGTCGATCTCGATGACCTCGCGCTCCTCGAAGCCCTGCTTGCGGGCGGCGGCACGCAGCAGGTCGGCCGCCTCGATCACCAGCAGCAGCTCGTCTCCGCTGATCCAGGTCAGCGGTGGCAAGCCACGGCCAATGGTCTGGCGCAGTTGTGCCGGGGTGGCGATGCGTTGGCCCATGAGCGTTGATTGGGTGGCTTATCGAAGCGTGTCGAGGTTGATCGAAGCGGCGGCTCTTGTGTGGAGGTTCGCCATCAGCGAGCTTCCAGCGATCTGAGTGCCGCCAGTCGCCACATCAGCTGGTGCGCCATGTCCGTGCTCATGTCCTTGAACAGCATGGCTTCCTCGTCGGCCCGGGCGGTCAGCTGGTTGTCGGCGTTGGAGATGTCACGGCGCAGCACGATCTCGCTTTCGGGAACCAGGTCATCGTTCTCGCGGTTGGCGATGCGAAAGCGCACGCGCAGGCGCAATTCGTATTCGCGGGCACGGCCCTCGGAGGAATAGGCCACCACTTCGCGTTCGGGCGTTTCCTGCAGGATGATGAGCCGCACGTCGGCCTTCTTCGGGTCGGTGACCAGCGTGGTGCCTTCGCTGTTGGCCACCTCGCGCCGCAGCGCGAGGCCGATGCTGCCGTTGGGCGACAGGTTGGTGTAGAGATACCGGAAGGGCAGGCTGGCGTTGCGGCGCAGCCGGAATCCGCAGGCCGACAGCGTCATCAGTGCGCCTCCTCCCAGCAGGCCACGCAGCAGGTGGCGGCGTGATGCCGCAGTCCTGGGCGTGCTCACGGCAGCATGTGCCGCGTGGCCGGCGGCCAGGTGGCAGGAGGTGTCGGGCCGTGACAGGAGCTGTCCGGTGCGTTCGACAGAACCCGGGCAGTGGGCATTCATGCTTTCCTTCATCTGCTTCATTCCCTCCATGCTGAAGCATCATGCCCGATGGCATGATGCTGCCGGTGCGCCGGACTGGCCGGTGATGCGGACACCACCGGGCCTTTCGGGGCTTGCCGGCCTTTACACCACCACGTTTACCAGCCGGCCAGGCACGACGATGATGCGCTTGGGCGTCTTGCCTTCGGCCACGCGAGCCACGTCGGGGCTGGCGGCTGCAACTGCCTCGATGGCGGCCTTGTCGGCATCGGCCGGCACGCTGATCGAGCCGCGCACCTTGCCGTTCACCTGCAGCACGAGTTCGAGCGTGCTCTTGACCAGGGCCTTCTCGTCGACGGCAGGCAGTGGGGCGTCGATGATCTCGCGGTTCTCCACGTCGCGTCCCAGGGCCAGCGCTTCCCACAGGGCGTGGGTGATGTGAGGCACGATGGGGTAGAGGCTGCGAATGAGGATCGACATGCCTTCCCGCGCTGCGGTCGCATCGGCAGGCGAGGTGGGCGCGGTCTTCTGGGCCGCCGCTTCCAGCGCGTTGAGGATCTTCATCGCGCCCGAGACGATGGTGTTGTACTGCTGTCGCTCGTAGTCGTACTGGATCTGTTTCAGCACCGAATGAATCTCGAAGCGCAGATCCTTCCAGGTGTCGGAGAGGGCAGAGGCATCCACCGTGCCGGCAGCGGCGCGAATGGCATCGCCGTGGGTGTGGCCGAAGGTCCAGAAACGGCGCAGGAAGCGGCTGGCACCCTCGACGCCGCTGTCCGACCATTCGAGCGTCTGCTCGGGCGGGCTGGCAAACATCACGAACAGGCGCGCGGTGTCGGCACCGAAACGGTCGATCAGCGATTGCGGGTCGATGCCGTTGTTCTTGCTCTTGGACATGGTGCCCACGCCGGCATAGTCGATGTCGGAGCCATCGCTTTTCAGCCTGGCGCCGGTGATGCGGCCCTGGGCATCGGTGATGTTCTCGACATCCTTCGGCCAGAAGTATTCGATGCCGCCCTTGGGCGTGCGGCGCTGGTAGATGTGGTTCAGCACCATGCCCTGCGTAAGGAGCCGGGTGAAGGGCTCGTCGAACTTCACAAGACCCAGATCACGCATCACCTTCGTCCAGAAGCGTGCATAGAGCAGGTGCATGACGGCATGCTCGATGCCGCCGATGTACTGGTCCATCGGCATCCAGTAATCGTTGCGTGCATCGACCATTGCATCGCCGTTGTCGGGCGAGCAATAGCGCATGTAGTACCACGACGAGTCGATGAAGGTGTCC
>JAUNHU010000106.1 GCA_030523825.1 Lautropia sp. | reverse complement strand
TCCATGCGGTGAACAAGGCGGTGGAGTCCACCGTCCGCGCATCAGCCCAGTGGCAAGGTGTGCAGGAAGATCCGGCGCATTACGGCTTGCCCAGTGTGAAGGCGCAGCCCGCTGGCGACCGTCGGGCCGGGGTGATCTGGCACACCCAGGGCTCCGGCAAGAGCCTGCTGATGGCGTTCTACGCCGGGCGTCTGGTCAAGCATCCGGCCATGACCAACCCCACGTTGGTTGTGCTCACAGACCGCAACGATCTCGACGATCAGCTTTTCTCGACCTTCTCGATGTGTCGTGACCTGATTCGGCAGACACCGGTGCAGGCCGATAGCCGCGACCACCTGGTTTACCTGTTGGAGCGCGCATCAGGCGGTGTGATTTTCACAACCCTGCAGAAGTTTGGCGAGGTGGCGGAGCCGCTCACTACCCGTCGCAACGTGGTCGTCATGGCAGATGAGGCGCACCGCAGCCAGTATGGCCTCAAGGCCAGGGTGGACGCGAAGAGCGGTGAAATCTCCTATGGCTTCGCCAAATACATGCGCGATGCCCTGCCAAACGCCTCCTTCATTGGTTTTACCGGAACACCCATCGAGGCGGATGACGTGAATACGCCCGCCGTGTTCGGCAATTACATCGATGTCTACGACATCAGCCGTGCCGTGGAGGATGGCGCGACCGTGCCGATCTACTACGAGTCGCGGTTGGCCCGTATCGAACTCGACGAGAAAGAGAAGTCGAAGATTGACGCCGAGGTCAATGAGCTGATTGAAGGAGATTCCGCGGCCGATCAGGAGCGTTTCAAGAGGAAGTGGTCAACGGTCGAAGCCCTGGTTGGCAGTGACAGGCGCCTGGCTGTGGTAGCCAGGGATATGGTCGCTCACTTCAAAGACCGCGTTGACGCTCTTGAGGGCAAGGCGATGGTGGTGTGCATGAGCCGCCGCATCTGCGTCAAACTCTACAACGAGATCGTCAAACTGCGACCGGATTGGCACAGTACCGACGACAATACAGGTGGGGTGAAGATCGTGATGACGGGCGCAGCCAGCGACCCGGAGGAATGGCAGCAGCACATCGGCAACAAGGCACGGCGTGATCTCCTTGCCAAGCGTGCCCGCGATCCCAAAGATCCGCTCAAACTGGTGATTGTGCGGGATATGTGGCTGACCGGCTTTGACGCGCCGTGCATGCACACGATGTACATCGACAAGCCGATGCAGGGACACGGACTGATGCAGGCCATTGCGCGCGTGAACCGTGTGTTCCGCGACAAGCCTGCCGGGCTGATCGTTGACTACATCGGCATTGCGCAGAACCTGAAGTCTGCGCTGCAGCAGTATTCCAGGAGCGACCAGGAAAACACCGGTGTTGACGAGGCACAGGCCGTTGCGGTGATGATGGAGAAGTACGAAGTGGTGCGGGACATGTACCACGGCTTCGACTACGCATCGGCGCTGGACGGCTCGCCGCAGGCGCGACTGACAATGATGGCAGCGGCCATCGAGTGGATTCTCGACCTGCAACAGAAGCTGGCCGCACAGGAGAAGACAGAGGAAGGCAAGAAGAATGCCCATCGCCGATACCAGGACGCCGTACTGGCATTGTCGAAGGCGTTCGCGTTGGCCGCTGCGTCTGACGAGGCCCGCAAGATTCGGGAGGAGGTTGGCTTCTTTCAGGCGATCCGTGCCGCGCTGGTCAAGAGTTCTACGGGCTCTGGCATGACCTGGCAGGAGCGCGAACTGGCCATTCAGCAGATCGTCAGCCGGGCGGTTTTCTCCACCGATATTGTGGATATCCTGGCTGCTGCGGGCATCAAGAGTCCGGACATCTCCATTCTCTCGGATGAGTTCCTCGCCGAAGTTCAGCAGATGGAGAAGAAGAATCTTGCACTGGAAGCCCTGCGCAAGCTGATTAACGACGGTATTCGCTCACGCAGCAAGGCCAACGTGGTGCAGACCAAGGAGTTCTCCGAACGGTTGGAGGATTCGGTGGCGCGTTATCACGCCAACGCCATCACCACCGCTGAAGTGCTGCAGGAATTGATCCAGCTTGCCAAGGACATCCGCGCGGCGCGCCAGCGCGGCGAAGAGTCCGGGCTGTCAGACGAAGAAATCGCCTTCTACGATGCTCTCGCGGAAAATGAAAGCGCCGTGCAGATGATGGGTGACGACAAGCTCAAGCTGATTGCCCATGAATTGCTGACAAGCCTGCGCGAGAACGTGTCGGTCGACTGGGCCAATCGGGAGTCCGCCCGTGCCCGGATGCGCGTGCTGGTGAAGCGCATCCTGCGAAAGTACGGATACCCGCCCGACCTCCAGGACAAGGCTGTGCAAACGGTGCTGCAACAGGCCGAGGCGTTGTCGTCGAGGTGGTCTGGTGGGGGAGGCTGACGGCATTGCTGATGCCATGCTTGCCCTCATCGCGCTTCCTCCTATGGGGAAGCCCCGGTTCTCTATTGGTTCGATGATTGGGAAGTCTACACCTTGTTGGAAATGGCGAGCCAAACCTCGAACGGCGATTGCGTGGAGAGGTCGTGTTGTCAATATCTCCCTACATCATGCAACGCGATAGGGAACGGAAAGGGCAGGGGGCCTGAAAATGAAAAAGCCCGGAGGTCATCCGGGCTTTCTCTTCGCATCTGGTGGAGCCGGCGGGAATTGAACCCGCGTCCGAAAGTCTTCTACGATCAGTTCTACGTGTGTAGTGACGTCATTGAGATCTCGTTGCCGTTACGCCGACGCACAGGCTCAACCAGCAACCAGCCACCTATTTTTTAGCCCCTGACCAAGTAGCCCGGCCAGGTACGATCCGATATGAATGACGCTGCTGCCTGTTGCCAGGCCCAGGCTATCGGCAACCTGGTGCAGCGGCTAACTGGCCTTAAGCGGCCAGAGCGAAACGCTCGTCGTTGGCGTTTATTGATTTTCCGATGGATTTACGAGGTAACGGATCCTCGACACGCCCTGAGCCGCTTCATTACCCCCGTCGAAACCAGGTCGGCCCCAGACCTTCCAGTATACGACATCTGTCAAGTACTGAGGGCTGCCTCGCATGTCGGGCAGGGAAGGCCCGGGTGAGGGGGTGGAAGTACCGGCCGGGATAGGAGAAAAGGGCGGGGAAATACAGGGAACGCAGAGGGGGCGGTGGCCGGGCAAGGCTCATGACGGCTGGCTGCTTCTGGCGGGCGCAGAATCAGGCAAATCGAATCCAGCGGGTCTGCGCTGCTACCAAGGCTGGCACGACCAAGGTCTGCGAGACCAAGCCAGCACCCCCACGAGCCCAGGCGGTAGGGGCAACAGGTCCACGTCTCCCCAAGACCAGAACCCCCCAAGACCAGCCCCACGGAACCAGCAGCTCAGGGCTCGCCCCTAGGGCAAACCATGCCGCCCCCCGTCTTGGTCTTCATGTTGCTTGATGCAGGTCAACATTGTGGAGAGGGGGCCTCGGGAAATTGACGCTTATCAATCGTATTTGGCCGGCTGTCCGATAGATTGGTTAACGTTATTTTATGTTTGTTGGTTAGTGCGCCGTGAGTTGCGGTGCGGACCGTGTCAGAGGCGACCGGTTCTCCGTGATGGACGGTTTTTTTGGTCAAGAGAGGCAACAAGACATGAAAGCGTTTGTACGTCAGACACTCGTCGCTGCAATCGGTACCGCCCTGATGGCAACTGCCGCCCACGCTGCTGACCCGGTGAAAAGCACCACGGGCGGTCTGCCCGGCTACGAGGTGATCAAGGCCGCGCCCGCCATCGAGAAGCTGGAGCGCGTGAAGCAGAAGCTGGTCGCTCCGCCAAATGTGCCCGAGCACAGCCTGAAGGCCCCCGCCAAGCCGCGCGTGGTTCAGGTCGAGATGTTCATCGAGGAAAAAGAGATCGAGGTCGAACCCGGTGTCTTCCATTGGGCCTTCACCTTCAATGGTACCGTGCCCGGCCCGATGATCATCGTGCATGAAGGCGACTACGTCGAGCTGACGCTGAAGAACCTCTCGAAGAACGAGCTGGTTCACAACATCGACTTCCACGCCTCCACTGGCGCACTGGGTGCTGGCGAACTGACCCACGTTCAGCCGGGCCAGGAGGTGGTGGTGCGCTGGAAGGCCACCAAGCCGGGCACCTTCATCTACCACTGCGCACCGGGCGGCGCGATGATCCCCTGGCACGTGGTGCACGGCATGAACGGTGCCATCACCGTGCTGCCGAAGGAAGGTCTGAAGGACAAGAACGGCAAGCCGCTGAAGTATGACCGTGCTTACTACATCGGTGAGCAGGACTTCTATCTGCCGAAGGACGAGAAGGGCAACTACAAGCGTTATGGCTCGCCCTCGGAGTCGATGGCTGAAGACAAGGAAGTCATGGACAAGCTGATCCCGACGCACATCACCTTCGGTGATCGCAAGGGCGCCTACACGGGCGAGAACGCCATGACGGCCAAGGTTGGCGAGACCGTGATGTTCTATCACTCGCAGGCCAACCGCCAGTCGTACCCCCACCTGATCGGTGGTCATGGTGAGTATGTCTGGGAACGTGGAAACCTGGCCGACGCTCCTGCACAAGATCTGGAAACTTGGGTAATTGCAGCAGGTTCCGCCGGCGCTGCCATGTACACTTTCAAGCAACCTGGCGTGTATGTGTACCTGAGCCACAACCTGATCGAGGCGCTGAACCTCGGTGCGCTTGCCCAGGTCAAGGTGGACGGCAAGTGGGACAACAACATCATGGAACAGACTGTTGCCCCGCGCGCGTTCAAGGAGTGATCGCGTGACAGCCGGTCGGATCTGACCCTGGGGTCGGACCGGGCTGGCTGTTCCCCCGGCGGTGCCTGTTGCGGGTAGCGCCGGGGTCAACCCCCCTGACACTGCGTATGGGCAGACATCGGGAGAATGGAGAGGGACGTATGTTGAGGAAGTATCTGTCAGCCGCTGTGCTGGGTGCATCGATGCTGCTCACGGGCAATGCCCTGGCGGCCAAGGACATCAGTTTCGATCTGAAGGACGACAAGGGCCGGGTCACGCACGAAAGCTACCCCGGAAAGTACCTGCTGGTTTCCATCGGTTACACCTCCTGTCCCGACATCTGCCCCACCACCTTGTTCGAGTATGGCGAGGTGATGAAAACGCTCAAGAACCCGGATGCCATCCAGCCCCTGTTCGTCACCATCGACCCCGAGAATGACGACGTGGAGCGGCTGAATGCCTACACGGATTTCTTCGACGAACGCATCGTGGGCCTCAGCGGCGAGATGAAGAACATCCGTGCGCTGTCCGATCAGCTGGGTGCCACCTTCGGCTATCGCCTGGATGGCAAGAAGGTCGAGAACCCGAAGCGCGGTGAGCCCTACACGGTGTACCACAGTGCACTCATCTACCTGATCGGCCCCGATCGCAAGCTGCTGGATGTCTATGACTACCAGGCAGGTGCTGCCGGTCTGGTCGAGGAGCTTGACAAGGTGCTGGGTGAGCCGGCATCGGCGGGTGGCAAGCAGGCACCGGCCGCGTCGAAGTGATGCACGGGTGTCCCGGCCCTGTTGCCGGGTGAGGTGGCTCGAAGCACGGCAGATTCCCGGACTCACAGGTTTTTGTGGTGCGGGAGTGATGCCGATGAGGATGGTCTGGCGCGTCGATGTCAGACATGTCGACAGGGGCTGCAAGGCGCCTGTCCGTTTATGTAAAACCGTCGTAAACGCATTCGTACAGGGGAAATGTCATGAAGAAACTGGTTGCTCTGATTGCTGCTGCCGTGGTGCTGCCTGCATGCACATCCACCGCCCCGTCGCTGTCGCAGGGGAATGGGGCCACGCACACGCAGCTGAAGGATTGCGTCATCCAGGAAGTCATTCCTGGCAAGGACATGACAGGTGCCTTCGCAAAATTTGTCCATGAAGGCCCTGCGGTACAGATCACCCGTGCCGAAGTGCCCGGGGTCAGTAATCGCGTCGAGCTGCACTCGATGGAGATGAAGAACGGCGTGATGGAGATGATCCCTCTCACGAACCCCTCTCTCGATGCGGGTGAGCGCGTCTTCAAGAAGGGCGCCGATCACGTGATGCTGTTCGATATCGCCAACAAGCCGGCGGTGGGCAGTCATCACGAAATGAAGGTTTATTTCAGCGACGGTACCCACGCCAGCTGCACGGCGGTGGTCAAGTCGGTGAAGGAAGTGATGCGCGATGCCGGCATGACGATGCAGGGCGGGCATGATGCGAAGGGGGCACATGGCGGCCACAAGCCTGCCGATGCTCACACGATGCCCAGCGGTCACTGAGGTTGGTTGGCGCAAGGTTCGGGTAACACCAAAAACCATCACTGAACTCCTGTCGCTGGCAGGTGGTCAGTCAATCACGTGCGGGAGAAGCGGTCATGAACAGGCGGCATTTTTTGGCAACGGGAGCAGGGGCCTCGCTCGCTCTGAGTGGTTTTCCGGCCCTTGCAGCCATCGACGAAAAAGCGTCGCTGCATCAGCCCACCCGTTACGCATTCGTGGCTGACCGCTTCACCAACAACATCAGCGTGGTCGACATCTTCAACGGCACACAGATCACGGCGCTGGATTTCGACATGCGTCCGCAGGTGATGGAAATGGCGCGTGACGACGGCATGCTGGCCGTGGGGGCGCGTGAGGTTTCGGGTATCTGGTTCTTCAACCTGCGTACCCGCGAGCGTCGCTTCGTGAAGCTGCCGTCGCCCGTTTTCCAGATCTTCTTCGTGCCGCAGTCCAAGCGCGTCGCCATCGGCATGCGCGATCAGGTCGGCATCATCGACTACAGCACCTTCGAGGTGAAGATCTTCAAGAAGCGCTTCGACTCCGACAAGCGTGATGCGCTGCTCAACACCTACTATTCGCTGCTGTTCAGCTCCTTCAGCGAATCCTTCTGGATTCTGGACGAAGACAGACCCCGCATCTATCACAAGTTCGGTCACGATGATGCGGATTCCGAATGGGATGTCATCGACCTGTCGGACAAGATCGGCAGCGGCTCGGGGCTGGGCATTGGTGTGGCCAGTCCGGAAGACGACATGCTGGCCTTCACGGTGGATGATGGCTCGGAAGGCGTCGTCTATTTCCCGCAGACGAAGAAGTTGCTTTCCACGGGGCCGATGCGCACCACCGGCACCACCAACGAGCCGATGATCCGCCCCTATTTCGATGCCTATTCACGTCACGTCATCTTTGGTGACGTGGAGGGCAACATGGCGCTGTTCGATCTGCAGAAAGACGAGAAACCGCAGCGTTTCAAGGCCGATTTCTCGCCACGCATCGTGCGTACCGGCTGGCTGGAAAGCACCTGGATTCTGGCGGGCGACAAGGGCATCATGTTCCAGTCCTTCGAGAATCCCGATGACCGCAGGGTCTACCGTTTCCCGGCCGAAGTGACCGACGTGTGGGTGACAGGCGACAGCAAGACGGCGCTGGTGCTCATCGACGAGGAAGTGCCGCAGCTGTTCCGCTACGACATCCGCACCAAGGAACGCCTGAAGCCCGTGCGGGTACGCAACATCACCATGGGCAACATGATCCGCATGGGCAGCAACAACAGCATCTGCTACTGAGCTGTTCTTGCTCCGTCCTATTTCCCGCGGGTGGCCTCGATCAGCGTGATGAGTTCACGCGGGGAGTGAATCAGGTGGTCGGCTCCCCAGCTGGCCGCCTTTTCCAGCGGCGCATAGCCCCAGCCGGCGGCAACCGTCGTCATGCCCACGGCCTTGCCGGCCGTGATGTCGCGCTGGTCGTCGCCCACATACACGCACTGGCCACCCTTCAGACCGGTTTCTTCCAGTGCGCGTTCCATCAGGTCGGGCCAGGGCTTTGGCCGGGCGGCCGAGTCGCCGCCGTAGGCGAGCGCCATCCTTGGTGTCAGGTCCATCTGGTCGCAGAGCAGGTGAACCAGATATTCCAGCTTGTTGGAGATGACGCCCCAGCGGATGCCGTGTGCTTCCAGATAGGCCAGCAGCTCGGTCATGCCGTCGAACAGGCGGGTGTGCACGGCGATGTTGGCTGCATAGCTTTCCAGAAATTCCTGTCGCAGTTCCTCGTAGCCGGGGTCATCGGGCGAGGCTCCCAGGCCCAGCTTGATGAGTGCCCGCGAGCCTTCCGAGGCAAAGGGCCGGTATTCGTCCAGGGGCAGGGGTTTCAGCCCCCGGTTGATGCGCATCTGGTTGACGGGTGCGCCGAGATCATCGGCCGTGTCGGCCAGCGTGCCGTCCAGGTCGAACAGCACGGCGGCGGGAGGGGATTTGAGCCTGGGCATTGCAGTGGCTGAGGAAAGAGGATTTTTCCGGATGTTGTTCCAGACGCACGGGGCGGGTCAGGCGGGTTTCCGGCAGGCCATCATGTAGTTCACGCTCACGTCCTGCGGGTCGAGGCGATAGACCTGCGTGAGCGGGTTGTAAGTGAGGCCCATGAAGCCGGTGACTTCAAGTCCGGCCAGCCGGGCCATGCGCGCCAGTTCGGCGGGCGTGATGAACTTGTCGTGCCGGTGTGTGCCCTTGGGCAACAGCTTCAGCACGTACTCGGCCCCCACGATGGCAAAGAGCCATGATTTCGGGTTGCGGTTGAGGGTGGAGAAGGTGAGGGTGCCGCCGGCCTTCGCCAGCTTGGCGCAGGCACGTATCACCGAGGCGGGGTCGGGCACGTGTTCCAGCATTTCCATGCACACGACCACGTCGAACTCGCCGGGCTGGCGGGCAGCCAGGTCTTCGACCGCGATCTTTTCGTAGTCGACCGACACGCCGGTGTCCAGCGCATGCAGCTTTGCCACCTGCAGCGACTTTTCGGCCAGATCGACGCCAAGCGTGCTTGCGCCGGCCTGTGCCAGTGCTTCGGTGAGGATGCCGCCACCACAGCCGACATCCACCACGCGCTTGCCGTCCAGGCTGCCGCCTGCCTGCTCACGGATCCAGCCGAGGCGCAGCGGATTGATTTCGTGCAGTGGCTTGAATTCGCTGTCGGGGTCCCACCAGCGCGAGGCGAGATCCTGGAACTTGTCCAGTTCGTGCTGGTCGACATTGCGGCGCGGGGTGAGGGCAGAATCGGATGCGGACATGGCGGCCCTGGGGGTGTTGGGTCAAAAGCCCGATTCTAGCCCCTGTCGCTGGCCCTCTGTTTCGCATGGGTTGCGGGCATGCGGAATGAGTGCCGTGGCGTGCCGTGAGCCTGGCGTGAGGGGGGGGTCGGTGGTGGTGCGCTCGCCATTGACGGGTTCTCGCGTCTGTACAGGTGTGAGGCGGTGGCACGGGGTGCCGGAGGCGTTTGAGCAGCTCGCGATGGGGCATCTGTCCGGGGCGCTCAAAAACTGTCGTGCCCAAAAGAAAAAACCACCATGACCTGAGTCATGGTGGTTTTCCTGCTGCCACTGGAACCGGCGCCTGCCCGAAGACAGGCGACCGGTGGCGGGGCGTGCTTACTGCACGACCTGGCGGCTGCCGACCACTTCGATTTCGACGCGGCGGTTCTGCGCGCGGCCATCGCGGGTCTTGTTGTCAGCCACAGGCTGGGTCTCGCCCTTGCCTTCCGTGTAAACACGGGCAGGATCGACGCCCTTGCTGACCAGGTATGCCTTGACAGCTTCTGCACGGCGAACCGACAGGCGCTGGTTGTAGGCATCGTTACCGACGCTGTCGGTGTGACCCACGGCGATGACGA
>JAUNHU010000105.1:4377-9658 GCA_030523825.1 Lautropia sp. | reverse complement strand
AAGATCACGCTGATCGACGGGCGCATCACCTACTGTGGCAGCCAGAACTGCGCGGATGAAGCCTTCCGCATCAAGGCGAAGTATGCCCCCTGGGTGGACATCATGCTGCGGCTGGAAGGGCCGGTGGTGGATCAGATGCAGCTGCTGTTCGCCAGCGACTGGATGCAGGCCACCGGCGAGGTGCTGGCGGTGTTCGAGCGGGAGGGGGCGCCGGTGCCGCTGCCTGCGGGCCGGGGCGGCGTGGATGTGGTGCCGGCTGGCGGGCAGGGCGGGTGCATGACTGACGAGCACGCTGCCGGCCCCGCCCTGGCAAGGGGCGCTTCGGCGCAGTCGCTGGCCAGCGTGCAGGGCGCGCCTGCGCCCGAGCCTGCGCCGGATGCCGGGCAGGACATGGAAACCGGGGCGGAGCCGCATGCCGACGCTGCCCTGCCGCTTGGCGGCTTTGCGGCGCAGGTGGTGGGCGATGGCCCCACCGAGCGTCGCCGCAGTGCGCCGCAGCTGATGAGCACACTGATTGCCTGTTCGCGCGGACAGCTGACGATCTCGACGCCGTATTTCGTGCCGGATGCCACCGTGCTGGAGGCGCTGTGCGCGGCGGCGCTGCGGGGCGTGCGGGTGACGCTGATCCTGCCCGAGCGCAATGATTCGTGGATTGTGGCCGGGGCCAGCCGCAGCAACTATGCCCGGCTGCTGACGGCAGGCGTGCTCATTCACGAGTACCGGCATGGCCTGCTGCACGCGAAGACGCTGACGGTGGACGGTGAGCTGTGCTTCATCGGCTCCACCAACCTGGACCTGCGCAGCTTCGACCTGAATTTCGAGAACAATGTGCTGCTGCAGGACGAGGCGATGACGGCGGCGGTGATGGCGCGCCAGCAGGAATACATCGAAGGATCTCGCCCGGTGACGCTGGCCGAGGTGCGTGCCTGGCCGATGCACCGGCGCATCTGGAACAACGTGCTGGCTACGCTGGGGCCGGTGCTGTAGGGCGCGCTTCTGGTGGCCGCGTGGCCGGCAAGGAGAAGGGGAGAGGTGCCGCTCGTGGCAGGCGCGGAGCCGTCTGGCGGGGTGATGCCGCTGTCAACCTGCGGATGGGTTGATCGGGCCGCCAGGCGTCGTGAATGGCCGATGTGAGGCGCCCATTGTGTCAGAGTTTGTCGTTAGAATGCCACACAGGGTTTCCTGCAGGTGCCCGGTGTGGCAAACGAGGCCATGACACTAGAAGGCCCAGATTGGTATGCCACTTGACGGTACTGGCAGGAGTCGGCGATTTTGAAACAGAATTTTCAACAATGAATCAAGTGCAAAACTCTCGGTTGATGCGTGTTGGCGGCGGGATTGCTGATAACATCTCCAGTAGTGCTTGAGCAGATGTTGTTTTTTGTAAGTCCATGATGCCGCCCGGCGGGTCATGGCAGTTGTTCAGGTGTTCCTGCTGGTGCCCGGTGTTCTCTGCCCCGGGGCCGGTTTTTCGGAATGTTTCCTTCGTTTTTCAACGCTTTCACGGTGCCGCGCCTTAAGTGAAATGAGTGCGGCTCAGATGATCCGGAGACTGAATCCCATGTCAGCCACCCCGACGATGCCGTTCGCCCAGACCCTTACCCGGCGCGTGTCCGGTGTTCTCGGTCGCCTGGATGTGGCTCGCCGCTGCTCGGGCCGCCTCTGGCAGGCCATGCTCGCTGCCTCGGCGATGGTGATTGCCGGCCTGCCGCAGATGGCCGATGCTGCCGCGCCGGTCGAGGATCGCACGCTGTCGGTAAAGGCCACCCAGACGGTGGCGCAGGCCGATCCGGCTCCGGTGAGGGTGCTTACCCGGGTGGTGGCTGTTCCCAGGGACGACGCCCATGCCGCTGAGCGCCGTCGCAGCGTGAAGGCCGCCAGCCGTGCTTCCTCGGGGGCCAAGGTAGCCCGCAAGCAGGCTGCCACCCGTGTCAGCAGCAAGTCGGCTCGCAGCAGCCAGCGTCTGGCCCGCAGCGCCTCACGCCCGCAGGCCGGCAAGGCCGTGGTGCTGTCGTCCAACCTCAAGCTCAGCCGCACCCAGCGCAGCGTGGCCCAGCACATTGCCCGCAAGTTCCGCGTGCGCGAATCGGCGGTCGAACAGTACGTCAGCTATGCACACCAGTCCGGAAAGGTCTACGGTCTTGATCCCTACCTGATCCTGGCGATCATGGCGACCGAGTCCAGCTTCAACCCGCGTGCAGAGAGCAGTGTGGGCGCGCAGGGCCTGATGCAGGTGCATACGCGGGTTCACAAGAAGCGCTTCAAGCCTTATGGCTCCTATAACACGGTCGTCTGGCAGCCCAAGGTCAACATCCTCGTGGGCAGCAGCATCCTGTCCGATTACATCAAGAAATATGGCACCGAGCGCCGTGCGCTGAAGGCCTATGTGGGCGCAGCCAACCATGCCCACGATGGCGGTTATGGCCGCAAGGTGCTCACACGCCGCGACGAGTTCGTCTCGGTGATGATGGCGGCCCGTCGCGGCAACACCTCGCAGGCATCGGCCAGCCAGGTTCGTGGTGCTGTCGACCTCTGACCGGTTTTCAGGTTTTCCCTGCATCTCCTTCAGCCCCCTTGTGGGGGCTCGAACGCTCCCTTCGGGGGCTCAAAACGCCGCAGCCCGGCCTTTCCGGGGGCGGCGTTTTGCTTTTGGGGCGGCCTGGGGTGAAATCCGGGGAAGAAGGTGAAGCATCCTGGGGCTTCCTGCTGCCTGCCCGTTGCCTGTTCGCGGGTGGGGCGGAGTGCCTGCGGGGTTTTGGAAGCTGCCAGCGGGGGTGTGGGCATTGCCTGCGGAGGGGCTTTGGGGTTTGCTTGCAGATGAGGGCGCGCTGGGCGAGGGGCTGATCGAGTGAGGCGACGGAGAGATGATGACGCAGCGCACTGCTGAACCGGAACGGCTGCTGGCCCTGATGCGCCGCCTGCGGCCGCAGGTGCGGGGCGAGCTGGGCTGGGTGGCCGGCGTGGTGCCGGTGGCGCGCCTGCAGCCGACCGATGCGCTCGATGTGGCTGCGGCCCTGGCCATTGCCGATGACGAGCGGGTGCCGGTGGCCTTCGGGCAGGTGCCCGTGTCGGCAGCGCGCAGGGCGCCCGCCGGCCTGCTGCTCATCGACGATGCCGGGCTTGCAGACATTCCCGATCTGGACCCTGCGCGCCGGCTGGTGGGGGCCGGGCCTGGCGCCACCACCGCTGCGCTGAACCGGCAGCTGGAGATCCACGGGCTGTGGCTGCCAGTGCTGGCTGCTGGTGCCGTGCAGACCCGGCTGGGGGCGCTGGCCGGGCTGGATGCCGGTGGACTTGGGGCTGCCACGATGGCCGACCGTCTGCTGGGCATCGACGCCGTGCTCCCCGACGGCACCCAACAGCTTTTCGGCCCCTTCGGCGAGGCATCGTCCATCCGCCTGGGCAGCGGGCGTGCCGGGCAACTGGTGTCGGCCCTGTTCGGCATCGCCAACGATTGTCAGGCCGACATTGCCCGGCACTGGCCGGCGGGCCGACGGGCCGTGGGGGGCTATCTGCTCGACTGCTTTCATCCCCGGCCGCAGCGCCCCTACACCGCCGATGGCACCGTGAATCTAGCGCACTTGCTGGCGGGTTCGTGCGGGCAGCTTGCATGGTTCTCCCGGCTGCATCTGCGCCCCGTGCCGAGGCCGGCCGTGATGCGCTGGGCGCTGGTGGGTTTTGCTTCGGTGGCGGCCGCGCTGGCGAGACTGCGTGAGGCGCTGGCGGCGCAGCCGGCGGTGTTGCAGTTGCTGGACGCAGCCGGCATGGGGGCGCTGCGCGCATCGCAGATGGCGGACGATCAGGCGCTCTGGGGCACACTGATGCGGGCCGATGGGGCAGGGCAGGGCCGGGTGGCCAGTAGCCTGGGCTCGGGAAGTCTGGCGGCAGACAGATATGGTCACGCTGTGACTGCGGGTGTGCCACCGGGCACGGGCATGTCGCCGGGCACAGGCCGACCGGCGAGTGCTGGCGCGACGGGGTGTCGAGATGATGCGGGCTTGCCGGCCGCAGGCTGGCTGGTGGGTTGCACCGGGGAGACGGAGGCAGAGGTGCAGGCACGGCTGCGCAGCCTGCTGGAGGCTGCGGGTGTTGCCGGTGCCGGCCAGCGGGCCGGCGTGCTGCTTGCCGGTGAGGGCGCAGTGACGGGAGACCGCGCCGCTTCGCCCCAGACGGGCGGGCTGGTGTCCCGGTTGCGCAAGGCAGGCGCCAGCGAGCCCGCTCGTGGTGCCGCGCAGTCGGCGCATGCCGTGTACCCGGTGTGGCAGCAGTTGCTGGATGTGGAGACCGCGCCGCGATGCTGGGCGCTGGCCCATTACGCAAGCGATGGCGGGCTGGACGTGGATGCGTTGCGGGCCGATGGCGCAACGCCGGCTGATGGCCTGCTGCTGCCGCCAATGCCATTGCCGGCGCTGGCCGCCCGGGTGGGGGCGGTGACAGAAACGCTGCGGTCGCAAGGGGGGGCGGTGCACTGGCGCGGCCGCCTGCTCACGGGCGAACTCATCGTGCATGTGCAGCCGGGCGGGGCCATGCCGGCGCAGCGCGCCTGGCAGGCGCTGCTGCAGACCCTCGCGCCGCTCGTGGCAGGGCGCTGGTCGCCCGCGTTGCAGGCAGCTTTTGCGCAGGTGAAAGCGCAATTCGATCCGCATGGCATTCTGCCCGGTGCGTGAGCGGGAATCTGCATTGTCCCGCCTGGGCAGCATGTTGTCTGTTTACTGATGGTGGTAAAGCCAGGGCCGTGCGTGTCAGATACCCTTGAATGCGCCGAGTGGACGCTTCAGGCGGCCCCGGCCTTGCGCTTCGGGTTGTCGTTGCGCAGTTGCCAGAAGATGGCGGCGGAGACCATGGTGAGCAGGCCGATGGCGACGAAGGCGGCGCGGAAGGCGGTGAGGGTTGCGTTGCCGTGGCCGTCATCGCCCAGCCAGCCGGAAAAGGCATTCAGGAAGGCCGAGGCGCAGGTGATGCCCAGGCTCATGCCCAGCATCTGGATCATCGAAAAGAGGCTGTTGCCGCTGGCGGCGTGCGCCGTGCCCAGGTCTTTCAGCGTGACGGTGTTCATCGCGGTGAACTGGGTGGAGCTTATGGCGCCGAAGGCTGCCAGGTGCAGGGTGCGCAGCCAGAGCGGCTGGCTGGCGGTCATCAGGGCAAAGCTGGCCACCATCAGGCCCAGCAGGATAGTGTTGACGATGAGCACCTGCCGGTAGCCGTATTCCTGGATGATGTCAGTGATGGCGCGTTTGGCGGCAAGGCTGGCAAGCGTGACCGGCAGCAGCATCAGGCCGGC
>JAUNHU010000105.1:0-4277 GCA_030523825.1 Lautropia sp. | reverse complement strand
GCCAGTGAAATGGACAGCATGGCCACCACCAGCAGCAGGTAGCCGCCGAAGTCGAAGCGGGGCGTGTGGCTGCTGCGTTCGTCCGGCATGATGTAGAGGGTGGCGACGGCGCCCACCAGCCCCACCGGCAGATTGATGAGGAAGATCCAGTGCCAGGTGGCGGCCTCGACGATCCAGCCGCCCAGCGAGGGGCCGACCAGCGGGCCGATGAGGCCGGGCATGGCGACGAAGCTCATGGCGGAAAGGAACTGTTCGCGCGGCACCTGCTGCATGATGGTGAGCCGGCCGACCGGCAGCAGCAGCGCGCCGCCCGTGCCCTGCAGGATGCGGGCGAGCACCAGTTCGTTCAGCGTGGAGGCGAGCGCGCAGGCCGCAGAGCCGGCGGTGAACAGCAGGATGGCGGCAAGAAAGCAGCGGCGCAGGCCGAAGCGGTCGGCCAGCCAGCCGCTGGCCGGAATCAGCACGGCCATCGTCAGCATGTAGGACACCACCACGGCCTGCATGCGCAGCGGGCTTTCGCCCAGGCTGGCTGCCATGCTGGGCAGTGCGGTGTTCACGATCGTGCCGTCCAGCGTCTGCATGAAAAAGCCGACCGCAACCAGCCACAGGAGCATGCGGGTGTTGGCGGGGGCAGGCTGGCTCATGATGATGCAATGAAAATTACGAGGCCGGCGTCAGGGTAATCCCTGCCGGGCGATGGCTGGAGGAGATCGGGAGGAGGACGCGATTTGCGTTCGGTGCCCATTCTGCCCGCTCCGGGGCTTGCTGCCGAGGGAAAACGCGTTTCCGGGAGTCAGACGGAAAGGTTCGGCCGCCTGTCGGGTGCCTGGCCGGTTTTTCAGGGCGCGGGACAAATCCGTGCAGGACACGTTCCAATCGTTGCGGGGGCTTTGCGTGGCAGGGATGTCTGGCGTAGGATGCGGCGTTGAAGGTTTCCCGGGGGCAGGGCGAGGGCGCCCTGTCCGGTGACAACGAGATCAGGAGCCAGATGATGTGGGGTGGAGGCAATATGGCCTGGCAGATGTCCGCGAGGCGGGCGCAGTCCGGCATGCTCGGTGGTGTGTGGGGCTGGGTGATGACGGCGCTGACTGCGCTGCTGGTGGGCGGCCTGCTGATGTCGGCCGTGCCGGCCGAGGCACGTTCGTGGCGAGACGCCACGGAGCGGGCCGGAGCGGACGAGATCCTGCATCAGGATCTGCCGGTGGAAGCGCAGAGAACACTGGAACTCATCCTGCAGGGCGGGCCGTTTCCCTATGCCAAGGACGGCACCGTCTTCGGCAACCGGGAAGGCCGGTTGCCACGGCAGCGTCGTGGCTACTACACTGAATACACCGTGAAGACGCCTCGGGTCCGGCACCGCGGTGCGCGCCGCATCGTCGCCGGTGGCCAGCAGGGACGCTTCGAGGTGTTTTACTACACCGCCGATCATTACGAGACTTTCCGACGGATCAGGATGCCATGAGTGCCTTGTCGAACATTCCCCGCCATGCCGTCCTGCCGCTGGGCGCCTATGACCGCAGCGGCCTGATCCGTGCCGCGCAGCAGACCGACCAGGTGCTGCTGGAAAGCGATTGCAGCGATGCCGGCAGCAAGGCCGAGGTGCTGGCCGCGCTGGGCAAGGGCCTGCAACTGCCCGATTATTACGGCAAGAATCTCGATGCCCTCTACGACTGCCTCACCGATCTGGAGCCGTCGGAGGATGCGTCCAAGCCCGGCTTCGTGCTGCTGATCGAGAACCTGCCCGACGCCAGCCAGTTCCCGAACGATGACCGCGACGCGCTGCTGGACGTGTTCCGCGACGCCGCCGATCATTTCTACGACAACGACGTGGCGTTTCGCGTTTTCTATTCGGTGCGCAAGCCGGCAGGCTGAACCGTCACCGGCCCGCCGCCATAGCGGGCTTTCTCAGGGAGTTGTCCGGCTTTTGATGGTGCGCACGGTGTGCCTTCGCTGTTGCCGCGATGATCCTGCGCCGGGCCGTCGCGCTCCTGTCACTGCCGCTGGGGCACACTGTCTTGCGTGTCTGCCTCACCGCGGGCTTCTAGCCCAGATCGCCCAGCACCGTCTGAAGCACGCTCAAGCCGACAAGGCCGGCCGTTTCGGTGCGCAGCACGCGCGGCCCCAGCAGGGCCGGCTGCCAGCCCTGGTTTCTTGCCAGTGCCAGTTCTTCGGGGGCCAGTCCCGATTCCGGGCCGCACAGCAGCCAGGCCATGCCGGCTGTGGGTCGTGTCACCGTGCCGTCTTTGCCTGCGGTGCCTTCGGGTTGTTCAGGCAGGGCGGTGTCGGCAGCTGGCGTGGCGGGCCGTCCTGCTTCATCGTCCTGTCCGGCAACGGCGGCAGGATTGACTCGCGGCTGTGGCCTGCCTTCGGAGTCTGGCGCATGTGGCGCTGCTGCATCCCGGACGGCATGAGCCTGAGCCGCCAGTGACGCCCCGCCTTCCGGGTGAAGCACCCAGCGGTGTTCATCGGCGGCCGGGGCGGGCAGCGTGCCCAGCCACTGCCGCAGCGGCTGCACCGGCAGTATTTCGGGCAGGCGATTGCGGCCGCACTGCATGGCGGCCGCCACCACCAGCCGCTGCCAGTGTTGCAGGCGTTTTTCGGCGCGGCTGGCGTCCAGCTTCACCACGCTGCGTGCCGACAGCAGCGGCACGATGTGGGTGGCGCCCAGCTCCACCGCCTTCTCGATCGTCCAGTCCATCTTCTCGGCGGCACTCAGACACTGGGCCAGGCCAAGCTGCAACGCGGGCGCAGGTTCGACCGGCAGTTGCTCCCGCAGGCTGATGGCAGCCGGCTTGCCGGCTTCGAGCACGGCGAGGAAGGCCTGTCCGTCGCCGTCGAACACTTCCACCGCGTCACCGGGCGAGCGGCGCAGCACGCGCAGCAGATGATGGGCATTGGCCTCGTCGAGGGGCAGCGGTCCGACGGCAGTGGGGGAGACATCGGCGCGGATGAAGTCGCGCAGGCAGGGGAAGTGGATTCGGGGCAGCATGACGCGCAGCATAACCGCTTCGGTCATCCGTGGCCACAGCGGCGTCAGCAGCCCAGACTGCATGGCAGGGATGACGGTACGCCCGGGGGACTGCCCGCCGGCATGCAACCCGAATGTGAGGGGGGTGAGGGCAGAGCGCTGCAGAAGGCGCGCAACCGGTGATCGGGACGGGGCCGATCCGGCATGCGATCCGGCGTCCTTCAGGGGGATGCCCGACGAAGCGGATTGACAGGGCATCGGGCAGCAGGGATGGCAAATTACTGCTACATTCCTGTTCAGCAAGAGACTGCTCGTGCGGGCACGGCGCACATCGTCATGCTTCGCGGGGGTGGGCCTCGGCCGACCCAACGGCCAACCCGATCATCCACATCCCTTCTTTCGCCATGACAGATCATTCGTATCCAAACGACATGGAACACGCCGCAGACATCCACACGCCGGAGTCCGGCGGCTGGGGACACGATGGCGGAGGCGAGCATCATGATGCCGGCGAGCACGGCCATCATGAACACCATCAGCAGCATGGCGAGCACCAGCAGCACCATGAGGCCCATGCGCATCACGGTGAAAACCACGGACACCAGGGCGAGCTGGATATGGGCGGTGCCGAAGCATCGGATGGCGAACACCCGCAGGAGCCCGGCTTCGTCAACACCGGCTGGCCGGCATTCCCGTCGGCCGACACGGCCCGGCGCATGGCCGATGCCATCCGCGTGCTGTCGATGGATGCCGTCGAGAAAGCCAAATCCGGCCACCCCGGCATGCCGATGGGCATGGCTGACATTGCCGTCGCGCTCTGGGCCTCGCACCTGAAGCACAGCCCGGCCAACCCCGGCTGGTTCGACCGCGACCGTTTCGTGCTGTCCAATGGCCACGGCTCGATGCTGCTCTACTCGGTGCTGCACCTGTGCGGCTACGATGTCAGCATCGACGACATCCGCAATTTCCGCCAGCTGCACGCCAAGACGCCGGGCCACCCCGAGTGGGGCATCACCCCGGGCGTGGAAACCACCACTGGCCCGCTGGGGCAGGGGTTGGGCAATGCGGTGGGCATGGCGCTGGCCGAAAAGCTGCTGGCCGCCGAGTTCAACCGTCCCGGCTATCCGGTCGTCGACCATCTCACCTGGGTCTTTGCCGGCGACGGCTGCCTGATGGAAGGCATTTCGCACGAGGTGTGCTCGCTGGCTGGCGTGCTGCGCCTGTCGAAGCTGGTGCTGGTCTATGACGACAACGGCATTTCCATCGACGGCAAGGTGACGGACTGGTACCGCGACAACACGCCCGAGCG
>JAUNHU010000104.1 GCA_030523825.1 Lautropia sp. | reverse complement strand
GGCTTTCGGCTTTCGGCTTTTCAGATTATTTGTTGTGCAGCACTTGGCAAGTGGTTGAGATACCGCTGTAGACGTTCAGCAAAAAGCATGTCACGGCAGCAAATCATGATTTACAGGACGGAACCCCGCCTGAATCTGATGGCAGGCAGGGTATTTCACCCTGCCAAACCATGATACGGGGAAGCATCAATGCTCCCGGAATACCTCCTCGATAGTGGTGGCATCCAGGATGTTGTCTGCCCAGCGGGTGAGATCTTCCGATGTAGCTGACTGCAGCCGTGCCGCATGCTCGGCACTCAGCGCTCCAAAGCGGCGCTGGAGCTGGCGCGCGAGGATCTCCTTCTGGCCTTCTGCGACGCCTTCGAGCCGGCCCTCTACAAGACCCTCCACCCTGCCAGCCTGCATCCCCACCAGCAGCCCTTCCTGACGGCCTTCTTCAAAAAACTCCTGCCTGAATCCGCGCATTTCCGCTATCTCCGCCTCGTACCGCTTCCTGAACTCTGCCCTTTCATTATCCTCAAGCGGCAGGTAGTTGTCGACAAACCCCTGATACTTCAACCGCTTGTCCTCATCCGACTTCAGCGCCATCAAGCTTCGCAGTGCCTGCGCGTACACCTTCAGCCGCTCGCCCTGCGCGTGCCGCATTGTGACCAGATTCAGCCTCGCCACGATATTGTTGCTCTCCATGTAGGCGTCTGCCGACAGCTCCGACAACACGCAGGCGATGTACTTGAACTGCAGATAAGTGTCGTTCTCCGTGTGCAGCTTCAGCTCGAAGCGCAGGCTCGGGCTGCCGTGCAGAAAGATCACCACCGGCACGATGTGATCCGTCTTCAACAGCTCCGACAACGTGGCGCAGTAGCTCACCAGCCGCTGGATGGAAAAGCGCCTCGGGTCGGTTTCTTCTTCCAGCACGAAAGTGACGGCGCCTCGCCTGCCATCGCGCCAGCTCACTTCCAGCGGAACGTCCAGCTCGAAGAAGCGGTCTCCCAGCCTGTCCTTCAGCTGCTCCTGCCGGATCGGCCTGATGCTCACCCGCTCGTCGATGTCTTCGGCCTCGGCAGGGGCGAAGAACTGCAGCGCCTGCACCGGGTAGTCCAGGATCAGGTTCTTGAAATTCTGGTCGTGGCTGAGCGCCATGTTCGTGATCCGACAAGGAAAACATGACACCAAAATACTGGATATAAAAACAGCGATCAAGCAAGGTGCCAAAGTTCCGTGCAGAGTGACGGGAAAACTTTACGACCGATTCTTGCGCAACGAAACTAATTCGATGGATAACAACATGAGCATGTAAACCCAGCCTGTCATTCCACTCGAAAGTTTCATGCCTTCCTTGTATACTGTCATTTAATACAGCATTTTGTCGTCTAGCTCACATCATGGGTTCTGCCCGCCATGCCACGCGCTGACGATGCCTCCTACAAGCTGCTGTTCTCCTCACCCGAGCTGGTGCGTGATCTCATCCTGGGCTTCATCCCCGATGAGTGGTTGCACAGCCTGGACTACACCACGCTGGAACGGGTTTCGGGCAGCTACATCACCGACGACCTGCGCCAGCGTGCCAACGATGTGGTCTGGCGGGTGCGCAGTGGCCAGGACTGGGTCTATCTCTATCTGCTGATCGAGTTCCAGAGCCAGCCCGATCGCTGGATGGCTGTGCGGATGCTGACCTATGTCGGGCTGCGGTACCAGGATCTCATCCGCAACAGGGAGCTGGATGAAAGCGGGCTGCTGCCTCCGGTGCTGCCCATCGTCCTCTACAACGGCTCGGCCCGCTGGACGGCCGCTACCGACATCGCCGATCTTCTTCCCTTGCCACCGGGTCTTGTGGCACAGTATCAGCCAAGACTGCAGTACCTGCTGCTGGACGCGGGCGAACTAGCCCGGCGAACCGATCTGTCGAGGCTGAAGAACCTGGCCGCGGCCGTCATCCGGCTGGAGCACCCCGAGAATCAGGGAGCCATCCTGTCGCTGATCGATGAGCTGAACGAGTGGCTCGAAGGGGAGCCGGAACTGAAGCGCACCTTTGCCATCTGGATACAGGCGCTGCTGGCCAAACGGAACGATGGCATCTGGGCCTTGCAAAAGGTAACGGACTTGAAGGAGTTGAGAATGGGACTGGCTGAGAAAATGCAGGTCTGGGCCGAGGAGATCAGGCAGGAGAGCATTCAAAAGGGCCTGCAAGAGGGGCGGCAAAAGGGTTTGCAAGAAGGACGACAGGAAGGTCTGGCGGAAGGTCAGGCCAAGGGGGCCCAGCAGGCGCAGATCCTGATCCTCCAGCGCCAGCTGACAAAGCGCTTTGGCGAGCTGCCGCCGCAGGCGCTGGCACAGATCCAGGCAGCGACCGTGCAACAGGTGGAAACCTGGCTCGATCGCGTGCTGGATGCCCCGACACTGGATGAGGTGCTTGCATCTGCTTCGTCGTGATTGCTCGATGCCACATGGGTGCTTGGGGGAGCTCCTTATACGAGCCATAAAAAAACTGATCGAGATCTGCGGCAAATCGAAGCCTTCTATCTCTACTGAGCGGCTTGCCAGCGCACTTCTACCGCCTAACGACAGGAAACCCACGGAATAACTGCAAAGCAATCAACTAGCGCCAAGCGCTACCGCACGCCATCCGTACCGATCTTTCTTGGAATCCTTGGCATAAATCAGCACCGCAGTTACTTCATTGTGATCCTCAGGGATATTTTCCAGCAAAGGTGGAGGCACAAAGCCATCATCAACAAAGGCGAACCCTTTGGGGTTTCGGCGCAAATTTCCTCGCTCCACCCTGACATCAGCCTCCGGGCACGGGCCAGGAGAAACGTAAAAGATATCTGTTCGGCCTCTCTTCGGGTTGTGTGTAGACCGGAAAGAAACACCTTGGCCTAGCAATGGCGGCTCAGCACCTTCCCAAACACGGTTGTCAACCCATACCTCCAGATCACGATTAATGAAGATTTTCATGCGCGAATCTTCTACAGACAGGCGCGAGACAACACCAACCCCTTCATCCGTACAGTCCCACGCCTCCCCAAGCTCCCGGGGAATAACTTGGATAATATCTTCGAGATTATTCTCCGACTGCCGTCCAATGATCAAAGTAACAGGATCGCCAACATTAACAACCGATGCGTACCTACCCTTTCCGACAATACTGACAAACTCGCCGCTTTCTGATCGCAAAGAAAACCTCGAAAGATGCCACTCCTTTCGCGCATATTTATTGCCATCTTTCTTATTTTCAACGATTACGCCCAAATAGGTTGCTGAAACCTCGTAAACGAAATCGAAGCAAAGCCTCAACGCATCCTGAGAGTGCTTCGCATAGAAGTCTTTGGAGTTCTCTGCCCCGTTTGCAGATGGATCGTACCAGCTACTACCAATCAAATCTTGCAGATCCTTGCCAGCCCCCCACCCCTGCTCCTGCCGAATATTGGCGACTGAGACAATCTCTCTACTCGCCTGAGAAAAGTCTCCCCGCTCCGCCAAAATTTTCGCCAGGTCAAGATGAACCTTCACGGTGAACTTCGGATCTGCGCCGCATTCCAGTGCACGACAAAGGCACGCCAGAGCCAGATCTGGCTGCTCATTCAAGTACAAACGTGCAGCCTCTGCCCACACCCAGAACTCATTCCTCCTTGCCTTGACTACAGCCCCAAGCACTCTGGCGGCCTCCACCGGCCGTCCGCTACGCCTCAACAAGACAACCTTGTCCCAATCCAACCAAAGGGCATCATCTCGTTCTGCCACCGGCCTGACCCGATCTATCCAGCCAAGAGCCAGTGCAATGTCATCTTGCGAGGCATGGTGATGGGCCCTTACCCATTTCGCCAGCGCGCGTGCAACACCAAGAGCAATGGGCGGATAGCGATCCTCTTCTCGTTGGATGTATTGCCAGTCCTCGTCGGCGAGACCATCGTTTCCTACCCATCGGATAAATCCAGGAAATGTATGAAAATGACTTGCTATCTTGCACACCTCACGGACAATATTGGAAAGTGCATTATCCGGCCGGCGTTTTGGCAACCTCGCAAATCGACGCAATGCGTCACGAATTTGAGTAATTTCTGGAAGCGGTACAGATTTCGATAATTTCAGGTTCTCGCGTGCCTTGAAAACCAAAGACTTCACCAAGCCATAGAAGACCCAGTCAAGCTGCGTCCTCAACTTGAAGTCATCAGGATCGTTGGCAAGTTTCTGAAACCCAAGATCGATAGCTTCCTGAAAACGCTCTGACCTACGAAGGGCTTGCACATCCTCCCAACTCATTGAAAAGCCTCCTTGAGCGCATTCAGAACCTCCGGCTTACTGCATGTCAACGGCCGAAAACTGGTCACCAACCCCTGCTTGTCGAAGTTGATCTCAAGTTTGACGCGCTCATCCGTTCCCCGAACAACGGTAGTAACCAGACGGTATGACGTCTCCTCGGCGGACACAATCTTCCATCCGGTCTGTTCCAGCTTTGAGCGAGCGGCGCCAAGCAAACTCATTGCTTCAGAGGTATAACTAGCTGTCGCGATGCACTCGCTCGCCCATTCCACCAGCAATGGCCAGAGACCAGAATCATCGACGTGCATAGCGGTAACAATGTTCTTTCCGTTGTAAGCGATCCGCAGTTGGCATTGCCCACCATCTGGACCAACCAGATCATGCAACTCCGTGTAGGAATGAGAGACCACCTTTGCGACCCTCCACCCTTGGCATTCAACAACGCCCAGCACGCGAATCCAGACTGCCAGAGATTTAAAAAATTCTTTTGAATGCTCCAACCCCTGAGGTGGAATACGCAACTTATCTCTTTCTGATACGACCCCGTCAGGCTGAAATCCCCAACCCGAACCTATCGCAATATCCCTTGCCTCTTTGACAGAGGACATATTCCAGACGGCGGAGTCAAATGGGCCAATGCCCCTGAAGTTAAAGATAATCAACTCTTTTTCAGCGATAGTAATTGCAGAGTACAGCCACCGATAGAACCACTTCTGAGTGGCGGCCCGTTGCAGTGTCAGCATTCACGAAGCAAACTGGCTGAGAGCTGCCCTGTGCATGGTGAACAGTTGACGCATACCCATAACGTACATAAGTGAAATCCGGAAGGTGTGGAGACGGCGTCTGCTGCTCCATTCCCTTGATCGAAGACTGTCTGCTATCGGAACCCCCTGTTCGCCTGCGCCTACTGCTATTTCTCAGAACCCTCTCTGCAATCATTGTCTCCTTGTCCACCTCTGGTTTCTCTGCCTTCAGAAACTCCTCAAAAACCTCAACCTCCCCTTCGCTTGCCCCGTGTGCCTTACATCTGATGGAGTGAAAAGCAACAGGACCTTTTTTTACCCAGCTCAGACCTTGCATATACTGAGTACGATGACCAACACTCGCCACAGTAAAACGACAACCAGACGGCATCAACTCACTCGATCCAAATGCATCGCGTTTATCTGGATTGACGTATATTTCCAAAAGATCCCCAACGCTCACAGTTTCCAGAAGATCCCTTCCATGCAAACGCGCACGAATCCACTGCGTCAATGCACTTACTTGGGTATGCGTCTCGGACAGGCACCAAACGGAAGTCGGATTTGAACGGAAGCGATCCAGTAGCTCAATCGCTGCATCCCTTTTTTTGACAACCCTGAAGCCGTGATCAGTCGACAGATCCAACATGGCGAACCTCTTGGCCCGTATGGACGACACCAACTTGCAGGCGTTATCCAACCTTGCTGACCGTCCACTCGGTTCAATAACCTGGGTTAGTTCAAGCGCTTTATGCTTCAATCCACGTGTTTCCTGAAACCCTCCCCAAAGCACCGATTCTTCATGTACAGCACGCTGGATCTGATAGGGATCCCCAAAGAAAACCATTTTCCGACTCGTGCTTCCGATACCTGCGAACTCGAAAAAATCGAATAACAATTTTCCGCTACCATATTGTTTTCCATCCGGCGTTGAGAAGCGAGAATTACCCAACAAATGGGCATCATCCAGCAAATAGACGCAGTCTGTTTCATCGGAGCACTCCCGCAGTGGAATGACCTTGACGTTATCAATCCCCTCCACTTCAGCTTGTTCTTCATCGCCATTTGCCACGCCCGTGTAGAGATGGGCATAGATACTCCTTGCGCCAAGCCCAGCCCTTTCTGCAAGCCGCCGGTTTGGCATCAGCACGATCACCTTTTTTCCTGCCTTTCGGATTTCCCCGGCGATTTCAGCAAGAAGGCGGCTCTTCCCTGTAGATATCATGCCCAGAACTCCAAAGCTGGCAGAATCATCAGCAAGGACAAAGGTGCGCAACGCTTGCAGCGCATCTTGTTGATGGTCGGTCAATGGCGCACGGTCATAAGTTACGTCAGGATTCGAATTTATGTCACGCACCTGCGGACGACTGCAGGTCCATTTGATTTCCCGCACTCCGAGCCGACGAACAACCTCCATCGCTTCATCTTTGTCTACACTCAGTTCAGGCGAGGAAATACTATCGAGCAAGACTGCGCAATTCGCAAGATCTGTCACATGAAACCAGGATCGAACCTTGGATGAAAGATCCAATTGATCCTCGATCTTGCTGGAAAATATTGTGCAGACAGATATGTGACCGAGATTCCTCCCTGTCAGAAATCCCTTAGACTTCAACCACTCCATAACAGCGAACTTGTTGCCACGCAGCTGCTGGAAGGGATTTATCTTCTGTCCACCTTTAACCACCACCCCATCAGCTTGCCAGCCGCCATTCTCTGCCCCTGTAAGCTTTCCCCCATAGTTTTTGAAGTCGGCCACGACGATTGCGGACGGAAGAATGCAAACAAGATCTATATCCGCTCCGTTCCACATCGCGTTCGCAATTGTAATTATCCAGTCACTACTAGTCGCCCATCGATCTTCCAACCGATTCAGGAAGGCCTGCAGCATCTGATTTTCGTGAGTACGACTTGCCTTTTCACCATAGACAAGAATGCTCATTGATCTCGCCCCCCCTTCCAAGTGCGCGCAAAATCTTCTTCCAACCTGCATCCAGCTTCGAGCTTCTACCAAAACGTTTACGTAATGCTGGAATAGATTAAGACGCCCCTCGATCACCAAGGAATAGGAAAGTTACTTTCGGTACGCACGGCTCGACGGAAGGACTTCTGCGCGGCTCCGGGGGGATTTCTGCCCTACCGTATGCTCAGCTTCTGATATGGGCCCCCCAGAGCACACCTCATCCAAGCGGAAATTCAGGCTAGCGGTGATCTGCGCGCCCCATGAGATCGGCAACCCCTCCTGATTCAGAATCCATGGAGTAAACGGGGATAAACGCAAACGCCCGCAGGCTTTCGCGTGCGGGCGTTTGTTTCAGGCCTCAGGCCATCTGGCGCTCAGATTGTCGGCGTGTTGCTGCCGACGTTCAGGCCATCAGGCTTGTTGCTGCACAGGCCGGATTAACGGCACTCGGCAGGGGCGAAGCGAGTCGGCAGCGTGGGTGTAACGGCGGCGGCAATCGTCACACCGTTAGGCAGAGCCACACCAGATGCACGGCAACGCCACTGGATAGAGTCTTGAACCGGGCTGAAGGGACCGGTACCCGCCGGCAGCGCTGCACCGTCTGCGAAAGGCGTCAGAACCAGGAGGTTCTCCGCAGTATCAGCCACACGCTGGCGATAGGTGATGCTAATTTCGCCAGAGGCCGCTGCAATATTTACTGATTCCACATTGGTGGACTGCGAGGGTGTGTTATAGCCCACGCCGTAACCGGCAGCAACCGAATCGTTTGACCCCATCGCAGCAATCTCAGCCACGTTCAGCTTGGCCGAAGCAGCCAGCGCCAGACCTTCCGACACGCGAGCGCGGATCGTGTAGTCCTGGTAAGCCGGGATGGCCACAGCAGCCAGGATACCGATGATGGCGACAACGATCATCAGTTCGATCAGGGTGAAACCTTTTTGGATTTTCTTCAGCATCATGATTTGGACTCCTTGGTCCAGAGGTGAGGAGGATCGGGTTGCGCCGTTCCGGCTGGCCCGGTCTTGTTCAGACACCCTTCTCATAGCGAAGCCCGTGCCAACACCCGGCAGCGGCGGCTTCGGGCCGACCGGCGGCAGCGCGGGTTTTCCCGCGTGACTTGGGTCACACGCTGTCAGTCCCCTGCTGCCGCTCGGCGCTGTTTTGCAATGACGTTGCGCGTCAGCCACATGCCCCATGCTGACGTTTTGCGTCACTTTGGAGCCCCCCTGACGCAAATGGGCGCATGGCGATGCGCATGACGCATTTGCCCAGGCGATGCCTCCCGGCATGGGGCATGTGCCAGAGAAGCGCCTGCCCGCCTGGGTGGTCATGCCAGTGCGCAGTGCCACGACACCCGCACAGAAACAGCAACGGCCGGCGCCCCGTGTGTTGTACGGGTGCGCCGGCCGTGGCAGCGGCCGTTGTAGCCATAGTGGCAGGAGTGGAAAGGACGCTGAACAAGCGCCCAACGATGGCACCACCCTTTTGATGGCGCCAAACTGCGAGGGGTTTACCCCGTTCTCATGCAGGATCGCCGTTGTTCTTGTCTTTCTTTCTGCACAAGCGGGCGCAAAGCTGACACATGCTGCATGGCGCATCAATGCGCCTGGAACACGTCCTCGATGCGCTTGGCGTCCAGGATGTTGTCGGCCCAGCGTGTCAGGTCTTCCGACGTGGCTGCCTGGAGCCGGGCTGTGATTTCGCTGCTCAGCGGGCCGAAGCGACGCTGCAGCAGGCGGGTCAAAACCACTTGCAGCCCCTCTTGACGACCTTCCTGTCGCCCCTCAAACCGGCCAACCTGCATGCCTTGTTGAATCCCCTGCTGAATGCCCTGCTCGATGGCGCGGGAGACGATTCCACCCATGTTCCTGCTCTCCGTTTGGTAGTTCCGCTCAAACTCCTCCCGCTCATTATCCTCAAGCGGAAGGTACATGTCGATGAAGTCCAGATACTTGCGCTGCCTGTCGGTGCTGGGTTCCAGCGCAAGCAAGCCTTTCAGTGCCTGACCGTAGACTGTTGGCCGCTCCTCCTTCCGGTGCTGCATCGCCACCAGATTCAGCCTCGCCACGATGTTGCTGCTCTCGAAGTGCAGCCTTGCCTGCGTCTGCGCCAGGTTGAAGACGATGTACTCGAAGTGCAGATAGGGCCGTTCGGGGCTGCCGAGAGTGAGACTCGTCGGCGGCATTGGCCCGGGCTTCAGGAAGATCACCACCGGCACGATCTGGTTGGTTTTCATCAGCTCCGAGACCGAGGCGCAATAAGACACCAATCGCTGCGGCGAGAAGTCCCCGGGGTTGGTTTCTTCTTCCACGATGAAGATGATGGCTTCGCGGCTGCCATCGGGCCACTCCACCAGCAGCGGCACGTCCAGCTCAAAGAATCTGTCGCCCAGCCGATCCTTCAGCTGCTCCTGCCGTATCGGCGTGATCCGGGCCGACGGGTCGATCTTCCTCGCCTCGGCCTCCGCATAAAACAGCAGCGCCTCGCGCGGATAGTCGAGGATCAGGTTCTTGAATGCCTGATCGTGGCTGATGCGGGTGGCGTCCTTCGATGCTGGCGCGCTGTTCGCGGAAGTGCCAGCGTTCTCATTCAAAACTGGAGCCTTGTCATGGGAAGCTCCGCCGTTCTCATGCAAAACCGGTTCCTTGTCAGCGGGAATGCCGGCAGGATCAGGGGAACGCCCCCGGGGGATCTGACGCTTGCGTGTCATGAGGGATGCCTCGTGTGGCAACAAGAGCATCCATCATCGTGAAAGCGCCTTCGGTTGAACATCGGTCAGATGGCCGAGGCAGCTTAGGCGAGTTGGCCGAGTGCGTTCCCTGCAGGGAGCTGCCCGTACCAGCGGCAAGGGCCGGGAGGTCGTGCCCGTCGAAGGCGCATTCGGCGCTTGACGGCGTTGAGCCTGCGTTGGGTAC
>JAUNHU010000103.1 GCA_030523825.1 Lautropia sp. | reverse complement strand
TCAACGCCGTCAAGCGCCGAATGCGCCTTCGACGGGCACGGCCTCCCGGCCCTTGTTGCCGGTGCAGGCATTCCCTTGCAGCACGGCACCGATCCAGCGTGGGGCCAAAGGACATTGCTCGCAAGGATGAAACGGGAAGGCGGTGCGGCCCGGCGGCGCATTCGGCGCTTGACGGCGCTGAGCCGCCGGGTTGTGCCGCCTTCCCGTTGGGAGGCCCCTGGTATTTTTTCGGGGCGCTCATTACCCTCATCGCTGCCCCCGGCCTTCCGTCAGCAGCGTCATGCCCAGCACCAGCAGGATCAGGATGCTCACCGGCGCCGCCATCAGCCAGGGCGCTTCCTGATAATGCGGCAGGAACTCGATCATCATCAGCCCCAGCTCGGGCGTGGGCGGTTGCAGCCCCACGTTGATGAAGCCCAGCGCAGCGATGGCCAGCACCGCCTGGGCCGTGCTCAGCGGCAGCAGGGTGCCCAGAATCGGCGCCAGCGCGGGCAGCAGGTGGCGGCGCAGCACGTAGCCGGGGCCAAAGCCCAGCAGCCGTGAGGCTTCGATGGCATCGCTGGCCAGCAGCGGGCGTGCGGCTGCCCGTGTCACCCGAAAATATTCCACCCACAAATACATGGCCAGACCCACATACAGTGCCCAGTATTGCCCGGGAGCCAGGGTGGCAAAGAGAAGCACCAGCAGCAGCCCTGGCACCGACATCACGGCGTCGCTCAGCATCACCAGCATCCGCTCGACGAAGCCGCCCCGCCAGGCAGCCAGCAGCCCCAGCAGCACGCCCGGCACGGCTGCGCTCAGTGCGGAGACGAGCGCCAGTCCGATGGACAGTTGTGAGGCTTCGGCCAGCCGGGCCAGCACGCTGCGCCCCATCAGGTCGGTGCCCAGCCAGTGGGAGCCACCCGGTGGCAGCAGGCTGGCCGACAGATCCTGATAGGCCGGGTCGATGCCGATCAGCCGGGGGCCCAGCACGGAAAAGAGCGCAATCATCAGCAGGATCGCCCAGCCGACCCAATGGCGCCGGGGGCGCTCGCCGGCGCGTGCGATCAGTTCCTCGACCGGGAGTTCATGGTGTTCGTTCGGCGAAACGGCATTCATCGTTCAGGCTTTCCGTTGACGGGGATCGAGCCACAGGCAGCAGGCATCGACCAGCAGGTTGAAGGCGACGAACAGCAGGCCGATGGTCAGTGCCGTACCCTGGATGACGGGCACGTCGCGGGCGAAGATGGCATGAACCAGCGCGTGGCCGATGCCGGGCCAGGCAAACAGGGTCTCGATGACGACGGTGCCTTCCACCAGAAAGACCGCCTGCACGCCCAGCCACGACAGGATGGGCACCGCTGCATTGCGCAGGCCGTGGCGCACCAGTGCCTGCCCGTCGCTCAGGCCCTTGATGCGGGCGAAGTTCCAGGCAGGGGTCTGCAGCACGTCCAGGAAACTGTTCCGGGTGACGCGCGCCAGGCCCGCAGCCAGCCCCAGTGCCAGTGTCAGCGAGGGCAGCAGCAGACTGGTGCTGCCATGCACATCGCCAGCGACGGGCACCATGCCCATCTTCACCGCCACCACCAGCATCAGCAGCACCGCCAGCAGGAAGGGCGGCGTGGCACGCAGCACCACCGTCAGCCCCAGCACCAGCCGGTCGATGACACCACCAGCCCGCCATGCACAGAGCAGCCCCAGCGGAATGCCGATCAGGGCACCCAGTCCGAGTGCGCCGAGGCTCAGCCGGAGGGTGGCCCCCAGCTGATGGCTGATTTCGTCCCAGACCGTCTCGTTCGTCACCAGCGAGCGGCCCAGATCGAGCTGCAACAGGTCGCCCAGCCAGCCCAGGAGAGCCGGCCAGCCGGAGAGCTGTGCCCCCAGCTCGGCACTGACGGCACGGGCTGCCTCGTTGCCCACCAGGTCGTAACCGTAGCGGTTCGAGGCAATCCGCATCGCCATGTCTCCCGGCAGCGAGCGGATCATCAGAAAGCACAGCGTGCCGACGATGAGGCCCAGCATCATTGCCTGAAAGCCTCGCCGCAACAGGATGCGGGTCAGGCCCCCCAGTGAGGGGGTCATTGGCGCCACCGGATGTCGGTCAGCCGGTACGAGCGCTCGAAGGCGTCGATGCTGACATTGTCGATGCGTCTGCCGGCCACCACCTGCTGCCGGTACCAGCTCACCGGGATCACCGGCAGTTGCTCGTGCAGGGTGGTGCTCACCTGTTTGCGTGCGGCTTCTGCCTCGGCGCCCGGCAGGGTGCCCGTGCTCAGGGCGGCAATGGCCTTGTCCATGCCGGCGTCATGCCAGTTCATCGCCCCCCAGTCGCCCCCCTTGGGCGAAAAGTCCTGGGCCACCGAGCCAATGGGGTCGGGGACCGTGCCATAGTTGCGTGCCGTCAGCCCCACCTGCAGGCTGCCGTCCCGGTGTGCCAGGGGTATGTCACCCGAATTGCCGATGTTCACCTTCACGGCGACGCCCAGCTTCTTCCACTGTGCCTGCAGTGCAGTGGCAATCTGCGGCAGTTCGGGCCGGTCGGGGAAGGTCAGCAGCGTCAGGTGCATGGCCTCGCCCTGTGCATTGCGCAGCACCCCGTCCTCGCCTTTCTTCCAGCCGGCCTCGGTCAGCAGCCGTTCGGCCGCCGCCAGGTCGAAGCCCAGCGGGGTCAGGCCTGGCACATGCCACTGCGGCATCGTCGCCGGGAAAAGCTGCGTGGCTGCCATTTCCGGGTCGCGCAGCAGCGCGGTGGCAACCCCCTTGCGGTCGATAGCAAGACTCAGTGCCTGCCGGACCCGTGCATCCTTCAGGGCAGGCAGCCCGGCATTCAGCTTCAGGATGGTCGTGCGTGGCAGAATGGCCTGCACCACCTGCAACTGGCCGCGCTGGCGAATGCGCTGCAGGCTGGCCGGGTCCACGGTGAACGCCAGATCACTCTGGCCGCTTTCGGCCATCAGTGCACGGGTTTCCGCACGTCCGGCCGCCAGATAATGCACGCGCGCCACTTCGGGCTTCGTGCCGTGATACTGCTCGAAGCGTTTCACCGTCAGTTGCTGCGGCGGCACCACCTTCTCGATCTCGAAGGGGCCGGTGGCCACCAGCTTCGTCACCTTCCCCTGGGCGTCGAAACTTTCCGGCGAGACGATACCCGTGCTGCTGTGGGCCAGCAGGGCGGGCAGGGCGCCATAGGGTTCCTTCAGCCGGATCGAAACGGTGTGCTCGCCCTCGGCCTCGATGCGATCCACCGGGGCCAGGCTCAGCAGGGCCGGCTCTTTCCGGCCAGCCTTCAGGCTGGGCAGCACGCGCCCGGCCGTCACCGGCGAGCCATCATGGAAGCGGGCATTCTCGCGCAGCCGGAACTGCCAGTGCAGGCCATCGTCCGATACCTGCCAGCTGCTGGCCAGCCCGCCGATCATCCGGCCTTCGTGGTCTACATCCACCAGCGTCTCCAGCACCTGCATCCGCTGGAACAGGAAGCCGCTGGTCACCGGCTGCAGGCCGTTGATTTCCCACGGTGCCACCACCTCCAGGGTCTGTGCAGCCGTCTTCGCGGCGGTGTCTGCCAGGGCTCCGGCGGGCAGCAGGGCACCCAGTGCCAGAGAAAGTGACACGTGCAGCAGTGTGCGCCGGGCGGGCAAGGGGCCAATGAAAGTCATGAAGGTCTCCGCTGGATTCATTCAGGCTGCAGTCCGGGCTGGAGCCCTCATGGCGCCTGACGGTTTTGAGGATTGATGATGATATATCATAACAACGACTCCTGCCGTTGCGCATTCAATGGTTTTACCGCAGCTTGCGTGTCGATCCTCAAGCAGGGAGTAAAGAATCTTTGCCTGGAGAGACTGAAAAAGACGGTCGAATTGGTGTTTTTCTTTTTTTGACAAAGTACGTGCGCCAATGATTTATTCCCGAATCGTCAATGTTGTTGTTTTCTTGTATCCCTTGTATTTCCGGACAAACACACCGGTGCAGCTTTCCTCCTCAATTGGCGATCTCCGTAACAGACACGTAAATCATTAACGGCATCGTTGATATCGTTCATGTATTTGCCAGTCGTTTGGCAGATAATGGCTGTGCGCCATGCCCTGTCGGCGCAGTTTTCGACCTTTTGCCGATCAACGAGTGTGATCGGGTCGCCCATCCCCCGGCGGCTCGTTCATGACGGGGCGTGAAACAACCCATCCCCTGATGATGAAGTTCCGGTCCACTTCTTCCCCGGCCTCCCTGCCGGAAGGTTCGTCCGCATCGAACCGTTCCCCGTCCAGCTCGATGGTCTTCGCTTCCGCCTCCTCCGGTGGCCGGGCCATGCAGCGCCGCATGATCTGCCGTTACATGGTGTTTGGCGCAGCGCTGGCTGCCGGCGGCCTGGTCGATGATGGCGTGGCATGGCGGCGCTTCATCGCCGAGCACCGGACCGACATCGGCGAGCAGCGTACCGTCTCGCTCGATGATTCCATCCGGCTCATCCTCAATACCCACACGGCACTCAATGTCGAGCAGCACGACGACCAGCAGGAAATCCATCTCCTGCAGGGAGAGCTGTTCCTGGCGCAACCCGTCAACGGTCGCCATGTGTCCGTGCTCACCTCGCAGGGACGAATCGACAGCGCCGGCGGCCAGTTCGTCGTCCGCCGTGAGGGTGACGATACCCGGCTCACCGTGCTGTCCGGTTCCGCCACGGTTGCTCCGCGCAAGGCCAGCGCTTCGCGCCAGACACTGGCCGCCGGGCAGCATCTGGGCTTCGACCGCGCAGCCATCCAGGCTGTGCGCCCGTCCTCCGAAGCCGATACTGCCTGGGTCGATGGCTACATCATCGCGCGCGACATGCGTCTCGTGGCCTTTCTCGACGAATTGCAGCGCTACTGCCGGGAGCGCCTGTCCTGCGATCCCGCCGTTGCCAGCATGCCGGTTTCCGGCCGTTTCCCGCTGGCCGATGTCAATCAGGTGCTGAGCTGGCTCACCAGCCAGATGCCCCTGCAGGTCGACACGCAGGGTGCGCGCTGGGGCCGCCAGTCATTGATGCTGCGCGCCATCGGTTGATATCATCCGCCCCGGGGCCGGGTTGCTCCACTGAAGCACCATCATCATTGGAGAAACTCCCATGTCGAAGCCGACAGCCCCTTGGGCCATCGGGCTGGCGTTCGCCGCATCGCTTGTCCTGTCGGCCTGTTCTACCGTCCAGGCCGAATCCCGTGAGCTTCGTCTCACGGCCGCGCAGCTCACCCGACAGTTGCAGCCTTCCTTTCCCCAGAAGCGCTGCCTCCTCGGGCTGGCCTGTCTCAACCTGCGCAATCCTGTCATCACGCTCCAGAAGGACGACCAGCGCCTGTTCATGGAGGCCGATGTCGGTTTCGACCTGAACGCGCAGGAAGCAGGCAAGGGCAAGGCCCTGATTGCCGGCGTGCCGCGCTACGACAGTAAGAAGGGGGCCTTCTTCCTCGACAAGCCGCAGGTCGAATCCCTCGATGTGGCCGGCCTTGGCCGCGCCGAGCTGGGCATGGCGCGCCAGTTGCTCAACGGCATGCTGGCCGAAGACATCCTGGCCGATCAGCCCATCTGGACGCTGGACGAATCCGATCCCCAGCAGGCGATGGCCAGGCTCACCCTGCGCAAGGTCGAGGTGCGTGAAGGCATCCTCATTCTCACGATGGGCGATGACGAGGTACCGCTCGACGAGGATGTCTTCGGTGACGAAGGCGAGGGAAAGGCCGGCGGAGAAGCGGCAGGGAAGGGCTCTGCCGACCCGTCCGAAGGGGAGTATCAGATCCCCTCGGAGCCTGATGCCGATTCCGACGGCGCTGGCTCTGCCACCAGACCCGTCAGGATCTGAACACAGCGACCTGGACTACAGGTCAAAGGAAAAGCGGTAGGCTGCCCCCACCGTTATCGACGGCATCACCCGCGTCTTCACCAGCGGGCTGCGGCCGGCCGGGCCGGTCAGGTACACCAGGCTCGCCCGGGCAATCCACACCCATCTGGCATTGGGTTCGCCGGTCAGACCGGTCGACAGGCTGTACTCGCGGATGCCCGAGCCCGGCTCATAGAGCGGCAAGCCGCTGGCCGCATGTTCGGGCGCACCGATGCCGTAGGTATTGCGCATCGAGGTGCCGTTGGCCCAGGTCAGCCCGGCGTCGGCCGTCCACAGCAGTTTGGGCGTGAGCTGATGGTGCCAGTTCACGCCGAAGGGCACCTCCAGCCCGCCCTGGCGTCCCAGCAGGTCGCCCACCAGCCGGGCCTGGAACTGCACGTGCTCGGTCAGGTCGTAGCGCAGGCGCAGCCGCCCGATCAGCGTGCCTCGCAGTGATTTCAGCCCCTTGGCGCGATCCTCCTCGCTCACGTCCCGACCGCGGTTCAGCGAGATGCCCAGGCCGGCACTGAAACGCTTGATATGCCACAGCGGCCCTGCCAGCCCGGTTTCCGAGGCCCGGTTGCCTGGTGTGCTGCGGGCACGCACCACGGCCGAGCGACTGATCGAATAGCCTTTCCAGCTGATGCGTGCCCCCGGTGCGACGGCCTTGCCGATCTCGTCGGCACCGCTGTAGGTGGGCGAGATGTTGCCGACCAGCCCGATGGCCATGTGAACCTTGTCGTCCAGTTCCTTTGGCGGCACGATCACGTCATCGGCACGGGTCGCAATCCGGGTGGCCTGCTGGGATGGCGTTGGTTGCCCCTGCGCAAAAGCCGTGCCGCAGGTAGCGCAAAACATGCCGATCAGCAGTATGCGGCCAGACAGCGGCATGCCTTTCCGGCTAAGGTTTGCGTCATGCGTCATGGTTGCATCCTGATTGTCACGATGTTGCCGAATGGCGACAGTGTGGCGCCATGCGGTTGATTGCGCCGTGTCGGGCAGACAGGCGGGTAACGACGGCAGTTCGAGCTGTTTCCGGCCAGGGCAGCAAGGGAAGTTGTGAATTGTTTCTGGTCTGACAAAGGATAAACTGGGTAAGTCATCGTGTTGAAAACGGCATTGAGCGATCTGCGCGTCCTGCTGGTCGAGGACGATCCGGCCTGGCAGCACCTGATACTGGTGGGGCTGGGTGAACGCGGCATCGACGTTCAGATCACCGATCAGGTCTCGAAAGCCATCCCGATGCTCGAGCGGATCATGCCCGATGCCGTCCTGCTCGATGATTCGCTTTCCGAGGCTGATATCGCGCAATCCGTGCAGCAGTTGCGGCAGGCTATAGGCAGCCGGCAGATTCCGGTCGTGATCCTGTCCAGCCATGAAGACGATGAAGGGCTGGGGCAGGCGCTGGTTGCCGGGGCATCCGACTACTTCCAGAAGTCGCTGCAATGGACACAGCTTGCCGAGCGGTTGCTGCATGGTATCAACCTTGCCAAGAGTCAGTCTGCAGGCAACGATCCGGTGTCGGGTAATTCGGCCCTGCGCGGCCAGGAACAGCTAGATGCCATGCGCGCCCAGCGCGAGCAGGCCAGCCGTGATGCCCTCACCGGCGTCTTCAACCGGGCCGGATTCCTGCTGAAAGGGCAGATGATGCTGCGCCGCCGCCGCCCCCCTGGGCACGTCGCCGCCATCATGATGCTCGACATCGACCGCTTCCGGCGCATCAACGATGCCTTCGGCCTCAGCGCCGGCGACCGGGTGCTGCAGCATGTGGCCGACAGCCTGCGCCATGCCTTCCGCAACCTCGTCCAGGCTGATCCGGCCGTCACCAGCGATGATGGCAACATTCCCGACCTGCTGATCGGCCGCATGACCGGCGACCAGTTCGGCCTGATCTTCTCCAACCTGCCCAGCGAGGAAACCGCCCAGAAGGCGATCGAGATCATTCAGGCCCACCTGCGCAAACCCTTCCAGATCGACGGCCTCGACCTGATGATCCGCGTCTCGATGGGGGCCGCCTGGTTCCCGCGTCATGGGCGCAACTACGAAATGCTGCTCGCCAAGGCCGATGTGGCCATGACGGCTGCGCGGCAGCAGGGCGGAAACGGTGTCGTCATCTACGATGACCGCTACGGCGAGCAGCTGCGCGGCGATTTCGAGCTGCAATCGGCGCTGGCCACCGTGCTCGACCGCAACGAGCTGATCCTGCACTACCAGCCCATCATGGACCCCCGCTACGACCGCATCGTCGGCGTCGAAGCCCTGATGCGCTGGATGCGGGGCGCGCAGATGCTCGCGCCCAACAAGTTCATCCCGCTGGCCGAAGACAGCGGCCTCGATTACAAGATGGGTGAGTGGGCCATCTCGGAGTCGTTGCAACAACTGCGCCGCTGGCAGCTGTCGGGCGTCTCGATTCCCGGCGTATCGGTCAACGTCACCGTCCGCCACCTGCAACAGGCCAGTCTGCTGCCCTCGATCCGTCAGGCGCTGGAGGCCACCGACCTGCCACCGGGCTCACTCACCCTGGAGATGAGCGAAGCCGATGTCATGCGCGACATCGACAATCTGCTTCCCGTGCTCTGGGCGCTCAAGAAGATCGGCGTGCGCATCGCACTCGATGACTTCGGCTCGGGCTTCTCCTCGGTGTCCTACCTCAGCCGCATGCCTGTCGACGTGCTCAAGATCGACCGCGTCTTCATCAGCGAGCTGGAAAGCAAGGCCGAACAGGTCAAGGTCGTGCGCAGCATCATTGCCCTTGCTGGCGCCCTCGAACTGCGCACCGTCTGTGAAGGGGTCGAACGCCCGGAAGAAATGACCCTGCTGCAGAAGCTGGGCTGCCACGATCTGCAGGGCTACCTGTTCAGCCGGCCCCTGGCCAGCAACCAGCTGGAACGCTGGCTGCTCGAACGAAAGGCCAGTGAGGGTGCCCATGCCCTCGCAACCACGCCGGGGGCTGCGAGTTTCAACAGCAGCACCGATCCGTTGCAGGACATGGATTGGGCGCGCGGGCTGCAGACGGCGAATTGACCGGGCTGAGTACATGAGGGCCCAAGGCGCGCAAGCCCGGCGGCACGGGGCGTGGGCGGCTGCGGTACGGAAACCTGCTCACAAAGTATTACGATAACGTCCTCAGCGTTTCCCTTTTGTCACGGGATTTCAGAGGACCGATCATGAACGAGGCAGACAGCAAGGCCAGGCAGGACGCACTCAAGAAGGCCGCCGCCGAGCGCGCAATGGACTGGCTCACGCCCGGCCGCATCGTCGGCGTGGGTACCGGCTCCACAGTGGCGTTTTTCATCGAAGCGCTCGGGCGCCGGCGCAACGAGTTTCCGCAGGCCGTATCCAGCTCGGAGCAGAGCACGGCGAGGCTGCGGGCGCTGGGCATCGAGGTGCTCGACCTCAATCAGGTCGATGGCATTGATGTCTACGTGGACGGCGCCGACGAAGTCGATCCGCACTTTGCCCTCATCAAGGGCGGCGGTGCCGCGCTCACCCGCGAAAAGATCGTCGCCCAGGCGTCGCGCCAGTTCGTCTGCATCGTCGATCAATCCAAATGCGTGCCGGTGCTGGGGCGTTTCCCGCTGCCCGTCGAAGTGGTGCCGATGGCTGCCCGGCTGGTCGAGCGCCAGCTTGCCGCACTGGGCGGGCAGGCACGCCAGCGGCCCGGCTGTGTCACCGACAACGGCAACGTCATCCTCGACGTTTCCGGCCTGCAGATCATCGACCCGCAGGGCATGGAAGAAACCATCAACCAGTGGCCCGGCGTCGTCACCGTGGGCCTCTTTGCCCGCCGCCGGCCCGAAACCGTGCTGGTGGCCGCCCCCGAGGGTGTGCAGGTGCTGGAAGCCCCGGCTGCGGACTGAGCATGGGGAGGACGCCAGCGTCCCGTGCTGCGTGGCGCTGGCGCGGCACGCTGGCTTCCGGCATTGCCCTTGGTCTTTCCGGCGGCACCTGCAGCCGCACATCCGCATGCCCGGCCGCACGCCGCTAAGCTGTCTCTGCTGGGGGGCCGGTTCCGGCGGCCCCGCAAGCCTTATTGCGGCACGTAGCCGGCCGGCTTGTCGGCGCCTTCGCCGAAGAAATAGCTTTCCATCTGCTGGGCCAGATACTTGCGGGCACGGATGTCCGCCAGATTCAGGCGGTTCTCGTTCACCAGCATCGTCTGATG
>JAUNHU010000011.1 GCA_030523825.1 Lautropia sp. | reverse complement strand
GCAGGCCGGCGGGATCGTTCCGGCCCGGGCCGTTCGGGGTATCAGGGCAATCCGTTTCAGGGGAAACAGGCGATTCACCGCCGGAGGATGGCACCGAAGACATCAGCACCCGAACACGGGCAACGAAGGCATCCAGCTTCTCCAGATGGGTTTCCTCCGCCTGCGGATAGGCATGCCAGAGCCAGGGTTTTTCGGCCCACAGCGCACGAATCCAGGAGTCTTCACCCCGAACCAGATTGATGTCGCAGCACCACAGCAGCTCGTCGAAGGCCGGCTGCGGCAGAAATGGCAGGGCGCTCACGCGGAGCCGGCCGTTGGCCTGTGCGGCCACGGCGCGCGCTTCTGCCAGCAGGTGCGGCTGCGTTGCTGCGCCGGGAATCAGCAGATGCAGCGTCGGCCGCGTCGGCCGCATCGGCCGCATCGGCGCCTCTGGGGCCAGCGCTTTCCCACCATGCCGGGGAAGGGCCTGATATTCCTGCGCTGCATGGCATGGGGGCTCCGCGCCCCCGTCATGCCGGGCCGTGCGCAGCCATCCTTCCAGCAGCCCCCGCAGCGGCGCCGTCGGATAAGCCAGCACGCTGATCAGGCACTCGCCGGGCCGGGTCTGCACGCCATGCGTGCGCAGCCATTCGTCCCGCCCGGCGGGGCTTGCCAGAAAGGCGTCGCGTCTTGCCAGCAGATCGCGTTCGATCAGCAGCCCGCCATTGTTCCGCCCGAAACCGGGGTTGAAGAACCATTCACGCAGACCATCCGGGTGCAGGCTCGGCAGCCCGTGCGTGTCGTCGATCCAGCCTTCCGCGCTCAGGTAGTCGAGCTGAATCAGCAGGGGCGCGGCTGGCGTGGGCGCTGCGTGGCTCAAAAGCCTGCGCCGCGCAGCCTCCGGCAGTCGCGCCTGAAAGCCCGCCACGATCACGTCGGCATTCACGCCCACTGGTGCCGCCTCGTCCAGCCGATGCACGCGAATCCCGCCGTCGGCAGCAGAAGAGGGGAAGGGCGACACGCCCCGCTGACTGCCAGACATGCCGGCTGCATTGGCAGCAGACTCGGCGGCATCGTCTTCGCCGGCAACGCGGATTCCCGGCGCCATCAGCCGCAGACATTCCGGCTGGTCGATGAAGAAATCCACCTGCACGCCGTGTTCGTCGTGCAACTGGCGCACCAGCCGCCACATCACGCCCACATCACCGAAGTTGTCGATGACCCGGCAGACCAGGTGCCAGCGGGAGGGGCGGGGCTGAACGGGGGAGGCAGGCATGGCTGACAGGGTTTCCGGAGGGATGCAAGGGCGCCACGTGGCGGAGCGTCAGGCGTCGGCCGTCGGGGGCCCGGCGTTGGTCAGGGGGCGTTGGGTGACGGTCTGAGGCAGGTGGAGTGAAGACGGGAAGGGGATACTGGAAGTCAGGAGACCCTGGGCGGCATCCGTTCGCCCGGTTCATCTGGCGCCGCCTGTGCTTCCGCTGCCAGCATCTGCTCCAGCCGGCCGATGTTCAGCCCGAATCGGCGCTGCGCGAACTTGCGTGCGGCCAGCAGTGCGCGATCCTTCGACAGCAGCCAGTCCACCCGGTGCGCCACGGCCAGATCCAGAAACTTGCGGTCGTCCGGGTCACGGCAGCTCAGGTTGCAGGCGGGCGCCTCGTTCAGCTTTTCCACCAGCGCATCCCAGCGCGCCAGTGCCGCTTCCTGCTGCGCCGCATCCTGCCGGAACTGCGGTCGTGCCAGTACCAGCGCCAGTTCGGTGCGCATGGCCTCGGTGCCCACCGCCCGGTAGCGTCCTTCTTCCAGCCCGGCACGCAACGGTTCCGCCTTCGGGTCGTGAAAGACCAGCAGATCCAGCCAGATGTTGGTGTCGATGACGAGGCGTTTCATGAGCAGGGAGATGTGGAGAAGGGCTGCAGGAGGGCACTGAATGGCGGGAAGGAGCATTCCCGCGCCAGGCGCAGATTATCCTCCATCCACCCGTGCAGTCAGGCTGTATCATCAAATACATGAAGATAGTCCTCTCTCCCGCCAAATCGCTTGATTACACCTCGCCCGCCGCCGAGGTGCCCGCCAGCCTGCCGCAGTTCATGCCGCAAACCCGGCAGCTCGTCGACATCATGCGGGGGTATGATGCCGGCGCCATCGGCCGGCTCATGTCGATCAGCGACAAGCTCTCGCAGGAAAACGCCGAGCGTTACCAGCGCTTCTCCGACACCTTCGACGACTCCAACAGCCGTCCGGCACTCTTTGCCTTCGACGGCGACGTGTACGATGGGCTGGACGCCCGCAAGCTGACGAAAGACGAGGCCAAACGTGCCAATCAGTTGCTGCTGATTTTGTCCGGCCTCTACGGCGTGTTGCGGCCTTTCGACCGCATGCAGCCCTACCGGCTGGAAATGGGCACGAAGCTGGAAAACCCCGTCGGCAAGGATCTCTACGCCTTCTGGCGCGAGCACATCACGGCGCACCTCAATCAGGTGCTGGCGAAGGACGAGAGCCCGGTGCTCGTCAATCTGGCCTCCGATGAATACTTCGGCGCGGTCGATCTGAAAGCGCTCAAGCATCCCGTCATCAAGATAGCCTTCGAGGAGTGGCGTGACGACGCCAAATCGCCCGAAGGCGGCAAATGGAAGGTCATCAGCTTCAATGCCAAGCGCGCCCGCGGCATGATGGCCCGCTTTGCCATCGACAGCGGCAGCAACGACCCTGAAGTGCTCAAGACCTTCGACCGCGACGGCTATCGTCTCGACAGAAAGGCATCGTCGGATGATCGCTGGGTCTTCCGCCGCCGCGACTGGCCGCCGGCAAGATAAGTTTCGCGGGACACCGTAATGCTCGAATCCGTTTTCCGGAACAGCCGATATCTCGTCTTCATCATCATCCTGTCCAGCTTCTGCGCATCACTGCTGCTTTATGTCACGGCGGTGAACATCATGCTGCAGGCCATCCTGGGCTTTTTCGCCGACATTCCGGACAGCGCGACCGAGGCGAAGGTGATGGCAGTGATGTTGCTGAAATCGCTGGACATCCTGCTCATTGCCCTGGTGTTCCAGATCGTCAGCATCGCCCATTACCGATTCTTCATCTCGGCGCAGCCCGACAAGGAGTCCAGATTCCTGAAGGTGATGCACGTCAATGACTTCCATGACCTGAAAATCATTCTTCTGCAGGTATCCATCCTGATCTTGCCCTGGTGTTTCTGGAGCAGGCAGTGGAAGTGGGGGCAACGCAGGAAACCCTGTATCTCGCGGTTTCAAACGGCGGCGTCATTGCTGCGTTGGTCTACGCCATCAGGAGCATGCAGAGTCATTAGTGCGCATCTATGCGCCTGTTCGTGTCCGTGCTGGCCCCGAAAGCACGGCAGGCCCCCGAAGCGCGTAGTCCTGGCAGGGGAATGCTCCCGGTCCGGGGATGCCGTGGGGCATGAGCAGCTCATCCCCCTGATCCCGAAGGGGCGCCCAGCAAGGGCGTCCCTCTGCACATCAGGCGTCGTTCACTGCAACGCCATGAAGGCAAACGCAGCCAGTGCGCCGCCCACCATTGGGCCCACGCACGGAATCCACGCATAGCCCCAGTTGCCCGACACCTTCAGCGGCAACAGCGTCATCACCAGACGCGGGCCGGTGTCACGTGCCGGGTTCATCGCATAGCCGGTGGTGCTGCCCAGGCTCAGGCCCAGTGCCCACACCAGAAAGCCCACGGGGATTGCACCCACCGAGCCGAGTCCCACCGGCGTGGCCTCGTTGCTGCCCGGCAGCATGATCTTGCCATCGGCCAGATGGAAGATGATGAACATCAGCACGAAGGTTGCCAGCGCTTCGCAGAAGAAGTTGTTGGGCGGGTTGTCGACGGCCGGCCCGGTGCAGAAGCAGGCCCGTTTGGCGCCTTCGTCTTCGGTGGCCGCAAACTGGTCGCGGAAATACAGCCACACCAGGAAGGCACCGAACATGCCGCCCAGCATCTCGCCGGCCCAGTAGGTCGGCACCAGCGACCACGGCACCTTGCCGGCAATGGCCAGTGCCAGCGTCACGGCCGGGTTCAGGTGCGCGCCACTGTAGGGGCCTGCAACCACCACACCCAGAAACACGCCCAGACCCCAGGCGGTGGTGATGACGATCCAGCCCACTCCCACGCCGCGCGCGTGGGTTTTTTCCAGCGAGCACGAAGCCACCACGCCATTGCCGAACAGCAGCAGGATGGCGGTACCGATGAATTCAGCGGTAAAGATGCCCATCGCTCACTCCTCGATCCAGTGGCGCGCGGCACGCACGGCCTTGTGCCAGTAGCGCAGCATTTCTTCCACGCGCTCGGGCGGCCGTTGCGGACGGAACACCTTGTCCACCTGCCATTGTGCTTCCAGCTCGTCGGTTCCCTGCCAGAAGCCGGTGGCCAGGCCCGCCAGATACGCCGCACCCATCGCCGTGGTCTCGATGTTCTTCGGTCGCACGATGTCGAAGGCAAACAGGTCGGACTGCGTCTGCATCAGGTAATTGCTCTTGCAGGCGCCACCGTCCACACGCAGCTCCGTGGTCGCCTGGCCCGCATCGGCTTCCATTGCCTTGACGATGTCATAAACCTGAAAGGCAATGCCTTCCAGCGTGGCACGGGCAATGTGCCCGTCGGTGGTGCCGCGGGTGATGCCCATCAGCGCGCCGCGCGCATACTGGTCCCACCACGGTGCGCCCAGCCCGGTGAGGGCCGGCACGAAATACACGCCACCGTTGTCTTCCACCGTGGCGGCCAGCGTGTTGATGTCGGCCGAGGTACGGATCAGCCTGGCGCCATCGCGCAGCCACTGGATTGCGGCTCCGCCCACGAACACGCCGCCTTCCAGTGCATAGGTGGTCTTGTCGCCAATCCGCCAGGCCACCGTGGTCAGCAGGTTGTTCTTCGAGTCCACCGGGGTCCCGCCGGTATTCATCAGCAGGAAGCAGCCCGTGCCGTAGGTGTTCTTCAGCATGCCAGGGCGCGTGCACAGTTGCCCGAACAGGGCCGCCTGCTGGTCGCCCGCAATGCCGGCAATCGGAATCGCGGCCTCGGTATAGCGCGTGGAGGTTTCGCCATAGACCTCGCTGGAGCTTTTCACCTCGGGCAGCATGCTGCGCGGAATGTCGAAGAGCGCCAGCAGCTCGTCATCCCAGTCGAGCGTGTGGATGTTGTAGAGCATGGTGCGGCTGGCATTGCTCGGGTCGGTCACATGCACCTTGCCGCGCGTGAAATTCCAGATCAGCCAGCTGTCGATGGTGCCAAAGCAGAGTTCGCCGCGTTTTGCCCGCTCGCGCGCACCCTCCACGTTGTCCAGCAGCCATTTCACCTTGGTGGCCGAAAAATAGGCATCCAGCACCAGGCCGGTCTTCTTGCGGATGTTCTCCGCGTGCGCCTCGCGGATCTCGTCGCAATAGCGGGCCGTGCGCCTGTCCTGCCAGACGATGGCGTTGTGGATCGGCTCGCCGGTCTTGCGGTCCCAGACCACGGTGGTTTCGCGCTGGTTGGTGATGCCGATGGCATGGATGTGGGCAGCGTCCAGGCTGGACTTGGCCAGCGCCTCGGTCAGCACCGCCACCTGTGAGGCCCAGATTTCCTTCGCATCATGCTCCACCCAGCCCGGTTTCGGAAAATACTGGTTGAAAGGCCGCTGGGCCACCGCCACGCTCTCTCCCTGGTGGTTGAAAACGATGGCACGCGATGAGGTCGTTCCCTGATCCAGTGCGAGGATGTAACGCGCGTTGTTCTTGTTCATTCGTTGTTGTCTCCGTGATTCGGACGTTCTGGCTTGTCAGCTTGGCCTGGCAGCCGTTTTTGCCACTGCGCGTGCCACGGTTGCCTGCACGGGCGCAGTGCGTGCTCCATCCCGCATCTGGCACCGATGGCCGTCACCGGAATGAACACCGGAAACATTCTGCGCGCGTGGCCATCGTTTGCGTCGGAAAACCGGAGATTCCTGTAGGGGCTTCCCGATGGGGGGGGTCCAGAACAGGTGTACGCGCGCTGCAGCACGATTTGGGGGCATGGTTTGTCAGGCTTGCGCAGTGAAGAACAGGCGAATGACAAGCGCCAGCGGAATGCTGCCCCAAGGGCGGTGCCGTTCCGGCGGTTTCAGGCACAATCGTCCTGATGGGCAGGGAACGATGATTCCGGTGCCACGCTCTGGGGTTACACAGGAGACTGACGATGAGCCAATGGACTGATGAAACAGCACGTGCCGCCTTGCGGCAGATGTTCGACGCCGCGGTAAAAAGCGCAGATCCGGGGCCGGCAGTGCAGCGTCACCTGCCCGCCAAACCGAAGGGCCGCTGCGTGGTGGTGGGGGCAGGCAAGGGCTCCGCTGCAATGGCCGCTGCCGTCGATGCCGCCTGGCCCGATGTCGATGTATCGGGCGTGGTTGTCACCCGTCATGGTCAGAAAATCCCGGCTGGTCGCATCGAGATCATCGAGGCCGCGCATCCCGTGCCCGACGAGAACAGCGTGATCGCCGCGAAGCGCCTGCTGGCTGCCGTGCAGGGGCTGGGGCCGGACGATCTGGTGCTCGCCCTCATTTCCGGTGGTGGTTCGTCGTTGCTGGTGCTGCCGGCCGGCGAAATGACACTGGCCGACAAGCAGCAGCTCAACCGCGCCCTGCTGGCCAGCGGGGCCAACATCAACGAGATGAACGTGCTGCGCCGCCAGCTTTCCGCCATCAAGGGCGGCGGGCTGGCCGATGCCGTCGGCGCTGCGCGTCTGGTCACGCTCATCGTGTCCGACGTGCCCGGTGACGATCCGGCTGCGGTCGCCTCCGGGCCGACGATTCCTGATCCCTCCACACGCGAGCAGGCACGCGAAATCGTTGCACGCTATCGCATCGAATTGCCCCAGGCGGCACAGGCGGTGCTGAACACCCCGAAACCCCAACACCGGCAGCGTGACGACGCCGAGGTGCACGTGATTGCCGCGCCGATGATGGCGCTGGAAGCAGCGGCAGAATCCGCACGTGCGCTGGGCCTCGCGCCGCTCATTCTGGGCGATGCGCTGGAGGGTGAGGCACGCCACATGGGGCTGGTGCTGGCAGGCATTGCGCGTTCCACCGCACGCTTCGGTCATCCGCTGAAGGCACCGGCCGTGCTGCTCTCGGGAGGTGAGGGCACCGTCACCATCGGCCCGGATGGCGGTGGCAAGGGTGGACGCAATACCGAATGCCTGCTGTCGATGGCAGTGGCGCTGTCGGCCGAGAAAAACGTCTGGGCACTGGCCTGCGACAGCGACGGCATCGACGGCATACAGGACGCCGCCGGCGCCATCATCACGCCCGACACGCTCGCCCGCGCTCACGCCGCCGGCTTCGATGCACGGGCCGTGCTCGCTCGCCACGACAGCTTCACCCTGTTCGATGCCATCGGCGATCTGGTGCGTACCGGCCCCACCGGCACCAACGTCAACGACATCCGGGCGATTCTGATTGGCTGAAAATCGTCCGCTCCCGGTTCCGAAGGGAGCGGCCTGCCGGCAACAGCAGGAGCAGTCATTCCCGGAAGGCAGGGGGCGGCGATGCCTGGTGCGCTCGTGCGCGAATCCCCGTGCTGCATGCGCTCGGTGTTATCAGTATCTCAAAACAAGGAATACAAGGTTCCATTTGCCATCATTTACGGAACACGCCTGCTTTCCTAAGATGAAGTCCATCGCCATCCAATGGGCTGCATCCAGGAGCAAGACCGATGAACCGTCGCAACTATCTTCAGGCAGCCGGCGCGGCTGTCGCTGCTTCCCTCATCAGCGCCACGGCCACAGCCGGTGCAGAAAAACAGGCTGCAGGGCGGGGGGCGAAGCTCTCCCTGGCGTGGGACAAGGTTTTTCCCAGATCCGCCAACGTCGACCATCGCAAGGTCAGCTTCACCAATCGCTACGGCATCACGCTGGCCGGTGACCTCTACCTGCCGAAAAATCGCAGTGGCAAACTGGCTGCCATCGCCCTGAGCGGCCCCTTCGGTGCCGTGAAGGAGCAGGTGTCGGGGCTCTACGCCCAGACGCTGGCCGAACAGGGTTTCGTCACCGTGGCCTTCGACCCGTCGTTTACCGGCGAAAGCGGTGGCGACATGCGCGGCATGGCCTCGCCGGACATCAACAGCGAGGATCTCTGCGCGGCGCTGGACTTTCTCGGCACGCTGCCGGATGTGGATCGTAACCGTCTGGGCATGCTGGGCATCTGCGGCTTCGGGGGCATGAGCCTGAATGCCGCCTCGATGGACACGCGCGTCAAGGCGCTTGCCACCTCCGTGCTGTACGACATGAGCCGGTCGATCAGCATGGGCGTGGGCGATCAGAAGGACGCCTACACGCCAGCCGACCGGCGCAGGGTCAAGGAATATCTGGCCGCGCAGCGCTGGGCAGACGTGGACAGCGGCAAGCGCGCCGTTGGTGCGCACGAACTGCCGGTGGAAAACGGCAAGGTGGCCACCGGCATCACCCGCATCCTGCCCGAGCGCCTGCCCGCCGATCCGCATCCGGTGCTTGCCGAGTTTTTCGATTTTTATCGCACCCAACGCGGCTTTCACAAGAATTCGCTGAATTCCACCAGCGCGTGGCTGGCCACCATGCCACTGTCCTTCTTCACCATGCCGATGGATGCGTTCTCCCATGAAATCACGGCCCCCGTGCTGGTGGTGGCCGGTGAAAAGGCGCACTCCCGCTACATGAGTGAAGATGCCTACGCCAAATTGAAAGGCAGTGCGAAGAAGGAATTGCTGCTGGTGCCCGATGCCACCCATGTGGATCTGTACGACAACCAGGCAGGCAAGATTCCCTTCGACAGGTTTGCCGCCTTCTTCCGGGAAAATCTGGTCTGACGCGCGCAGGGTGCTGAACACGATGGCTTCCTCATCCAGTCCTCGCTTCATCATTGCGATCCTCACGCTGGGCGTGTTCGGTATCCTGAATACCGAAATGGGCGTGGTGGGCATCATCCCGCTCGTTGCGCAGCACTTTCAGGTGAGCGTGCCCGATGCAGGCTGGATGGTGAGCCTGTTTGCTCTGGTGATCGCCTTCACGGCACCGGTCACGCCGCTGCTGTTTTCCCGGATGAACCGCAAGACGGCGATGCTGCTGGCGCTGTCGGTGTTTGTTGTCGGCAATGTGGTGGCCGCGCTGTCGGACGACTTCACCGTTCAGCTTGCCGTCCGTGCCATCCAGGGCCTGTTCCATCCGGTCTATGTCACCATAGCTTTCACGGCGGCCGCTGCCTCCGTGCCTAGGGCGGAGATGTCGAAAGCGGTTGCCCGTGTCTTCGTTGGTGTCTCGGCTGGCATGGTGCTGGGCGTGCCGATGACGACATTTGTCGGCGGACACTGGGGTTTCAGTGCCGCCATGTGGTTCTTCACGGCCGTGAACGCGCTGGTGCTGCTGGCAACCATCGTGTTCATGCCCTCCATGCCGGTGGACAGGGGCGTAACCTATGGCGAACAGCTTGCCGTGCTGAAAAAGCCGTTGCTGTGGGCCTCGGTGGTGGCGGCCGTGTTGCTGAATGGCGCCATGTTCGGTTTCTACAGCTATCTGTCCGACTACCTCCAGTCGATCACGCTGCTGTCCGTCTCCGCCGTCAGCGTGCTGCTGGCAGTCTATGGTGGAGCCAACATCATCGGCAATCTGCTTGCCGGCAGACTGCTGGCGCAGTTGCCTGTACGCACGCTGCTCATCATGCCGCTTCTGCTGTTGCTGCTGGATGCCATGTTGCTGGTCTTTGGCGCCCTGCCTGCGGCAATGGCCGTCATCCTGCTGCTGCTCGGCGTGGTGGTGGGCATCGGCCAGAACAGCAACCAGTACATGATTGCCAGCGCAGCTCCCGAAGCACCCGAGTTCGCCAACGGACTGTTTCTGACGGCTGCCAACCTGGGCACCACGCTCGGCACCTTCGTCTGCGGCCTGTTCATCGCTGGCTGGGGCACGCAATATTCGGTACTGGGTGCCATCCTGTTCGGCGTGCTGGGCTTTGCCGGGGTGCTGTTGCGCATACGGCTGCCGGGGGGCTCCGCGGCAGCTTCAGCGTGATTCAGGCCCTGGATTGTCCGCCTGCGCCAGGCAGAAGCCCACGAAGGTTTTCAGCAGTGCCGAAGGGTGCTTGTGCGCGGGATAGATGAGGTGCACGGGATGGGTGTGCCGGGGTTCGTCCGGCAGGATCTCGACCAGTGCGCCGGATGCCAGGGCAGGGGCCACGCAGTAGGGCGCCAGCACCCCGATGGCCTGCCCCTGCAACACGTAGTGCAGCACGGCGTGCAGGTCGTTGCTGCTGAAGCGCGTCTGGATGGCGGGGGACGTAGCCAGAAAGACCTGCCGATAATCCGGCGCGCCGCCATCCGACCACATCGCGCAGGGAAAGCCGCCCAGTTCATCCAGGGTTTTCGGCACGCCATGCTGGTGAATGAAGGCCGGTGCGGCAACCAGTGTCGAACCGATCTGGCCGATTTTCCGGGCAATCACGTTGTCGGTGTGCAGGTTGCCGATCCGGAATGCCGCGTCGATGCCGTCCGCATGAAAATCCATGAGCCGGGCCCCCACGGCACAATGCACCTGCACGTTCGGATACTGCTGCTGAAAGCGGGCCACCCATTCCCAGGCGGGCAGGAAGGTGGGCGGCGTGGCAATGCGCAGCCGGCCGTTCAGCGTCTGCTCGTCTGAATGCAGATGGCGCTCGGCGTCCAGCAGGCTGTCGATGGCCAGATAACTCTGCTCATAGAACTTCTGCCCCGCCAGCGTGGGAGTTACCCCGGTTCTGGCGCGTTCCAGCAGTTGCACCTGCACATGTTTTTCCAGGTCGGCAATGTTGCGGCTGAGCGTGGCGAGCGGGATGCCCAGGCGCTCGGACGCACGGGAAAAACTGCCCGCCTGCACCACGCCCACGAACATCCTGACCGCATTCAGGTCCATGCGTTGTTCTCATAAATGGAATCCATCTTTCTATTTTACGGCATTCCATTTCGTATCTGATGGCAATAGACTCTCCGCATCCCGATGGCTCGCAGGAGAACAGCATGCTCGGTCATGACACGCCTTGATGCTCATGGTCCCGGCTTGTCACGCGGGCGTTGTTTGCACCATTCACCAGATCCATTCCCGGACACAGGAACGACAGGATGAAATACGCATCACGCATTCCAGACATTCTCGGCATCAGGTACCCGATCATTCAGGGGGCGATGTCATGGATGACCGACGCCAGGCTGGTGGCCGCCGTCAGCAATGCCGGGGGCCTGGGCATGCTCGGCCCGCACGCGGGGCAGACCACCAACCCATCCTCCAATGAGGAGGTGATCGAGCGGATGCGCGCCGAAATCCGCAAGGTGAAGTCCCTGACGGACAAGCCCTTTGCGGTGCCGGTGATGATCTCCGAAAACCCCGTGCTGCTCCCGCTGATGCGGGATCTCATCATCGCGGAGCAGGTACCGGTGGTGCTGATCAATGTGGTGCTCGACCCCGACCTGTTCAATGCGTTCAGGGAAGCAGGAATCAGGATTCTTTTCCGGGCGCACGATGCTACCCCAGAGAACTCGCGCGAAGCCGAGCGCTTGGGGGCCGACATCATCATCGCCACGGGCTTCGACGAAGGCGGCACGGTGCCTACCAAAACCATCGGCACCTTCTCCATCACGCCGCAGATTGTGCAGGCGGTTAACGTGCCGGTCATGGCGGCCGGTGGCATCGCGGATGTGACGGGCGTGCGCGCAGTATTCGCGCTGGGTGCCGAAGGTGTCTACATTGGCAGCGCGTTCCTTGCCACGACCGAAAGCCGCATGGCCGACAACGTAAAACAGATGATGGTGGATTGCACGGCAGAAGACCTGCTGTTGTTCCGTACCCTTCCTGCCTTCTACCGCTCGCTGCCCACCAGACTCGCACAGCGGATGGTGGAAATGAGCGAGGCCGGCGCCAGCCGCGAAGACATCGCCCAGGTGATGGAGGGCTCCGTCGGCATGCGCCGTGGCATGCTGGAAGGCAATCTGGAAAACGGCTACATCTCGGTGGGCAACGGCATCAGCTACATCCGGGAAATCCGCAGCGTGCAGGCACTGGTCGACGACCTGATGCAGGATTTCCGCAACTGATGAAAAACCCTTTCGCGTCAAGTATCGCGCATATCTTTTTCCCTCATTTTTCGCTTCGCTACCCTTGAAATGATCAGGGGGGCTATCAGAATGGACAGGGAAAGGACAAGGATGGAAACTGCTATGGGACGTTGAAAGATGAGGCTGAAGTCTCCTTTTGTCCACGCGGAGGTTTGGACCAGAGATTTCTCCAGTAATGGCCCCAGTACCAACCCCAGAATCAGCGGTGCAGCTGGATAGTCGTATTTCTTCAGGAAAAATCCGACAACGCCGGCGATGAAGACGATATTCAGCCCGAACAGGTTGTTTGAGACTGCGTATGCCCCCATCAGGCTGAAGAACAGGATCAGGGGATAGAGCATCGAATAGGGAACCCGGAGAATCTGCGCAAAGGCCGGGGCCAGAGGCAGGTTCAGGATCAACAGTAGCACGTTGCCCACAAAGAACGAGGCTAAAAGCCCCCATACAAGCGCAGGCTGGTTTTCAAACAGCATTGGGCCGGGTTGCAGACCGTAGATCACGAATGCACCAAGCAGCACAGCTGTCGTGGAACCGCCGGGAATGCCCAGGGCCAGTGTGGGCACGAAGTTTGCATTGGCAGCAGCGTTGTTGGCAGACTCTGGCGCGGCTACGCCTTCGATGGCTCCTTTGCCAAATTGCGAACGATTCTTGCTGATCGAGCGTTCCACACCATAGCCCATGAAGGAGGCCAACGTCGAGCCTGCGCCCGGAAGTACGCCGAACAGGAAACCGATCAGGCTGCCTCGAAGCATTGCCGGAAATGCCTGTGCGAGTTCGGCCCTGCTGATCACCATGTCCCGAAAGCGCGCACGGATTGGTTTCTGACCACCCTGGCTTACCTGACTGAGAACCTCGCCAATGGCGAACAGGCCGATCATCAGTACCACGAAATCGATGCCTCCCAGCAGGTTGACCTGTCCGAAAGTGAAGCGTGCAGTCGAGAACCCCGAAGCAACACCAACCGAGGCAATGAGAATGCCAATGCCAGCCATCGCAAGGCCTTTGCCAAGCTTGTCTCCGGAGAAGGCGACGATGGTTGTCATGCCTAGAATCATGACGGAGAGATTTTCTGCTGGGCCGAAGTTCAGTGCAAAATGGGCGATGGGTGTTGCCAGTGCCATCAGTAACACCAGGGAGATGATGGAGGCTACGAACGAACCAATGGCTGCAACGGCCAGCGCAACACCCGCGCGTCCGTTTCGTGCCATCGCATAGCCGTCGAGCGTGGTGGCTACCGCAGAAGCATCACCAGGTGTGGCAATCAGTACAGACGCAATGGTCCCACCATACTGTGCACCATAGTAGATGCCTGCAAGCATGATCAGTGCCGTCACCGGCTCCATCGTCAGGGTCAGGGGTATCAGGATGGCAACTCCAGTGGTTGCTCCCAACCCCGGTAACATGCCGATGGCCGTGCCAGCGGCGACACCCACGAAGCACCAGAGCATGTTTTCGGGCGTCAGTGCAGTTGTGAATCCCAGAATCAGATTGTCGATCATGATGGTTTACCTCCGCCAGATATGCGAGGTGCAAAGACATGTTTCAGACGAGACCAAGGTAGCCTCGCGGCATTGGTACATCCAGCATGGTCTGGAAGATGAGATAACCCATCAGAAAAGTGCCGAGCATGCAGAACAGCATGACCCACCACGGCTTTCGTTCAATGACTCCGACCAGTACCCCTGTCATCAACGTCAATGCGAGCAGAAGTCCTACGATGTTTGCCAGGATGATGGACGCGCCCATGACGATGAAAATCCAAATCACCGCATGTCTGCGCTCAGTTGATGTTCTCCCGAACTCATCGAGTCTGTCTTCGTTCGGCGAGGGGTAAAGCTGGTTCATCTCATCTTCCATTTGATCCGGTGCTGACAGATCCTCCGTGTCTTTCGATCTGCTCGGCATGGTGAAAATGGATTTGATGAGAATGCATATGCCAGTCACGAAACTCAGTGCGCCCGACACCATGGGGATGAGCCCTGGGCCAACCAGTCCCTTGTCGGTAAGGGGACCGTAATCCCATCCACCAATCATTCCTCCCAACCCGATGGTGCAGATGATCGCGGCCATCAGCGATTCGGCCCGTTTTTTGGGCGTCCAGGTGTTGGTCATTTCTTCGCTCCCAGAACTTTTGCGAGGTTTTTGTTGTAATCATCCAGGTAGGTGGAAAAATCATCACCATATACAGGTGCCTTCTGCATGAAGTTCTCTGCCAGATAAGCGTCAGCAGCAGGGGTGGTTGCATATCTCCTGGCGGCCTCGATCCAGAATGAACGTGCGTCTTCAGGAATTCCCCCAGGAGCAATTACTCCTCGAAACTGCGCAAAAGCGACATTGATCCCCTGTTCTATGCCGGTAGGAATGTCTTTGAGTTCGTCGTATTCATAACGCTCAGGTGCAATAGCTGCCAACGCTCGCAGCTCACCCGATTGCAGGTGGCCGATAACCTCTCCGGGGTTGAGAGAGGCCATTTCGACATGCCCTCCGAGAAGACCTGTCAGAACTTCTCCTCCGGATTCATAGGGGACGCGGTCAAAACGGACGTTCTGATCCTGTTCGATGAGACTGAATACCACTTCATCCAGTGAGGTGGCACCTGACACTGCGATCGTGACCCGTTTTCCCCTGGTGCTGACAATCGCCTGACGAAGGTCTGTAAAAGGGGAGTCTTTTCGGACGACGATCAATGTGTAATCGTCGCCAAGTTTCATGATGGGCGTGAAGGATCTCCAGTTGAAGCGTACGTCCTGGGTAAGAGGCAGGGCGATCAATGCTGTCTCCGTCGCCAGAAGCTTGGACCCGTCTCCGTGCATGCGAAGAAAGTTTGAATAGCCGACTGCTCCCGATCCTCCCTCATGGTTCTCGACGCTTATGTTCTTTGCTGTTGCCTCTTCCAATCCGGCAGCGATCGCACGTCCGGACTGATCGGATCCTCCGCCAGCCTTGAATGGCACGATCAGTGTGTTGCGATTTCCAGGGTTGAAGGGCTGGTTTCCTTGATAGCCGCCCAAGGTTCCCGTCCAGCCAGAAAGGGCAAAAGCTGCAGCAACAGTTGCGCCAAGTATGGTCAGATTGCCGATTTGACGCCGGGTAAGCGACATGGCTGTCTCCTGATGCACTCATTTGTGCGTTTTGGTCAGATTCTTTTGGCCTATGCCAGGGCGGCGGAACCTGTTTGCTCATTCTCAGACAGCAGGAGGGGGATGGTAAAATGAATTAAATTGATTAATTGATAACTTCAGGTAATCTCTTCGCGATTTGGCTATTCGACATTCCTGATGGAGTGTTCTGCAAGAGTTAGTTACCGGCGCAGGAAATTTCGGTTTTTGCCCCTTGAGGGTGTAGGGAACCAATACCTGTTGGCATGCCGTTCAATGTGCCAGCATCTGTCGGCAGAGCGCTGCGGTGACAATGCCGGCGGCAATGGCCGGGAGCGGTTTTTTCAGCACCAGCATCGTCAGGCCAGTGGCCAGCAGCGCCAGGCGCGCGCCGAGGTCGCCGTTCAGTGCCTGCGGTGCCAGCACCGCCACCAGCACCGAGCTGGACATCGCGCTGATGAAGCGGCGGATGCGCGGCCCAATGGGTACGAATGACATGATGAAAAGGCCGCCCCAGCGGGTGGCCAGTGTCACCACCACCATCACCAGAATGACGAGCAGCGTGCCGAGGGTGGTAGTCTCGATGCTCATCGGCTTTTCTCCGGCCAGCAGGCACCCAGCAGACCACCGGCCAGTGCACCGACGATGACATGGCTGTTGGGCGGCAGATATTTCCAGGCCAGCAGCGACGACACCGCAGCCACGCCCCAGATGGCAAACACGCGCGGATTCTTCGGGCCACCCACCACCATCGCCAGCAAAAAGCAGCCCATCACCATGTCCAGTCCCAGACTCACCGGGTTCTGGATGGCGTTGCCAAAATACAGGCCCAGCCAGGTGCCCACCACCCAGGTGGACCAGAGCGCAAGACCGCCGCCCAGCAACAGACCGATGCCATTGCGCCCCCGCTCGAATGCCTGCTGCGCCATTGCCCAGTTGGCGTCCGATGCCACCAGCATCACGCCGTAGCGCTGTGCGGGTGGCAGATGGCGCAGCCACGGATAGAGGGAGGCTCCCATCAGCAGGTGGCGGGCATTGATGGCAAATACCGTGATCGCAAGGGGCACGATCGGCACTTGCGCCCCCCACATGTCCAGCGTGGCGAACTGCGAGGCGCCGCCGAACACCAGGGCGCTCATCAGCACGATGGCGCCGTTGTCCATGCCCGTCTGCGTGGCGGCCAGCCCGAAGGCGAGGCCAAATATCACCACGAACATCGAGATCGGCAGCAATTGCAGGAAGCCATGCCATACGTCCGGGCCGCAGATGGCATGGGGAGTCACAGGGGAGCGTGTGTGCACTGTAATTCCTTCGTGCGCATGATGCACTGGTTCGTTACCGTGAAAGCCCTTTGGGTGGTGCAAGAGATGCGCTAATCAACATCGCGCCTATTCTCGCGCAAAGCCGTGTACGGGGCTGGATAGGGGCGGGCCGGGTTTTCCCCATTGGCTCATTCCCCTGATTTCATGTGACCCAGGGGGAAGGCGACCATCGCTGACGTGGTCGGGATGTACGCTGTACCGCTGCCGTCACATGCCGTATTGCTCTACGCCACACGATCAGGCTGTTTCAGTTTGCACCGGCTTGTCACCGTCAGCGGATGATGAGTGGCTCGGGATGCAGCTTTACCCCGAAGCGCTCGAACACGCTCTGCTGGATGCGTTCAGACAGCCGCAGGATGTCTGCGCCGCTGGCCTTGCCGTGGTTGACGAGCACCAGCGCATGATTGGGCGAAACGCCGGCGTCCCCCTCGCGGTGCCCCTTCCAGCCGCAGGCGTCGATCAGCCAGCCGGCCGAGAGCTTGTAGTGCGTGATTGCCGATGCTTTCGCCGGGGCGTCTGCTGGGTAGACGGCGCGCGTGTCGTTGCTGGCGTGCCGTTGTGCGCTTGAGGATGAGCTGCCGCCCGCGTGGTTGTCGGGGCGTGCGTCGTCGGCATTCTGTCCTGGAACGGATGTGCCGTCGGTGCCGGCCACGGGGTGAGCGGGCAGTGAGGGATGCTGCGCGCGCAGGGCGTCGAGGGTAGACGCATCCACCACCGGGTTGTGGAAGAAGCTGCCGGCGTTACCCAGCACCGCAGGGTCGGGCAGCTTGCGACGGCGAATTTCTTCCACGGTGTCGGCCACCAGATGCGCAGTGAGGCCGTGCTGTCCGGGTGTGGTTGTCTTTTCTTCAAGCTTCCTGTCGATGGCCGCAGCCAGTTCACCATAGCCGAGCTGTGGCTGAAAGCGTCGTGAGAGGCGCAGTCGTACCCCGATGATCAGCCAGTCACGGCCGTCTGCCGTCTTGAAGAAACTCTGCCGATAGGCGAAACTGCATTCCGCCTGCGAAAAGCGCCGGCGTTCACCGCTTTGCAGGTGCACGGCCTCGACCGAGTCGATGAACTGTCCGGCTTCAGTGCCATAGGCCCCGATGTTTTGCCAGGGGGCGGCACCGACACGGCCGGGAATCAGCGCCAGGTTCTCCAGCCCGAAACAGCCTTCGTCGAGTGTCCAGCGCACGGTGTCGTGCCAGACTTCGCCGGCAGCCACATCCAGCAGCACCTGCTCGCCGTCATCCGACACGATCCGGCGGCCACGATTGCGCACCAGCAGCACCGGCTCGACCAGATCGCGGGCGAAGACCACGTTGCTGCCACCGCTGAGGATGAGAGGGCGGTGAGCGACAGGCGTCTGCACAGGGGCTGATGCAGCAGACAGCGTCGTGCTCGCCGGGGGGCCGTCGCCGTTGCTCGACGGCTTTTCCGGTTGCACACGACATTCTTCCCGCAGGGTGTTCAGCACCTCGTCCAGCCGGGCCAGATCGTCCAGCGTGATCACCACCTGCGCCGTGGCGCCGACGCCGAAGGTGTTCAGGCCGGTGAGAGAAACCTGGTGCTGTACGACGGGATGCGCTGCCGGTCTCACTTCAATCCTCGTCCAGGATGGATTCTTCTGACTCTGCATGCGTGGCCGCCGCGCCGTGGCTGGGCAGATAGGAAAGCCGCACGTAGATGGGGGCAAAGGCTTCGGCCTGCGTTATCTGCAGCAGGCTTTCGCGGGCCAGCTCCAGCATGGCCACGAAGGTGACGACGACCGTGGCCGTTCCTTGCCCAGTCTCGAACAGCTCGTGGAACTCGGCAAAGCGGCGCGTCTGCAGCTTGCGCAGGATGACCGACATGTGCTCGCGCACCGACAGGGATTCGCGCTGCACCTGATGGCGCTGCACGAGGCGCGCGCGTCGCAGCACGTCGGCCAGCGCCCGGCGCAGGTCGTCGGTGGACACATCGGGCAGGCGGATCTCTGCCGTGTGATCGAGGTGCACCTGTGCCCGCATGAAATCGCGGCCGATGACCGGCAGCGCGTCGATCTGCGCAGCGCCATACTTGATGCGCTCATATTCCAGCAGCCGGCGTGCCAGTTCTGCACGCGGGTCTTCCACTTCCTCGTCACTGTCGGCCTTCTTCACCGGCAGCAGCATGCGCGACTTGATGTCGATGAGCATGGCAGCCATCAGCAGATACTCGGCCGCCAGCTCCAGGTTGCGTGAGCGGATCTCGTCGACATAGGCCAGATACTGCGCCGTGACCTTGGCCATCGGGATGTCGAGGATGTCGAAGTTCTGCTTGCGGATGAGATAAAGCAGCAGGTCGAGCGGCCCTTCGAAGGTGTCGAGCAGAACCTCCAGCGCGTCAGGCGGGATGTAGAGATCGTTGGGAATGCGCCGCAGCGGCTCGCCGTGGATGCGGGCAAGTACCGGCAGATCGCTGTCGGCAACAGGCGCGGGCGTTTCGGGGGCGGCGGGCGTGGCGGCGTTGGTGTCTGACATGACAGGTGGACGGCGGTACGAACCGGCGTGCAGCATGCCAGCGAACGGTGCGGGCAGCCAGAAAGGACAATGGCCCGCAGCGGCGCCTGACCGATGGCGTGAAGGGCTGTGCCGGTCAGGCGTCTGGCCGGGGGCCGGAACGCAGGGATTCTACCGGGCCGAGGGCGGCCCGTGTGCAGGCAGGTGCTTGTCTGTGGTGTTCAGGCTGCCGGGTCGTCGGCAGGCGCCTGCGCCGTGGTGTCGGTCTGGTAGGGGTAGGCTTTCTGCAACACCCGCGAGGCGTTTTCCTCGGCGCGGCGTGCCATGTCCAGCGGCTGCTTGTCCCACCAGATGGCGCGGCCACGCTGTTGCTCGGCTTCGAGCGAGGGGCGCTTTTCCTTCAGATCCTTCAGGAAACGGGTGGCTTCGGATTCGTAGAGTGCCATGACGGGATACCCATGCTGCCAGTGGTGTCGATGCCGCATTGTAATGGACGCTGCCTGCCGCGCACCCGGATGGCACAGGGAGAAACCCGTGGTGTTGCGCCGATCCGCCGCCCCCGTTTCCGCCGGTGTCGCGTGGCGAGTCCGCCGGCAGACCCGCATGGCCGGGGGGCGCTGGAGAAGGAAGCCGTCCGGCCATGATGCAATCGTTGACGAATGCCGGCAGCCCCGCTGCTATGCTCGCCTCTTTTGTCGGGAGAGCCGCAGGGCTTTGCAGCATGAATGACGAGAGCCGGATGTTGAGCGCCGCTGGCCGTGATGGTGGAAACCGTCGCACGCTGGGTAAAGGCAGGCAGGTGCCCGCGCGTGGTGTCCTGTCGAAACTGGCCTGGGGCTGGGCCCTGCTGATCATGCTGCTGCCGCTGGGGGCCTGTGACTTCATCGCCCAGAAGACGCTGGTGGCCGGAGAAAGTACCGAGGCTGACGTGCGCCGCTGGATGGGGCAGCCGGATCTGGTCTGGGAGGAAGAAGACGGCAGTCGCGTGCTGGAATATCCGCGCGGGCCGATGGGGCTGGAAACCTATTTCGTTTCCATCGGTGCCGATGGCCGCTATCGCCGGATCGAGCAGGTGCTCACCCCCGAGAACTTCGGGCGCCTGAAGCCCGGCATGGACCGGGATCAGGTGCGGCAGATACTCGGCAGGCCCGCCGAGAAGGCACGTTTCTCGCTGTCGAAGGAAGAAGTGTGGTCGTGGCGGCACAAGGCGCCCGATACGAGCGTCATGTACTTCAATGCGCATTTCCACCAGGAAAGCGGCTTGCTGAAACGCACCGACACGGTGGTCGACTGGAAGCGCGAAGGGGCGCCCTGAGCTTGTTTGGCGCGTGCGGCGGCGTCAGCAAGGTTCGGTATTGTGTATCAGCGTCAGAAACTCTCGTGCAGCGGGGCTCAGCGGCCGGTCGCGTCGCACGATGCTGCCGTAGGCTTCCAGTTTGCGCTCCAGCCGATACGGCAGGGTGTAAAGCAGACCATTGCGGGCGTAGTCCTGCGCGACAGTGGCGGGAAGCACTGAGATGGATTCGGAATGGCGCACGAGATCGGTGGTTGTCAGCATTGACCCTGTTTCGATGAGTCCACGCGGCATGGCCAGACCATGTGCACGGAATTCCTGCTCGACCACTGCGCGCATTGGGCTGCCTGGGGGCTGAAGAACCCAGTCGTAATCGAGCAACCGATCCAGCGGAACCCGGCGGCGCTCGGCAAGTGGATGGTCGGGGGCGGTCACGATCAACAGCTCCTCGTCATCGATGGCACGAAACTGGTAATTGCTGTCCACGTGTTTGGGCATGCGGCCGATGACGGCCTCCAGTACACCATCGCGCAGCTGTGGCAGCAGCCTGTCGCTGGTGTCCACCGCTACTTCAATGGACAACAAGGGGTGGCTTTGTCGCAATTTCAGAAGTACATGGGTCAGCCGGCCTGGTGAAGCCGCCATGATGCTGCCGATGGCCAGCCGGCCTGCGCCGCCTTGCCGGATCTCCTTCAGCTCCCGGTTCAGCGAAGCCATCGTCCCCTGAATGCTCTGAAAGTATTCCGTTACCCGAACCCCTGCCGGATTGATGTGAAGCCCGCGGTGAATCCGGTCGAACAGCTTGAATCCAAGTGTTTCTTCCAGCTCGTGCAGCATCTTGGTTGCTGCGGGTTGGGTCAGTCCCATCCTGAGGGCTGCCTTGTGCAGCGTGTGTTCTTCGTGAATGGCCAGAAGCAGGGCGACCTGACGCATGCGCACGCGGTTCAGCAACTGTGCCGTGGTGTCTTTTCGGTCGACAGATCCCATGATGGCGATCCTTCAATATCCTGAAGTTATCAAAGCATCAACTTAATTCATTTTACTGATTTTGCGCACCTGCCTAAGATGCTCGAAACGAGACGACTCCGGGAGCTTCCCGGTATTGGTCATGAGAGGAGAGAGGCATGACGCAGAGCGGTTCAGGGCAGTCTGTCAAACCCGTGGTGGCGCTCACTCTGGGTGATCCGGCCGGTATCGGCCCCGAGTTGATTGCGCGGTTGTTGGCGACACCTGAGGCCACCACGCTGGCGAACATCGTCCTGGTTGGTGACCCCTGGCTTTGGGAAGACGGCCAGCGCATTGCAGGTCTGTCCACGGAGTTGGTTCCAGTGAACGTGCTTGCCGAGGTACGGCTGCGCACCAATACGGACCGAGCCGCGTTTCTGGCTGTCGACACCATCGATCCCAGGGATGTGACGCGAAGTCAGGCGCAGGCGCCGGGTGGTCGTTCAGTGCTGAGGGTTCTCGACCAGTGCATGGATGGCGTCCTGGCGGGTGAGCTGGATGCGATCTGCTTTGCACCGCTGAACAAGCAGGCAATGAAGCTGGGAGGCATGCAACACGAGGATGAGCTGCATCACTTTGCGAAGTACCTCGGCGTGAAAGGCTACTTCTGCGAGTTCAATACGCTTGGGAACTTGTGGACCTCGCGGATTTCCTCTCATGTTCCCCTGAAGGACGTGGCGACCTACCTGAGCGTGGAGCGGATTCAACAAGCGTCCATGCTGATCTATGAATCGCTGCTCGCCAATGGCATTGAGGCGCCCAAGGTGGCAATTGCCGGCTTCAATCCGCACAATGGTGACGGTGGTACATGCGGGCGGGAGGAAATCGACATCATCGAGCCGGCGGTACAAGGGCTGCGTGCCCGCTCCTGGCCTACGGCTGATCCCTTTCATGGACCGTTTCCCGCTGACACCATTTTCCTGAAAGCGCTTGCCGGCGAGTATCAGGCCATCGTCACCATGTATCACGACCAAGGGCAGATCGCGATCAAACTGCTCGGTTTCTCGAAGGGTGTGACGGTGCAGGGAGGGCTCCCCATCCCGATTACCACCCCGGCGCACGGCACGGCTTACGACATCGCAGGCCTGGGCAAGGCCAATGTCGAGGCCACCTGGCAGGCGTTTCGTATTGCCTGCCGGATGGGACTCTCGCGGCTGAATGATTTTGCCAGGCCGCGGGCTGCCTGAAGCGCGAAAGACAAGCGCTGCTTGAGGTGGTACCCGCTGCAGCGAAAAATGCGGTGGAGAAAATCGGGAGGAGATCCGCATGGAGCACAATGGACGAGCCTTGACGACCGGCTGGCCGTCGAAGGTGTGGCGGTCGCAGACATTGAAATCACGTTGTGCCGGGCGCATGCCTCGCCTTCGCGGGCTGGCGCTTGCAGCGTGTGTTGCTGTGGGAGCGCTGAGCGGTATACCCGACGGTCAGGCAGCCGAACACTCTCTCCGGCTCGGACATGGCATTGCCGAGGAACATCCGTTGGGGCAGGGGGCAAAGCATTTCGCATCCCTGCTCGAACGAAAGTCGGAAGGACGTCTGAAGATGAGGGTGTACCCCGCCACGCAACTGGGGTCCGAGGGGCAGATGATTGCCGCGGTGCGCAGTGGGGTCCAGGATGTCGTCATCACATCCACAGCCCCGGTGGCGACCATGATCAACGAATACTTGTTGTTCGATCTGCCGTTCCTCGTCAAGGATGAGAAGGAGGCAGATGCTTTGCTCGATGGTCCTATCGGCGAGCGTCTGCTTAGTCTGTCGGAACCGCGGCAGATGATCGGGCTCTGCTATTGGGAAAACGGTTTTCGCCAGGTTACCAACAGCAGGCGGGAAGTGAGCAGCCTGGATGGCATGGTCGGACTGAAGATCAGGACGATGCAGAATCCGGTCTACATCGATGCTTTCAAGCGTCTGGGTACCAATGCCATTCCCATGCCCTTTACCGAGCTGTACACGGCGATGGAAAGCCGGGCGATCGATGCGCAGGAAAATCCCATCGCCATCATCCATTCGAACAACTTTCACGAGGTTCAGCGCTACGTCACGCTGACCAATCATGCCTATGCGCCCTATGTGGTGCTGATGTCGGCGAAGCGATGGCGTTCGCTCGACGCAGGCGATCAGCAACTGCTGCGGGCAGGATGCCGGGAGGCACGTGACCATCAGCGGCAGCTGAACCGGAAACTCACAAGTCAGCTTGTCGAGGATTTGAAGCGCGAAGGCATGACGATCACGTCATTGTCAGACACCGAAGTGAAGCGTTTTCGAGAACGCCTGGAGCCGGTGGTCGAACAGTACACACAGAAAATTGGTCCTGATCTCGTCCGGGAGGCGAGACGGCAATTGCAGGAAATGCGTGCGTCATCGCGTCGCTGACGCCCTTCGTGCGTCGTGCCGTGCGTGCAAGGAAGCCGGGGTACCGGGGCATTTGACGTGCAACGCCCGGACGGCGCGAGATCCCATCACCTTCACTTCTCAGGGAAAGGCTTACATGAAAATCAAATCCGTCAAGGCTCGCGTCTACCAGTGGAAGGGAAAAACTGTTCCGCCGCAGGGAAATTTCTGCTCCAACGCCATGGATCTGCTCTATGCGCCGCAGGAAACGATGGCAACCTTTCGCTTTCATTCCTGGACCGTGGTGGAAATGGAAACGGATGATGGCATTGTCGGATTGGGCAATGTTGCGCTGGCACCGTCGATCGCCAAGGCAATCATCGACCAGTATCTGGCTCCCCTGGTCATCGGCCATGATCCCTGGGATTATGAGTACCTGTGGCAGCGGATGTATCGTTCGACGCATGCATGGGGCAGGAAGGGTGTCGCGATGGCAGCAATTTCTGCAGTGGATCTTGCCATCTGGGACATTCTTGGAAAGAGCGTGAACAAGCCGGTCTTCAAGCTGCTGGGTGGTCGCACCAAGGAAAGGATTCCCTGCTACTACAGCAAGCTGTATCGCACTGACCTGAAAGCGATGCAGGAGGAGGCGCAGACTTTCCTTGATCAGGGGTTTCGGGCGTTCAAGATGCGTTTTGGTTATGGGCCCGCGCATCTTCAGCACGGGGTATCAGAGAACCTGAAGTCAGTCGAGGCCGTGCGCGAGGTAATCGGCTACGACACCGACCTGATGCTCGAATGCTACATGGGCTGGAACCTGGAATATGCACGAAGGATGCTGCCGAAGCTCGAAAAGTTCGAGCCGCGCTGGCTCGAAGAGCCCGTCATTGCAGACGACATCGACGGCTATGCCGAGCTGAGCCGTCTGAGCAGCATTCCCATCTCTGGTGGTGAGCATGAGTTCAGTCTTTATGGCTTCAAACAGTTGCTCGATCGCAGGGCGGTCAGCGTGGTGCAGTACGACACGAATCGTGTCGGCGGCATCACGGCGGCTCACAAGATCAATGCGCTGTGCGAGGCATACTCCGTTCCGGTCATTCCGCACGCCGGACAAATGCACAACTATCATCTGACGATGAGTACGCTGGCGTCGCCGATGAGTGAGTACTTCCCGATGTTCGATGTCGAGGTCGGCAATGAGCTGTTCTATTACATTTTCGACGGCGAACCGGTGGCAGAGGACGGGTTTCTGCAGCTGAAGGACGATGTGCCCGGGCTGGGACTGACGCTGAAGACTGAATTCCTGGATCAGTTCGAGATCATTGAGTGAGGTTGCGTCATGGCAGGAAGATCGAACCCCAGGTATCGGGGCATATTTCCAGTGGTTCCTACCACCTTCTTCGAGGATGGTACGCTGGATCTGGAAAGTCAGAAGCGTTGCGTTGATTTCATGATCGACTCGGGGGTTGATGGGTTGTGTCTGTTGGCCAATTACTCCGAGCAGTTCCTGATTGCCGATGACGAACGTGAAGTGATCACCCGGACGCTTCTCGAACATGTGAAGGGAAGGGTGCCGGTCATCGTGACAACCACGCACACCAGTACGAGGATCTGCGCGGAACGCAGCCGTCGGGCGCAGGACATGGGTGCCGCCATGCTGATGGTCATGCCGCCCTATCATGGCGCCACCTTTCGTTTTCCCGAAAGCAGTGTCGTCGAGTTTTTTGCCCGGCTATCCGATGCTGTCGACATCCCGATCATGATCCAGGATGCACCGGCTGCGGGAACTCCTCTTTCACCGGCGTTGCTGGCGCGCATGGCGCAAGACATCGAGCATGTGGCTTATTTCAAGATGGAGACTGCGGGGGCGGCCAACAAGCTGCGAGAGCTGATCCGGCTTGGGGGTGAAGCCATCGAGGGGCCGTGGGATGGCGAGGAGGCCATTACCCTGCTGGCAGATCTGGAGGCAGGGGCTACTGGCGCGATGACCGGAGGTGGCTACGCCGATGGTATCCGGCCGATCATCGAGGCGCATCGTCGCGGTGACAGGGATGCAGCCTTTGCACAGTACCAGCGCTGGTTGCCCCTGATCAATCATGAAAATCGCCAGGCCGGTTTTCTTGCAGCCAAGGCATTGATGAAAGAGGGAGGCGTCATCCGTTGTGATGCTCCCCGTCATCCGTGGCCGCCACTTAGCCCGCAGACTCGTGCCGAGCTGCTCGATATTGCACGACGCCTCGATCCGCTGGTGCTGCGCTGGGGAAGGTGAGGTCGCATTCATTCCCGGCATCGAATCGAACTATCAGAATCAAGGAGACACATCATGAAAAAACGCACCTTTCTGAGTGTTGCGGCGTGCGCGCTGGTTCTCACGACACAGGGCGTGACGGCTGGGGACACCGTCCGGCTACGCTTCGCGCACGCCGGCTCCGCGGAATCTTCTCAGCACAAGGCCGCCAAGCTGTTTGCCGATGAAGTCAGGAAAAACAGTGATGAGCGGCTGCGCGTGCAGGTCTACCACAACAGCCAGCTCGGTAATGATGCGACCGTGATTGGCGGGGTGCGTGGCGGCACCATCGACATCATGATGGCTGGCAGCGTCAACTTTGCAGGATTGCTGCCGCAGATGGGGGCGCTGGATCTGCCCTTTCTGTTTCGTGATGCTGCCCACGCCTACGCCACGCTCGATGGCAAGGTTGGCAGTGACCTGATGGCGGGCCTGCGCGAGCACCAGCTGGAAGGTCTGGGCTGGTTCGAGGTGGGTTTCCGGAGCATCACCACCAGTAATCGAGCGGTGCGTACCCCCGATGACGTGAAGGGGTTGAAGATCCGGACGACGACCAATCCTTCGCAGATCATGGCCTTCCGGTTGCTGGGTACCAATCCGGTGCCGATGCCGCTGGGAGAACTTTATCAGGCGCTGGAAACCGGGGCCGTGGATGCACAGGAGCACCCTGTCTCGATCACTTGGTCGAGCAAGTTCTATGAAGTGCAGAAGTATCTGACCGTGAGTCACCATGCCTATACGGCAATGCCGGTGGTGATGAATCGTCAGCGTTTCGAAAGCCTTGCGCCCGATCTGCAGAAGGTGCTGAAGGACGCTGCGCGGAAGGCCAGCGCCTTTCAGCGCGATCTGAACAACCGCAACGAGGCTGAAGAGCTGAAGAAACTCGAAGATGAGGGCATGGAGGTGATCCGGGATTTTGACCCGAAGCCGTTCAAGGACATTGTCGTCGAGAAGACACGTCAGGATTTCATCCAGAAGAATGGCGATGCCGTGTTGAAAGACATCGATGCCGTGCAGACGCCCTGAGCAGGAGCCCATTCATGAAAGACATTCTGCTGCTCGTTCAGAAATGTGCACATGCCTTCAGCTTCTATGACCTCGACAGCGGACAGGCCATCCAGCATCTGATGATGCCGAATTATCCGCACGAGCTGGCGGTCGATCATCAACGCAAGCATGCCTACATCGGTATCTTCGGCATCGAGACTGCGTGGACCCGAGGCGAGCAGGGCGATCATCGTGTTGCGGTGGTGGACATCGTTGAACGGAAGCAGGTTCACATGCTGGACGGCTGGCCCTACTACCGCCCGCATGGACTTGCATGCGACAGTGAAGGCAGGCTCTATGTGATGAGCGAAGCCAGTGACGTGCTGATGACCTTTGATGACCCTACCCGGCAGGTTGCGCCAAACATCGCCGTGCCTTCCGGCGGCATCAAGACGCATCTGTTCGCGCTGAATGCCGATGCCAGCGTGGCCTGGGGAGTTCATCTGCTCTCGAATACCGTAACGCGATTCCATCCCCGCGATGCAACGGTGGTACCCCGGGCTGTGATGCCGGGGCCGCGCCCCGAGGGCAATGCCCTGTCGAAGGATGAGCGCTTGCTGTTCGTGGCCAACCGCGGAGACGACACACTGGTGGAAATCGACAGCGAGAGGATGACGGTCGGACGACGGGCAAGAACCCGGCGGGATCCCAATCGGGTCTATCGTCATGATGCGCCGGATGGAAGCGAGTTGTTGCTGCTGACCAATTCGGGGGAGCGTTCGCTGTCGGTTTTCGATACCAGCAGTCTGAAGGAGGTAGAGTGCGTGACATTGCCCGCCAATCCAACGGCGCTGTCCTTCCACACGGATGGCAGCCGCGCCTATGTCTCCTTTCAGGATGATTTCGTCCGCGAACTGAACCTGCGCACGTGGCGCTTCGAGCGGGAGATCAGGACATTGCGAGAGCCTGATTCGTCTTTTGTGTTGAGTGTCTGAAAGGAGGACGGTCATCATGAGCAAGCGAGTGTTGTACAAATGGCTGTCGGCTGTCGTCCTGATGATGCCGTTGGCAGTCGGGGCGCAGGAGACCGTGCGTCTGAAACTGGCGCATTCCAGTTCACGCACGGACTCCCAGCATGTGGCGGCGAAGCATTTTGCCGATCAGGTGAAGGCTCGCAGCGAGGGGACATTGCAGATTCAGATATTCGGCAACAGCACGCTTGGCAACGATACGTCCGCGCTGCAGGGTACCCGTGGCGGCACCATCGACCTGGTGTTGGTCGGCAATCCGTATTACACGGGCCTGATGCCGGTACTCAACGTGCTTGACCTGCCGTACATCTTCCGTGATGCCGAGCATGCCTACCGCATTCTGGATGGCGAAATGGGGCAGGGATTGCTGCGCGCCTTCAGGGAATACCAGCTCGAAGGCCTGGCGTTCTGGGAAGTGGGTTTCCGCAGCCTGGCGAACAACAGGAAGCCTGTGAAAGGCCCGAACGACCTGAAAGGGCTGAAGATTCGCACAACGCCGAATCCTGCGCACATTCAGGCTTTCCAGCTGCTGGGCGCCAATCCGCAACCGATGCCACTGACCGAGGTCTATCAGGCACTGGAAACCGGCGCGCTCGATGGACATGAGAACCCGCCGATCATCATGCTGGCCACGAAGATGCAGGAAGTCCAGAAGCACCTGTCGTTGACGCGCCATGCGTATACCGCCATGCCTTTGTCGATGAATCGCAAGAAGTTTGACAGTCTTTCGTCTGAGCACCAGAAGATCCTTCGCGAAGAGGCGATCGCTGCTGCTCGGTTCCAGCGTGATTACAACGCAAAGCATGAGCGGGAGGCCATTCAGGAACTGCGTGACAATGGCATGCAGATCATTGAGAGTCCGGACATAGATGCACTTCGGGCGATGGTCGTGAAGGAAACCCGCCAACGTTTCGTCGAGCAGCATGGCGACGCGTTGCTGAAGCAGATCGAGGCACCCTGATGCAAGTGAGTTCGGGTTTGCCCGATGCGCTCATCGATACGCACCATCATCTCTGGCATCTGACCTGCGCGCATTATCCTTGGCTTCAGGAGGCTTACGATGCGTCGACCTTCATCCTCGGGGCCTATCAGCCGCTTTGCCGGGACTTTGGCGTGCCGGAGCTGAGAGCAGCCTTTGGGCAGCTTCCGGTGACGGCAACGGTGCATGTCGAGGCTGAGCGTGGTCGTGACGAAGCCTTGCAGGAAACAGTCTGGTTGCACCGGCAGTGGCAGGAACACGGTTTGCCCAATGCTGTCGTTGCCTGGGTGGACCTGCTGGCTGAAGATGCGGAAGAAACTCTTGAGAATCAGGCGGCATGGCCGTTGGTGAGGGGGGTGCGCTTCAAGCCGGTAACTGCTAGGCGGGCGGCCGAGCGCTGCGCAGGCAAGGGCTCGCTGCATGATCCAGGCTGGCATGCCGCGCTGGACCGACTGCACCGGGTGGGGCTGAGCTGGGATCTGCGGGTGCCTTTCTGGCATTTGCAGGATGCTGCCCGCATGCTGACCGATGCACCGCCGGTTCGGGTCGCACTGGAGCACACCGGCCTGCCCTGGGATCGTAGCCCGGAAGGTTTGCGAGTCTGGCGGGCAGGCATGGAGGAACTGGCCGCGCTGCCGCAGGTGCAGGTGAAACTCTCCGAGCTTGGGCTGCGCGATGCCGCTTGGGATGAGCGGGAAAATGCGTCGCTTGTCGCGGATGCGATCAGGATTTTCGGGCCGAAGCGCTGCATGTTCGGCAGCAATTTCCCGGTGGCATCGTTGCGGGTGGATTATGCGGGGCTGATCCGCATGACCTCGCTGGGCATGGATATGGCAGGGCTTGACGATGCTGCGCGCGATGCGATATGGCAAGCCAATGCCCGGGCTTTCTATCGCATCGGGACGGTGCGCACCAGGGGGGCATGATGGATATCCACGAGTTCCGTCGCCTTCGCAGGCTATTGAGGGAATCCGCCCGCCGCGAGTTCTTGGATTGCGGCAATGACGCCCTGTTGCCGATCGTCGATGCGCATCACCACTACTGGGACCTGTCGGATAGCGCTCATCCTCTGCGATACCCGTGGTTGCAGTTGCAGGAACGAATTCCCTTCCGCTACGGAGACTACTCCGCTATTTGCAGAACTCATCTTCCTTACGATCATGGCATCGCTTTCTCCGGACATCGGTGGGTCGGCAGTGTCCTGATGGAGGGGGAGTGGAACCCGGCCGATCCGGTAGGAGAGGTGCATTGGGTGCAGGCATTGGCAGCGCGGGAAGGAACACCGGATGCAATGGCTGCGCAGATCTGGCTCGACCGGGAGGATGTGGCCGAGATACTCATGGCCTATCGGGAAATGCCCATCGTGCGCAGCGTGCGGCACAAGCCTCGTTGCGCGTTGCGGCATGAGCATCGCAAGGACTGGGCACCCGCCGGGTCAATGCGGGATCGCCGCTGGCGTGATGGCTATGCGCTTCTGCGGGCTGAGGGGCTTATGTTCGAGATGCAGGCGCCGTGGTGGCATGTCGACGAGATGATCGAGCTGGCACATGATTTTCCTCAGACCGTGATGATCCTGAATCACGCCGCCCTGCCGGCGGAGCGTGATGAAGCGTCTTTGAAGGCATGGTGCGCAGCCATGGATCGCCTGGCCGAATGTGAGAATGTCAGGGTGAAGATATCAGGCATAGGGGTTCCGGGGCAGGCATGGACAGCTGCGTTGCAAGCGCCGGTGGTGCGTTCGTTGCTCGCCGCTTTCGGCGTATCGCGCTGCGCATTTGCCAGCAATTTTCCGGTTGACGGGCTGGTTGCCGACCTGGACACGATCTTCAGGGTTTACAAGGCCCTGGTTCGTGATCTTTCAAGAGAGGATCGGTTGGCCTTGTTCTGTGACAACGCCGTGGGCTGGTACGCCCTGCACTGAATACCGGGAATCATCCCGGATGAAATGAGGAGACAAGAATATGGGGACGCAGCATTGGAAGGGGGCCTGGGCCTTCGTGGGCTTGATCGTAGTCCTGCTTGGTGGGGTGACAGGAGAGGTAGACGCAGAGACGATTCGTGCGCGTCTTGGGACGAGCCTGCCGGATTCTCATCCGCAGACTTCAGGGGCGCGAAAGTTTGCGGAGATCGTTGAGGCTCGCAGTGACGGACGCATCCGCATCAAGGTGCATCCCGCCGGGCAGCTGGGGAGCGATCAGCAGATGCAGAGCGCGTTGCGTGCCGGAACGCAGCAGTTCACCGTGCCCTCCACTGCAACCCTGGCGAATCTGGTCCCGGCGTTTGGTGTCATCGGCACTCCGTTCGCATTCCAGTCCGAGGAACAGGCGGATGCAGTACTTGATGGTCCATTCGGACAGGGGCTTCTCGACAGGCTTCCGCAGGTTGGTATGGTGGGGCTGGCGTTCTGGGAGAACGGCTTTCGCAACCTGACCAACAGTCGCCGTCCGGTTTTGCGTGTCGAGGATATCGAGGGATTGAAGGTCCGCACGATGCAGAATGCTGTCTACATCGACATGTTCAGGGGAATGGGGGCAAACGCTGTTCCCATGGCTGTCACAGAGCTGTTTACTGCCTTGGAAACAGGGGCGGTGGATGGCCAGGAAAATCCCTATACCGTGGTGCATGCTCAGCGTTTCTATGACGTACAGAAGTATCTGTCGACGACGATGCATGCTTATGATGCACAAGTCCTCGTGGTTTCTGGGAAGTTCTGGGGTCGTCTTTCGGAAGGGGATCGTGCCCTGTTGAAGGAGGCTGCCCGGGAGGCCACGAAATTTCAACGGCGACAAAGCCGTGAGTTGAATGGAAAGTTGCGAGAAGAATTGGCCTCGCAGGGCATGCAGATCAATGAGGTCTCTGCGCAGGAGCGTGGACGCATGCGTGAGCGGCTGCTGCCCGTCGTGTCCCGCCATCGTGCGCAGTTCGGTGAAGAAATCGTGAGTGGTTTCGAGGCTGCGCTCGCCGACAACGTCAAGGGAGGAGAGAAATGATGATTCATCTCGTGACCAAGGTGATTGAGTGGCTGCTGATCGTCCTGCTCGGGCTGATGGTGCTGCTGGTGTTCGGCAATGTCGTGCTGCGCTATGGCTTCAACTCGGGGCTGGTGTTCTCCGAAGAGGTGGCACGTTTCATCTTCATGTGGCTGACACTGCTGGGGGCGCTGCTGACGATGGCACATCGTGCGCACCTCGGCATGACTTCGCTGATCGCGATCATGCCGGTCGGCATTCAGCGGGTAATGCGTTTCAGCGCCGATCTGATCATGTTGGGTTGTTGTGGGCTGATTGCCTGGGGGACCTGGCAGCAGGTGTCATTGGCCATGGTGGACCGTGCGCCGGTGACAGGGGTGCCGATGGGGCTGGTTTTCTCGGCGCTGCTTGTAAGCAGCGCAGGCATGGCACTGATCCTGCTGCGAAGTCTGCTGCGGCAACTGACCGGGAAGTTGCCGGCCAATGAGCTCGTGAAACACAGTATCGACAACGCAGAATGATGCGCAGATGAGGAGAAAGACACCATGACAGTCCTGATCTTTCTGGGATCCCTGCTCGGCGCGATGAGTCTGGGCATGCCGATCGCATTCGCGCTGATCGTTTGCGGCATCTGCTTGATGATCTACCAGGGCAACTTCGATGCACAGATTCTGGCGCAGAACCTGCTGGAGGGTACCAACAACTATCCGCTGATGGCGGTTCCCTTCTTCATGCTGGCCGGTGAACTGATGAACGCTGGTGGCATGTCGCACCGGATCATTGCGATGGCCCAGGCCCTGGTTGGTCACATTCGCGGCGGGCTGGGCTATGTGACGATCATCGGCGCCATCGTGATGGCGAGCATTTCCGGTTCGGCGGTGGCGGATTCTGCTGCACTTGCAGCCGTGCTGATTCCGTTGATGCGCAAGTCAGGTTACAACATTCCCCGCTCGGCGGGTCTGATTGCCGCGGGCGGCATCATCGCGCCGGTCATCCCGCCGTCCATCGGCTTCATCGTTTTCGGGGTGGCGGCTCAGGTTTCCATCACCAAGCTCTTCATGGCCGGTATCGTGCCTGGGCTGATGATGGCGCTCACGTTGTGGGTGACCTGGACGATCTGTGCGCGTCGAGAGGCGCCGCCCGTAGATCCCGAGCAGCAGTCCTTTGACATGGGACGCCTGAAGAAGGCTGTGAAGGAGGGGCTGTGGGCACTTGGCTTGCCGATCATCATCATCGGCGGGATGAAGTTCGGCGTGTTCACCCCGACCGAGGCCGCCGTGGTTGCCGTGGTCTACGCGCTGTTCGTCGGTATGTTCGTCTATCGTGAGCTGACGTTCAGGAGTTTGCCAAAGCTGATGCTGTCAGCCGCCCAGGTTTCAAGCGTGGTGATGTTTCTGGTTGCCTGTGCCATGACCTCGGCCTGGCTGATCACCATTGCTGACGTGCCGGCACAGATTTCTGAACTGTTGTCTCCCTTCATGGACAACAAGATGTTGTTGATGGCGGTGATGATGGGGCTGGTGATTCTCGTTGGAACATCGCTGGATTTCATGCCGACGGTGCTGATTCTCACGCCGGTGCTGATGCCGCTGGTGGAGGAGGCGGGTATCGACCCTGTGTACTTTGGCGTGATGTTCATCATGAACAATTCCATCGGCTTGCTAACGCCACCTGTGGGGACGGTGCTCAATGTGGTGGCTGGCGTGTCCAGGGTGGATCTGGGCAAGGTGATCAAGGGGGTGTTGCCATTCCTGCTGGCGCAAATCTCACTCCTCGCACTGTTCATCCTGTTCCCTGATCTGATCATGGTTCCGGCGAAGTGGTTTTACTGACTCACCTGCGAGGTCAGGACGATCTTTTCTCGATTTTTATCAGGAGTTCAAATGGCACGATATGACAACCTCATCGATGGGCAGCATGTGGCTGGCAAGGCTTACAACCCGAATGTGAATCCCAGCGATCTGTCGGACGTGATCGGGGAGTACGCGCAGGGTGAGGCCAATGATGTGAAGCAGGCAGTCGCAGCAGCGAAGGCCGCCTTTGCGCAATGGTCTTTGTCGGGCATTCAGCAACGCCACGACCTGCTCGACCGGATCGGCAACGAGATCCTTGCCAACAAGGAGGCTCTCGGTGATCTGCTGGCACGTGAGGAAGGCAAGACCCTTCTCGAAGCCATGGGCGAGGTCGGGCGAGCAGGACAGATCTTCAAGTTTTTTGCCGGGGAGTGTCTGAGGACGGCCGGCGAGGTCATCCCGTCGGTGCGTCCTGGAGTCGGCGTGGAGATCACTCGTGAGCCGATTGGTGTCGTCGGGCTGATCACGCCCTGGAATTTTCCGATTGCGATTCCGGCCTGGAAAATTGCGCCGGCACTTGCCTACGGCAATTGTGTGGTGCTCAAGCCGGCGGACATGGTGCCGGGCAGTGCGTGGGCGTTGGCCGACATCATCCATCGGGCAGGTGTACCGCCGGGTGTCTTCAACTTGGTGATGGGGCCGGGGCGTGTGATTGGCAGTGCACTAGTCGAGAATCCCGACATTGCTGCCATCAGCTTTACGGGCTCGGTGCCGGTGGGGCGGGCCATTGCCGAGGCATGCGTGCGCTCAGGCAAGAAGGTTCAGCTTGAGATGGGGGGGAAGAATCCGCAGATCGTGCTCGATGATGCCGACCTGAATGTTGCTGTGGAATTGTCGGCGCAGAGTGCGTTCTATTCGACCGGGCAGCGTTGTACCGCATCGAGTCGCCTGATCGTGACCGACCGGATCTATCCGGCGTTCATTGAGGCACTGAAGGCTCGCATGGCCCGCATCCGCGTCGGGGATGCGCGCGCTGCGGGCACCGACATGGGCCCGGTGGTCAGCGAGGCGCAACTGCAGCAGGATCTGGAATACGTGCAGATTGCGAAGGAAGAGGGGGCCGTGCTGTCGGCAGGCGGTGACCGCACGGCATGCCATACCGGAAAGGATGTAAAAGGGTACTTCATGGAGCCCACGCTGTTCGTCGACACCGAGGCGGGCATGCGCATCAACCGGGAGGAGGTCTTCGGGCCGGTCGCCAGTGTCATCCGGGTGAAGGACTATGAGGAGGCTCTGGCCCTTGCCAATGACACCGAATTCGGTCTTTCTGCCGGCATTGCCACCACCAGCCTCAAGTACGCCGCGCATTTCAAGCGGTACAGTCAGGCGGGCATGGTGATGGTGAACCTGCCCACGGCGGGGGTCGACTACCATGTGCCCTTTGGCGGGCGCAAGGGCAGCAGCTATGGCCCACGGGAGCAGGGCAGCTATGCGCGTGAGTTCTATACCACTGTGAAAACAGCTTATACGCTGCCGTGATGGCTGTTTTGGGAAGGCGGTGCTCCCTGTTCTGATGCTGGAGTCGGGGGGCTCTTGCGAGAGTGCCGGTCCACATGCCCCAGGTCGCGGTCCGGGTCGATGAGGTCACGCACGCGCTGCTTCAGTAGCTTCACATCGGGAAATCCGCCATCGCGCTTGCGATCCCAGATCAGTTCGCCATTGCAGTGAATCTGGAAGATGCCGCCGGTGTCGGGGATGAGTTTCACGCCGCCGGCGAGGTCGGTGCCGAACGTGGACAGCAGCTCCTGCGCCATCCAGCCGGCGCGCAGCAGCCAGTGGCACAGTGTGCAATAGCGGATGGTGACGGTGTGGGCAGAGAACCCATTGGCTTTTTCTGCAGAATAGCTGGCAGCCGTCTGCGCGGTGTCTGCGGAAAGGGGTTCGTGATTTTCAGGTGTGGTTTGCGGGTTCATGCTTCTTTCGTTCCGTCATGTCGTTGTTCGGCCGGATCAAGTGTCCGATAGACATCGTCCAGGTGCCCGAAGACGTTGTTTGCCCCCAGTTCGTCGAGGAAGCCGGTGCGCTGCATCAGGTCGAGGGGCTGGCGGTTGGCGCCGGCAATCATCAGTTGCCCGCCCTCATCGTCGATGACACGTCGCAGCGCCGACAGGGCATCGAGGCCGGTGTTGTCGAGAAAGATGACCTTGTGCATTTCCAGCACGACGACCTGTGGCAAGGGCGCCGGCCCTTCCATCATGGCTTCGATCTTGCCCACCGAGCCGAAGAACAGCGAACCGAATGCCTGCCAGACGCCGACGCGCCGGCCGTCTGGCAGCTGCGCGATACGGGCCGGCACCTCGATGGCGTCGATGCGGGTGAGGGTGGAAACCCGGTAGATGAAGAACAGGCTGGCGAGCAGCAGGCCCACCTGCACGGCAATCGTCAGATCGAAGATGACCGTGAGGGCAAAGGTGGTGAGCAGCGTGATGCGGAAGGCGCTGCCCATCACGCGCAGCCGCTTGAAGGCGTGCCATTCGCCCATGTTGAGACCCACCGACATCAGGATGCCGGCGAGCACGGCCATCGGGATGTGGACGGCAAGCGGGGCGAGCACCAGCATGAACACCAGCAGGGTGAGTGCATGGACGACGCCGGCAATGGGCGTGCGGCCCCCGCTGCGGATGTTGGTGACAGTACGGGCAATGGTGCCGGTGACGGCAATGCCGCCGAACAGCGGAGTGACCATGTTGGCTACGCCCTGTGCCATCAGTTCCTGGTTGGGGTCGTGGCGGTCGCGTGTCATGCCATCGGCCACACGGGCACAGAGCAGTGATTCCATTGCGCAGAGGAAGGCGATGGAGAGGGTCGGGAGGACCAGACTCTGCACGGTGGTCCAGTCGAAATCGGGAACCTGGATGGCGGGAAGGCTTTGCGGAATGCCGCCGAAGCGGCTGCCGATGGTCTCCACCGGCAGCTGCAGGCTGTAGCTGACGAGTGTGCCGAGGATCAGCACCACCAGCGGCGCCGGTACGCGCCAGAGGAGGCGCCTGAAGGCGCCGGGCGAAGGCGCTTCCGGGCTGTGGTGCGCTTCGCCGTGCGCTGGATGCGGATGGTGTTGCGCGGGCGCAGCGGCGTCGGCGGCTGCTGAGGGCTCCCGGGTGGTATTCGGGGCAGGAGATCCCGTCCGGCCTTGCGCGGGGGAAAGAGGCTGGAGCGTGGCTGCTGCGGTGGTGCCGATTGCGAATTCGGATTCGTCGTTCGTGGTGAGTGTGGCGGGGCCGAGGTCGGTGACGGCCTGCTCGGCGGTGTTGATGGGTGTCTTGAGTGCGGCCTTTCGCTGGGTGAGCAGCTTTGGTGGCTTGGGCCAGAGATAAATGAGCAGGAGTGCGGCGCTGGCGAGTGCAAGTGCGCTGAGATTGATGCCGGCGCGGTAGCCAAGCAGCGTGTCGACCTGCGAGAGGAAATTGGCCGGCATCTGCTCGATCTGCAGGCCGAAGAAGTCCTTCACCTGCGAGAGCATGATGACGATGGCGATGCCGTTCGTGAAGCCGACGACGATCGAGGTGGGGACGAAGCGGATCATCTGCCCCATGCGCAGTGCTCCCATCGCAAACAGCACGATGCCCGCCATGCAGGTGGCGAGCAGCATGTTGGCGAGGCCATATTGCTGGCTGATGGCGTAGAGCATGGCGACGAAGGCGCCGGCCGGCCCGCCGATCTGAACCCGTGAGCCACCCAGCAGGGACACCAGTCCGCCGCCGATGACAGCCGTGATCAGGCCGTGTTCGGGTTTCACGCCACTGGCGATGCCAAAGGCCATTGCCAGGGGCAGTGCCACGCAGGCCACCGTCAGGCCCGAGCCCATGTCTGCCATCAGGTCGTGGCGGTTGTAGCCGCGCAGGGCGTCGAACAGGGCAGGGTGGAATCGAAAGCCTTTCGGGTTCATCTGCATGGTTGAGTCTCCGGGCGCCTGTGCCTGCCATATTTGATGGGGTTACGGGAAATCCCTGACGACCTGGCGGTTTGGCGCAATGCAAACGGCCATCGAACCGCGGATGTTCCAGAGAAAGAAAGGCAGGAATTGACCGGTTTGAAGCGTGTGAGGCGGTGGCAGCAGGGGCAGCAGAAATTCTACTGCCGATTGAAAGGCGGCGCGGATGACTGCCACGAGCGTGATGGCTCGGGACGGAGAGCAAAAGGAGGGTGTGTTGTTTAGGATGTGCTAATATAAATCGCTCATCTCGCCGAATGGATATGAGGGGGCCGCATGGATCTCGACATCGTTCTGCTTTCTCGCCTGCAGTTTGCACTGACGGCGATGTATCACTTCATCTTCGTGCCGCTCACGCTCGGTCTCTCGATGCTGGTTGCGATCATGGAAAGCGTGTATGTCATGACCGGGCGCGAGATCTGGCGCCGCATGACGCTTTTCTGGGGCACGCTTTTCGGCATCAATTTCGCCTTGGGTGTGGCCACCGGCATCGTGATGGAATTCCAGTTCGGCATGAACTGGTCGTACTACAGCCATTACGTGGGCGACATCTTCGGCGCGCCGCTGGCGATCGAAGGCTTGATGGCTTTCTTCATGGAAGCAACCTTCATCGGTCTGTTCTTCTTCGGCTGGGACCGGCTGAGCCGGGTCAAGCACCTGATGGTGACCTGGCTGATGGCGATTGGCACCAATTTTTCCGCGTTGTGGATTCTGGTGGCCAATGGCTGGATGCAGAATCCGGTAGGGTCGGTGTTCAACCCCGACACCATGCGCATGGAAATGACCGATTTTTTCGAGGTCATTTTCAACCCGGTGGCGCAGGCCAAGTTCGTGCATACGGTCAGTGCAGGTTACGTGGCCGGGGCCATGTTCGTCACCTCGATCAGTGCCTGGTACCTGTTGCGTGGCCGGCATCGGGATCTGGCCAGACGTTCGCTGGCTGTTGCGTCGAGTTTCGGTCTGGCCTCGGCCCTGTCGGTCGTGGTGCTGGGTGATGAAAGCGGTTATCTCAGTACCGAGCACCAGAAGATGAAGCTGGCGGCCATGGAAGCGATGTGGGAAACGGAACCCGCTCCGGCGAGCTTCAATCTGATCGCATGGCCCAATCAGGACGAGCGTCGCAATGAATTTGCAGTGCACATTCCGTGGCTGATGGGGCTTATTGGAACCCGTTCGGTGTCCACGGAAATGCCGGGCATCAATCAGATCCTGCAGGGTACCGAGGAGTGGGTGAGGAATGGCATGCGTGCCTACGCTGCGCTGCAGCGTGTCCGGGCTGATGCTTCCGATTCCGCAGCCCGCCAGGCGTTCGCCGGGACTCAGCAGGATCTGGGATATGGTCTGCTGCTGAAACGCTACCGGGACGACGTGGAGAATGCGAGTCCCGGGGAAATTCGTCAGGCGGCACTCAGCACCATTCCGCAGGTCATGCCCCTGTTCGTCACGTTCCGCGTGATGGCCGTGCTTGGCTTTTACTTCGTGCTGTTCTTCGGTACCGCGTTCTGGTTGGCTTCCAGCAACCGATTGCAACACAGTCCACGATTTCTGCGGGTTGCGGTGCTCAGCGCTGTGTTGCCCTGGGTTGCCATCGAATGTGGCTGGTTCGTGGCCGAATTTGGTCGTCAGCCCTGGGTGATCGAGGGCGTGCTGCCCACCTTCTATGCCGTCTCGTCACTGTCGGTGGCCGATCTGCTCATCAGCCTGTTGATATTTTTCGTGTTGTACACGGTGCTGGCAATCGTCGGTTTCCGGTTGTTGTTCAAGGCGATCCGCAAGGGGCCGGCGGAGCCGGATGGTGAACCTGCTGCTTCGGGCAGCGTGGTGGGCATGGCGCTCTGACACGGGGAGGAAATGGATGATGGATACCTCGCTGATCCCTCTGGATTACGGTACGTTGCGGCTTGTCTGGTGGGCGCTGCTGGGCGCGTTGCTGGTCGGTTTCGCGGTGATGGATGGTTTCGACCTCGGCGTGGCGGCGCTGTTGCCGGTGGTGGCAAAAACGGATGGAGAGCGCCGCATCCTGCTGAACCTGCTGGGGCCGGTGTGGGAAGGCAACCAGGTCTGGCTGATAGCCGGCGGTGGTGCGATCTTTGCGGCCTGGCCCCTGCTGTATGCGGGTTCCTTTTCCGGGCTCTACCTGGCGATGATGCTGTTGCTGGTGGCGCTGATCGTGCGGCCGGTGGGTTTCAAGTTCCGCAGCAAGCTGCCCGACCCCCGCTGGCGCGCCCGATGGGACGCAACATTGTGCGTTTCGGGGGCCGTGTCTGCACTGGTTTTTGGTGTGGCCATGGGCAATCTGCTGCTGGGGCTGCCTTTTGGGGTCGAGCCCGCCACGATGCGGCCGGCATATGAGGGCAGGGTGTGGCAGTTGTTTACCCCGTTTGCGTTGCTGACCGGCATGGTCGGCGTGAGCATGCTGCTGGCACATGGCGCAGCCCTGCTCACCTGGCGTACCGACGACGAGATTGCCCGGCGTTCGGCACGCATCGGTTTCTGGATGGCATTGCTGACTGCGCTGCTGTTTGCGCTGGGCGGGTTGTGGGTTGCCTCTCTGCCGGGGCATGTCATCACCAGCGCGGTGCAGCCTGATGTGCCCAGCAATCCGGCGCTGAAAACGGTGTCGCTCGTGGCGGGGGGCTGGATGCAGAACTTTGCCCGCTGGCCCTGGATGTGGGCAGGGCCGGTGATGGGGGTGGGCGGCAGCCTTCTTGCAGCCTTGCTGTTCAGGCGGGGAGGGGGCATGCCGACATTCCTGTGCACGTCGGCAGCCGTTTCCGGCATCGTGCTGACGGCAGGATTTGCGCTGTTTCCTTTCCTGATGCCGTCCTCGTTGCAGCCAGGTCTGGGACTGACAGTGTGGGATGCGTCTTCCAGCCATCTCACGCTGTGGATCATGCTGCTCGCCACGGCATTTTTTCTGCCGTTGATCATCGGCTACACGAGCTGGGTGTATCGGGTGATGCGCGGCAAGGTCACGGTGCGATCCGTTTCGGACAACCCCAATGCCTATTGAAACGGGCGGAAAGGAGTCGATGGCATGTGGTATTTCTCGTGGGTTCTCGGATTGGGTCTGGCATGCAGTTTTGCCATCCTGAACGCCATGTGGTTCGAGCTGGCAGAGGACGGTCGCCAGCAGGCCCGCGGCAAGAACGTGCATGAAGACGGACGAAAATCCGGCGAATGACGCCGAATTGGCGGCTGCGGCACAGTGGTTGCGCGCGCAGGGGCGCGGCGCACCAGTATGGCTTGCCATCGCCCTTCCGGTCCTGTCGGGGCTGTTGCTGTTGCCACAGGTGTTTGCGCTGGCACGCGCCCTGCATCTGCTGGTGATCGAAGATCAGCCCCTGTCGGCCGTGTCGAACTGGCTGCTGCTGGCCGCGATGCTGTTGCTGGTGCGGGCCGTGCTGGCGTGGGCGGCTGAAGTCCGTGCGCAGCACGTGGCCGAACAGGTGAAGTGTTGCCTGCGGGACGCGTTGATGCAGCGTCTCGTGTCTTCCGGCGTGTCATGGACTCGTTCGCGTGCATCCGGTGCGCTGGCCGATGCCCTGGTTACCCAGGTGGAACTGCTGGAGGGGTATTTTGCCCGCTACCTGCCTGCGATGGTGTCAGCGGGTTTTCTGCCGCTGGTGTTCTGTGCGGTTCTGGCCGTTTTCGATTGGGTGGCGGCGCTGATCCTCTTTTGCACGCTGCCGGTGATTCCGCTGTTCATGGCATTGGTCGGGTGGGGGGCCGAAACGGCCAGCCGTCGCCACGCCACCGCACTGACCCGGCTTTCCGGGCTGTTTGCCGATCGGGTGTCGGGTCTTGTCACGCTCAAGCTGCATGGACGCGCCGGAGCGGAGGCGATGCGTGTAGCCGCTGCCAGCGAGGAATTGCGGGTGCGCAGCATGAAGGTTCTGCGCATTGCCTTCCTGTCGTCGGCTGTGCTGGAGTTTTTTGCTGCGCTCGGGGTTGCGGCCATGGCGCTTTATTTTGGCCTGGGGTTTCTGGGTTTTCTGCGCTTTGGTCCGGAGTCCTCGCTGGAAGTGGCGCTGTTCTGTCTGGTGATGGCGCCTGAAACTTACCTGCCCCTGCGGCAGATGGCTGCAACGTATCATGACCGTGCGCATGCCCGGGCAGCCGTTGCCGAAATCGCGCAGCTGTTCGATGGTCTTCCCGAAAGGGATGGCACTGCCGTTGTGCCGGAATCTGCTGCTGCGCCCGTGGCCCCGGCAAAGGGTGTTCGCCAGGAGCCTTCTGAGGGCTTCCGGATGGATGATCTGCGCATTGCCATTCCGGGGCGCGCCACGCTGCGCATGGCGGAGGGGGCGCTGCGTCCCGGCGAATGGGTGGCATTGGCCGGACGCAGCGGCAGCGGCAAGAGCACGCTGCTGGAAACCCTCGCCGGGTTGCGGCCTTTCGAGGGAGGGCTTCATTGGGAAGGACGGGCGTTGCAGCATCTGCCACAGGCACAGTTGCGCCAGCATGTGCTGTTGATTTCGCAGAGGCCGTGGCTCGCGCCGGGCAGCATTGCCGACAATCTTCGCCTGATTGCGCCCGATGCCGATGACGCCATGCTGATGCAGGCACTGGCGGCGGTGGGACTGGATGCCTGGGTTCGCACCCTGCCACAGGGACTGGATACACCTCTGGGCATGCGCGGACATGGTGCATCGGGCGGGCAGGCGCAGCGGCTGGCACTGGCACGGCTGTTTCTCACCGATGTGCCGGTGTTGCTGCTGGACGAGCCTACCGCTCATCTGGATGCCCGCAGCCGCGCATCACTGCTGCAGGCACTCTCCAGGTTCGCACATGGCCGCAGCGTGCTGCTGGCGAGTCATGATCCGGTTGCGCTCGCCTGGGCACACCGGCGCTGGCAAATCGACGAGCACGGGCAAGTGTGGACATGAAAGAGACGCGCACCCTGCGGGCCTTGCTGTTGCCGTTGTGGCGCAGACAGCGTCGCACGCTGGCGTTGGCTTGCCTGCTGGCCCTGATCACTGCGCTCGCCTCGGTGGGCCTGCTGGGCGTCGCGGGCGGTTTCATCACCGCCACGGCTCTCGTCACGGGGGCGCTGGCAACGTTCAACCTGTTCGTGCCGTCGGCAACGGTGCGCGCACTGGCGTTCATCCGCATCCTGTCGCGCTATGCCGAACGCATCACCGGCCACGCCGCCACCCTGCAGTTGCTGGCCGACCTGCGGCAGCAGGTTTTTGCACGGCTGATCGGGCAGGAGGCAGGGCGGCTCGCTCGCTGGCGTGATGGCGATCTGGTGGCTCGTCTGACGGGTGACATCGATGCGCTGGACAGTGCCTTTCTGCTGATTGCGCTGCCGTGGCTGGTCGCCGCAGTCTGCGGGCTGGGGGTGGTGATGGTTCTGGCCATCTTTCTGCCGTCGGCGGCGTTGCTGGTGGGCGTGCTGTGGCTGTGCCTGTTGTTGCCCTTGCCCTGGTGGCTGACGCGGCGTGTGGCTGCCAGCGGCGATGCACGTCAGCGTGAGGCGGCAGAATTGCGCCAGCAGGTTCTGCAGGCCGTGGAGGGACATGCCGATCTGCTGGCGCTGGGGGCGGATGCGCGTGCGCTGGCAGAAGCCGGCGCGACAGCGCAGCGTCTGGGGGGGAACGCCCGACAGGAAGCGCATGTACGCGGCATGGGCGTGGGCATGCTGTTGGCCGTGGCAGGGCTTTGCACGCTGGCGGTGGTGACCCTTGGTGCCGGGCCTCTGGCCGAAGGGCGTGTCGATGGCATCTGGCTGGCAGGAGGGGCGCTGGCGGTGGCCGCCTTGTTCGAGTGCGTGAGTCCGCTGCTGCGGGGAGCTTCCCGTCTGGGGGCCTGCGCTGCCGCGGCCCGTCGGGTGAGTGCGCTGAGCGCGGAGGCATCCGGGCCGGAACCCGTGTCGCCCGTGGTGCCGCCCGTGCGGGCCTCCTTGCACCTGCAGGGGCTGCATTTTCGTCACCATCCGGCACTGCCGTTACTGGAAGGGGTAGATCTGTGCATTGCGCCCGGTGAGCGCGTGCTGATCCGCGGTGAAAGCGGCTGCGGCAAATCGACGCTGCTGGCCATCATCCTGGGGCTGGTGCGCGCCCAGCGCGGACATGTGCGCTGGGGGGATGTGGATCTCCAGGCGACGACACGCGATGAATGGCATCGGCGCATCGTCCTGCTGCCACAGCAACCTTCGGTGTTCATGGGCAGCGTGCGCGACAACCTGTGCATTGGCCGCGCTGATGCGGACGACGCCGCGTTATGGCAGGCGCTGGAGCAGGCAGGGCTGGCCGGGGAGGTGCGCGCCTTGCCTCACGGGCTGGACGAATGGCTCGGGGAGGGCGGACGCACACTGTCCGCTGGTCAGGCACGACGCTTGTGTCTGGCGCGCGTGCTGCTCAGTGATGCTGCGCTCATCGTTCTGGACGAGCCTACGGAAGGGCTGGATGCCGAGGCGGAACGGGCCTTTTTCCTGCAACTGCCTGCGATGCAGGGGGAAAGGAGCATCCTGGTCGTTACCCATGCAGACGTGCCTGCCGGTGTGTTCGATTCGCACTGGGTGTTGAAGGATGGGCGGCTGCTGGCCAGCAACGGCTAATGAAGGTCAACGGTGCGGGATGGCCGCTGCTGGAGTCAGTTGGCGCTGTCCCTCGTGTCTGGAAGGCAGGATCACAGCCGTTTGCGGATTGCCGGGAGCAGCTGCGTTTTACAGCCCCCGGCGCATGATGCGTTCGGCGACTGACGGGGCGAGCCGGTTGATGATGGACAGCAGCCGTGTCTTGCCTGCCCTGATCTCGAAGCGATCCTGCAGGAATGCGTGCCAGAATTCGGTGGCAAGTGCATCTGCACTGATCTTGCCGGTGCCGCGGCCTGCGGTCATCGCAGTGTCCACCAGCGGTGGCATCAGCTCGAACACGCGAACAGGCGTGTCTTCGAGTTGCCAGCGCAGGGTTTTTGAAAAGCTGTGCAGTGCAGCCTTGGTTGCGCAGTAGATGGCGGCCGATTGTTTGGGCACGAGCGCGAGGCCCGAGGAGACATTGACGATGGCGGCTTCCGGCCGTTCGAGCAGCCGGGGCAGGAAGGCATGGGTGAACAGGACCGGCGCGTGCAGGTTGATGTCCAGTTCGGTGGTGATTTCGGCTTCCGACAGATCGCGCAGCAGACGATTGATCTGGATGCCGGCGTTGTTGACGAGGATGTCGATGTCGGCATGCTGTCGCACGAGTCGTTCGCGGTCTTCCGCTTTCGTGATGTCGGCCTGCTCCGTCTGGATGCCTGGTAGTTGTCGCGCAGCCTCATCCAGGGCGTCGGATCGCCGGCCGATGATGATGACCTTGTTGCCGGCCTGATGGAATTGACGGGCCAGCGCGAAACCGATGCCGGTGGCGCCGCCGGTGATGAGTGCCGTGTGTCCGCTGGGGGTCATGTGTCTCCTTGCTGGTATCTGTTTTCTCAGGGCTGCGGTAGCGTCGGGTTGGTTGCCATCACGTTCCGGGCTTTCCGATCTGGGCACGGGTTCTGGCACATCTTGCGCGGAAGCCCTGGTTGTTTAAGGGATGAGTTTCCCGCCGGTTCTGATTGTTTGCTGACGTTGGCTGGCGGGTGTTCGTCGATGGCCCTGGCGAGGGAGCCAGGGCCGATGATGACGAGAACTTCATGTGAAGCGGCATTTCTCCCCGCGCTTTCACTGCGGGGAAAGCCGTGCCGGGTATCAGCTGACTTTCATCCCCGGCTTTGCACCGCTGTCGGGTGAGAGCAGGAAGACGCCATCGTCATCGGTGGCATTGGATGCGGCCAGCACCATGCCTTCCGACAGGCCGAATTTCATCTTGCGCGGCTTGAGGTTGGCGACCATGACGGTGAGGCGCCCAACCAGCGGCTCGGGGTCATAGAAGGCAGAAATGCCGGAGAAGACCTGGCGGGGTTTTTCCTCGCCGATGTCGAGCGTCAGGCGCAGCAGCTTCGTGGAGCCTTCCACCTTCTCGGCCGACAGGATCCTGGCGATGCGCAGGTCGGGCTTCAGGAAATCGTCGATGGTGATGAAAGCGTCGTCGGCGCTGTCGGCTCCCTTGTTGCCCGCTGTGGCCCCGGAAGCGGCAGCGCGGGCCGCATCTTTTGACGGATTGCCACCGGCTTTCCCTTCCTTGCTGCCGTTCTTTCCGTTGGCGGCCTGGTTGCCGTCCTTGCCTTTGGCTGCTGCTTCGGCAGTGGCGCCAAAGAGTGCTTCCAGCTGTTTGGGGTCTACGCGCTGCATCAGGTGCTGGTAGGGCTGGATGGCATGGCCTTCGGGCAGCGGGGTGCCGAGTGCGTGCCAGTTGCCGGCATCGGGCAGGTTGATGAATGCAGCGGCTTTCTCTGCCGTGGCCGGCAGCACCGGCGACAGCAGGCGGATCAGGTCGGCAAAGCCGCGCAGCGCGTCGGAGCACACCTGATGCAGGCGGGCGGTCTGATCGGGCTGTTTGGCCAGATCCCAGGGCTTTTCGCTGTCGACGAACTGGTTGACGCGGTCGGCCAGACCCATGACGGCACGCATGGCTTTTGCGTATTCGCGCTGTTCGTACATCTCGGCCATCGCGTCGGCACCGGGCCAGCTTTCCGAGAAGGCTGCCAGCGTTTCGGGGTTGGGCGCAGCCAGTTTGCCCTCGAAGCGCTTGATGAGAAAGCCGGCGCAGCGGCTGGCGATGTTGACCAGCTTGCCGATGAGGTCGCTGTTGACGCGGGCAATGAAGTCCTCGCCGTTGAAGTCGGCATCCTCGACCCGGCTGTTGAGCTTGGCGGCAAGATAGTAGCGCAGCCATTCCGGGTTCATGCCGAGTTCGAGATATTTCTTCGGCGACAGCCCGGTACCACGTGATTTCGACATCTTTTCGCCGTTGAGCGTGAGATGGCCGTGCACGAAGATGTTGTCGGGCACGTGCATGTCGGCAAAGCGCAGCATGGCGGGCCAGAACAGCGTGTGGAAATAGATGATGTCCTTGCCGATGAAATGCACCTGCCGGAAGGGGCGTGAACCATCCTTGCCGGCATTCGGGTCGATGAACTCGTTGAAGTCCAGACCGAGCTTTGCGCAATGGGCCTTCAGGCTGGCCAGGTAGCCAACCGGCGCGTCCAGCCATACATAAAAGTATTTGCCGGGGGCATCGGGAATGGGAATGCCGAAGTAGGGCTCGTCGCGCGAGATGTCCCAGTCGGCCAGTGCATTGCTGACCTCGGTGTTGCCGTCGGCTTGTTCACCGTCGTCCCTGCCCAGCCATTCGCTGGCCTTGTTGGCCACTTCGGGCTGAAGCTGGCCGTTGCCGGTCCATTCCTTCAGGAAGGCGCGGCAGCGCGGGTCGGAGAGGCGGAAGAAATAGTGTTCGGAGGAGCGCATCACCGGCGTGGAGCCGGAGAGCGTGGAGTAGGGGTTGATGAGGTCGGTGGGTGCGTAGACGCTGCTGCACACCTCGCAGGCATCGCCGTACTGGTCCTTGGCGTGGCACTTGGGGCATTCGCCCTTGATGTAGCGGTCGGGCAGGAACATCGACTTCACCGGGTCGAAGAACTGCTCGATGGTGCGGGTGGCGATGAAGCCGGCAGCCTTCAGGCGACGGTAGATTTCCTGCGACAGTTCGGTGTTTTCCGGCGAATGGGTGGAATGCCAGTGATCGAAACTGATGTGGTAGCCGTTGAGGTAAAACGGGCGCTCGGCGGCGATGCGGGCGACGAGTTCCTCGGGGGTGATGCCTTCGGATTCGGCCTTCAGCATGATCGGCGCGCCGTGGGCATCGTCGGCACCGACGAAGTGAACCTCCTTGCCCAGCATGCGCTGGAATCGCACCCAGATGTCGGCCTGGATGTATTCCATGATGTGGCCGATGTGGAAGGAGCCGTTGGCGTAGGGCAGGGCGGTGGTGATGAACAGGCGCTCTGGCCGGGGCGAGGCGGAGGATGCGCTGGCAGCGGGGCTGGCCGGGGAGGTGCTCATGAGGAGGCTGTCTGTGCAGGTTGATGTCAGCCCCCGAGTTTAGCAAGGCGCGGGGTCGGGATGCGGACGGTCCGGGGGCAGTGTGGCGGTCGGCGCCATTCCACGGGAGACCCCGGGGGCGGCGAAGGGGCGGGACTCCGGCCCGGCGTGGAGTGCCGGCAGGGCGAGAACAGGGGGCGGGAAGATCGCTGGAAGGGGCCGAACACCCGGGAGGGGGCAAGGGCTGCGCAGCAGGCTGTGAAATGGGCTGTGAGGCGGGACGTGAAGTGGACTGTGAGGGCGGCGGGAAGTGGGCTTGTTGCAGCAGATGGTGCTGCGGTTCGCGTGGGGCGGTGCTTCTGCGACAATAGCGGATTGTCGTGGGCACCGATGCTTCGGTGTGCCGTTTATCCTCTCCTTCCTTCTTCATCCATGACGCTCAGTGTCGACAGTGTTCGTGAGGCGCTTGCCTCGGTGGTGGACCCCAATACCGGCCAGGATCTGGTCAGCAGCCGTTCGGCGCGCAACATCCGGGTCGAGGATGGCCATGTCAGCGTGGATGTGGAACTGGGCTATCCGGCGCTCAGCCAGATCGGTCTGATCCGCGATGCGGTGCAGGCGGCCATCGGCAAGCTGCCGGGCGTGGCGAGGGTGTCTGCCAACGTGCATCAGAAGATCATTGCGCATGCCGTGCAGGGCGGGCAGAAGGTGTTGCCGCAGGTGCGCAACATCATTGCCGTGGCCTCGGGCAAGGGGGGCGTGGGCAAGAGCACGATGACCGCCAACCTGGCGCTGGCCCTGGCAGCCGAGGGGGCGACGGTGGGCGTGCTGGATGCCGACATCTACGGTCCCTCGCAGCCGCTGATGTTCGGCATCAAGGGCAAGCCGCAGACCACCGACGGGCAGTCGATGGAGCCGATGGAGAACCACGGTGTGCAGGTGAGTTCGATCGGCTTTCTGATCGACATGGACACGCCGATGGTCTGGCGTGGCCCGCTGGTGACGCAGGCGCTGGAGCAGCTGCTGCGCCAGACGCGGTGGCGCGATCTGGATTACCTGCTGATCGACATGCCACCCGGTACGGGCGACGTGCACCTGACACTGTCGCAGCGGGTGCCGGTGACGGGGGCTGTGATAGTGACGACGCCGCAGGACATTGCGCTGCTCGATGCGCGCAAGGGCTACAAGATGTTCGAGAAGGTGGGCATCCCTGTCATGGGGGTGGTGGAGAACATGGCGATGCACGTCTGCAGCAACTGCGGGCACGTCGAGCACATCTTCGGCGAGGGCGGCGGCGAGCGCATGGCGAAGGACTACGGGCTGGAGTATCTGGGCGGTTTGCCTCTGGATATCCGCATCCGCGAGAATGCGGACAGTGGCTGCCCCACGGTGGTGGCCGATCCCGACGGCGAACTGGCGCAGCAGTACCGCAGGATCGCACGCCGGGTGGCGGTGCGCGTGGCGGCGAAGGCGAAGGACATGTCGTCGAAATTTCCGTCGATCGTCGTGCAGAATACCTGAGTGTTGCGGATGCGACTGCCGGTCAGGCGCCTCGGGCGGAGGTCCGGCAGCATGGCCGCCGCAACCTCGGGACGGTGGCCGCAAACTGCAGGGCAGCCCTTCGTGTCGCAGGCAGGCACGGATTCATTGAATTTCTTTGGACAGACAGATGAGCATCAAATCAGACCGCTGGATTCGTGAAATGGCCGAAAAGCACGGCATGATCGAGCCCTTCGAGCCGGGCCAGGTCCGGGCGGTGGATGGCCGGCGGGTGGTGTCCTACGGCACGTCCAGCTACGGCTACGACATCCGCTGCGCGCCCGAGTTCAAGATCTTCACCAACATCAACAGCACCATCGTCGACCCGAAGAACTTCGACGAGAAGAACTTCGTCGATTTCGTCGGTGATGTCTGCATCATCCCGCCCAACTCCTTTGCGCTGGCGCGCACGGTGGAGTACTTCCGCATCCCGCGCAACGTGCTCACCATCTGCCTGGGCAAGTCCACCTATGCGCGCTGCGGCATCATCGTCAACGTGACGCCCTTCGAGCCGGAGTGGGAGGGCTACGTCACGCTGGAGTTCTCGAACACCACGCCGCTGCCGGCCAAGATCTACGCGGGCGAGGGCTGCGCCCAGGTGCTCTTTTTCGAGTCGGACGAGGTCTGCCAGGTGTCTTACCGCGACCGCGGCGGCAAGTATCAGGGCCAGCGGGGCGTGACGCTGCCGCGCGCCTGATGTAACGTGGCCTTGTTCCCGTCGTCCGCTTTGGGGGGCGTGTCCGGCACCGGCGGGGAAGGGGCCATTGGAAACGCGGAGCAGGATGTGCAGTCCGGAGGCAGGCTGCCCGCGCCGTGGGGCCGGTGTCTTGCACCGGCCTTGGCCGTCAGAGATTTTCTTCATTCCGGGTTATAATCTCCGGGATCAACTTCGGGTGTTCGGGTTTGCAGGCAAGGCGGCTTGCAGATATGGCCCCTGTGTTGGTTTTTCTGGCACGGCCCGCACGCCAGGCGGGACCGCAGGTACAACCCCATCTTCGTAAAGGGACATCATGGCACTGCAAGCTGCCGACAAGGCAAAAGTCGTTTCCGATTACCGTCGCGCCGACAATGACACGGGCTCGCCCGAAGTTCAGGTCGCGCTGCTCACGGCCCGCATCAACGATCTGGCCCAGCACTTCAAGGATCACGCGAAGGATCACCACTCCCGCCGTGGCCTGCTGCGCATGGTCAGCCGTCGTCGCAAGCTGCTCGACTACCTGAAGCGCACCAATCTGGATGCCTACCGGACGCTGATCGAGCGTCTCGGCCTGCGGAAGTAAGTTCAGGCTTCCCATCATGATGCCCGCCTTGTGCGGGCATCGTGTTTTTTGTTTGCCGGGGTGCTTGTTGCGCAGAAGCATCGTTTTTCCGGATTTTGTTGCGCCCCTTTTTTTGCCGGTCAGGTGCGGTTGGCCTGATCGGGTGGTACTCCGATCGGGGTCGCGGTTGCGGCCCGGTTGTTCCCCCGCAGGGCAGGGTTCGCGGGGTCGGTTGCGAGGCGGGCCGTGCCGCCGATCATTTGCACGGGTTGAATGCACCGTGGGTGCGAGGAATATGTCGATGTTTGAAATTGCCAAGAAAACCTTCCAGTGGGGCAGTCACACCGTCACGATGGAGACCGGCGAGATCGCCCGTCAGGCCACGGGTTCGGTG
>JAUNHU010000102.1 GCA_030523825.1 Lautropia sp. | reverse complement strand
CGGGCACCTGGTTGAAGGTGACGGTGTCGGCCTTCTTGCCCTGGATGATGTCCTGCGCCTGCCGCGAGGTGCCGCCAAAGGACTGGTCGATCTTCAGCGTGTTGCCGGTCTGCTTCTTCCAGTGCTCGATGAACAGCGGATTGATCTTCGAGAACAGCTCGCGGCCCACGTCATAGGTGGCGTTCATGATCGTCTGTTCCTGCGGCGCATCGGCGGCCATGCCGGTGGCTGGCAGGCCGATGCCGAGGCTGGTGGCGCTCAGCGCGAGGAAACGGATCAGAACCCGGCGGGAAGCAAGAGGTGTCTTCATGAGCGTGTGTGATGGAAATGATCTGTAGGAGCAGTGGCCTGGGGCGGGCAATGGCACCGGGGCCGCTGCGGGTATGGCCGAGGTGCACATGGCACGGGCCAGTCATCGGGGCAGCCGGCCGGGAAAAATGCCCGATTGCAGCTGCATGGCGCGATCATCCCAGCAGTTCTTCATGCGGCCAACGATGAATAACGCCCTTGCTTACTTGAAAACCGCATAAGTGGCGCGAAATCTAGCCGAATCAGCCCGTCGTTCCGGCCGTGCTCGTGCCGGTGACAGGTGCCGTCAACGGTCGTGGCGAGGATGCAAACCAGACGATGACACACTCGATGGCGGCCAGCACCACGAGGAGCGGCATGGTGTCCACCCACGAGCCGAGCTGGTCGTAGAGAAAGCCCATGCCCTGCGGCCCCAGGATGGCAATGGCATAGCCCACTGCCTGCGCCATGCCCGAGAGCGCCGCCGCATCGGGCGCGCTGGTGGTGCGCGCGGCAAAGAGCATCAGGCTGAGCGAGAACAGCCCGGCCGCGCCGATGCCCAGCAGCGACACCCACAGCCACATGCTGCCCGCATCGCCCTGCCAGATGCCGGTTACGCCGGCCAGCAGCACCAGTGCAATCACCAGGCCGATGGGCTGCAGCAGGCGCTGATGGCGCCCGAACAGGGCGGAGATGGCCAGCACGCCGATGAGTGAGGTGCCCTGAAAGGCCGAGCCCCAGGCGCCTGCAGCCAGCGCGCTCATGCCTTTTTCCATCAGCACCGAGGGCAGGAAGCTCACCACGCCATAGAAGATGACCGATTGCAGCCCCATGCAGAGGCTGACGGCCCAGGCGGCCGGCATGCGCCACACCGGTAGTTTCTGTTGGGCGGCGGCATCGGCCGGCATGTCGTCGGGGTCGGAGTCCGTGGCGCGCAGGCGCAACCAGGCCAGCCCCGCCACGGCCGCCGTCATCATCCACACCCCCAGCGGCCAGCGCCAGTTCTGCCATTGGGCGAGCGGCACGGCAATGGCGGCCGAAACGGTGGAGGCTGCCGACATCGTGGCCGAGATCAGCCCCACCATCAGGCCGATGCGCTGTGGCAGCTTCTTCTTCACCAGCGCCGGCAGCAGCACGTTGCCCATGGCGATGCCGGCCGACAGCAGTGCAGTACCCAGGATGAGTGCGCCGACCCCGCTGGCTCCGCTGCGGATGCCGAGGCCGACCAGCATCACGCCCGCAGACAGGGTCAGCACGTTCTCGATGCCGATGCGGCGTGCGAGGGGCGCGGCTCCCAGCGCAAAGAGGGCAAAGGCCAGCAGCGGCAGCGCGGTGATGAAGCCCATCAGGCTGCCGGAGATGCCCAGCTCGTCGCGGATCATGCCCACCACCGGGCCGACCGCTACCAGCGGCGCCCGCAGGTTCATGGCCAGCGTGATCACCGCAAGCAGCAGCAGGGCAATGGGCAGGGGCCGGGGACGTCGGGAAAACATGGGGCGAGGGAAACGAATGGTTGCTGCGGTGGAGGCGCGATGCCAAGGGGTCTTGAAAGGGATCGTCTGGAAATGGACGGGCTGGCCGCCTTCCTGAAAAGGCGATCTGCAATGGCAGATGTTGAAAGGGATGCCCACACAGAAATAACACAGAACAGAGGGGGCAGCAGCATTGCGGGTGTGCTTCATGCATGGAAGGGAAAGCGGCTTTCGTGTCGCTGCCTTGGTTGCGCAAGCGCTCCAAAGGCGGAAGGGACTCCCGGTGTCATGGGTTACTGAACCGCAGGTCACTTTCTGGTCATACAATGACGACAGACTGCCGGCAGGTGGAACGCACCTGCCCGGCATGCGCCTGTGATGCGATTCCGGCACGCTTTTCCGGCTGCCTGTCGCTTTGGGCGCCTACCTCGCTCCACGGGCATCCGCTCGCTCATCCGACGGGCGTCTGCTGGAAGCAGGACCTCCACCTCAACCAACTCAGGGGAAACATCTTGAGCATCGCAAAAGCCTACGCCGCCTACAGTCCGGAAAAACCGCTGGCACCCTTCGACGTGAACCGCCGCGACCTGCGGCCCGACGATGTCGAGATCGACATCCTGTTCTGCGGTGTCTGCCATTCCGACCTGCACTGGGCGCGCAACGACTGGGGCTTCAGCTCCTATTATCCGGTGGTGCCGGGGCATGAGATCGTCGGCCGCGTGAAATCGGTTGGCTCGAAGGCCAGCAAGCACAAGGTGGGAGATCTGGTCGGCGTGGGCTGCCTCGTCGACTCCTGCCGCGTGTGCAAGCCCTGCAAGCTGAATCTCGAACAGTATTGCGAGGAAGGCCAGACCGGCACCTACGGTGGCCGTGACCGCCACGACGGCACACCCACGCAGGGCGGCTACAGCACCAGCATCGTGGTGTCGGAAGACTTCGTGCTGCGCGTGCCTGAAAGTCTCGATACCAAGGCGGTTGCGCCGCTGCTGTGCGCCGGCATCACCACCTGGTCGCCGCTGCGCCACTGGAAGGTGGGCAAGGGCAGCAAGGTGGGCGTGATCGGCCTGGGCGGTCTGGGCCACATGGCCATCAAGCTCGCACATGCGCTGGGCGCCGAGGTCACGCTTTTTACCCGCAGTCCGGGCAAGGAAGCCGATGCCCGCCGGCTGGGCGCGAAGAACGTGGTGCTGTCCACCTCCGACGAACAGATGCAGTCGGTGGCCAACACTTTCGATCTCATCATCGACACCGTGCCCTACAAGCACGACCTGATGCCCTATCTGCCGACGCTGGCGCTGGATGGCACGCTGGTGCTGGTGGGTCTGGTCGGCCCGATCGAGCACGACCTGAGCACCGTGCCGCTGCTCTTTGGCCGCCGCTCCATTGCCGCCTCGGTCATCGGTGGCATCAAGGAAACCCAGGAACTGCTGGATTTCTGCGGTGAGCACGGCATCGTGGCCGACTCGGAAATGATCGACATGCAGGAGATCAACGAAGCCTGGGAACGCATGGTGAAAAGCGATGTGAAGTATCGCTTCGTCATCGACATGAACAGCCTGAAGGAGGGCGCAGGCGCTCATTGAGCGTCTTGAGGAGACCGGCCCCGCCTCCTTGCCGGGGGTGGGGCCGCCCGTTGCCGGCCAGCACGGCGAAGCAAGGGATTTTCCTGATCGCGCCACGTATGCTGTCGGCAGGGTCCGCTCTCCAATCAGGTCTTTCCCGGGCGGGCGCCACCTTTTTTGATGCGGGCGTGGGGGCATGCCAGGGCGTGTGCAGCACGCTTTGAGTGCCTTCGATACCCGCCACACAGCGAGCACGCCGTTCCCCGCAAGGCATGGGCTCTTATAAGCCTTGCAACTTTTCTGCATGCCTTCATGCGCCGAACCGGGGCTGGGGGAGCGGCTTTTTTTGCCGGCAGCGTTATATTCACGGTCAGGCCGATCCGGTTTTCGTCGCATTCCCCTCGTCCGGGGCATGGGCGCCGGGTCTGGCATGTGGTGCGAAGGGGCACCGTTACGATTGATTCGGTGATTGTCGAGAGGGGAGAGTTCGTCATGGCGGCTCTGCAATTTGGCGTCGATGAAGTGGTGAAGCAGCTGCGCGAGCGCCGCGAGGCAGCGCTGCGGGATCGCGGGCAGGACATCGTCCCGCCGCAGTTGCCGTCCCGGCACGTGTTGGCCGCGGTGGTGCAGGGGCTTGCCGCCGCACTCTTTCCGTACCGGCTGGGCCGGGCCGACACCTGTGCCGAAAACATCGACCATTATGTGGGCTATACCCTCGACCAGGCGCTTTCGCAGCTGCACCACCAGGTCCGTCACGAACTGATCTTCCGCGCCGGCTGCGACCTCTGTGAGGCCGAGAGCCAGCGGGCCATCGAGATCATCCGTGCCTTCAGCCAGGCACTGCCCCGGGTGCGCGAGCTGATCGACTCCGACGTGCAGGCCGCCTACCGGGGAGACCCGGCCGCGAGCAGCATGGACGAGGTTCTCATCTGCTATCCGGGCATCTGGGCGATGATTCACCACCGCCTTGCGCACCTGCTCTACTGCGCGGGCATGACGCTGACCGCGCGGGTCATTTCCGAGCTGGCCCATTCGGCCACCGGCATCGACATCCACCCCGGTGCGCAGATCGGCGAGTCCTTCTTCATTGACCACGGCACGGGCGTCGTCATCGGCGAAACCGCCATCATCGGCCGCAACGTGCGTCTCTATCAGGCCGTCACGCTGGGGGCCAAGCGTTTCCGCGAAGGCGAGGACGGCTCGCTGGTGAAGGGCGAACCGCGCCACCCCATCCTCGAAGACGAGGTGGTGATCTACGCCGGCGCCACGGTGCTGGGGCGCATCACCATCGGCCGTGGTTCGGTCATCGGCGGCAATGTCTGGCTGACGCGCAGCGTGCCGCCGGGCAGCATGGTGTCACAGGCTGGCGCGGTGACGGCCGCGGTGGTCGAGCTGGCACAAACCCCTGGCGACCCCGATCTCTGGATGGCGTCCGGCATCTGACACGCCGGGCATCAGACAGACAGCAAAAACCCGGAAACAAACCCTGAAGGCCCTCTGGCCGGTATCGCTGCGCCCTGCGCCGGGGCGTGCGAGCCTTTCCCGTGCGAGGCATGTGTGCATGAGCATTCTCATCGAACATCTGAACAAGCGTTTTGGCAACACCGTCGTCTGTGACGACATTTCCCTGAAGATCGACTCCGGCGAGCTGGTGGCGCTGCTCGGGCCGTCGGGCTCGGGCAAGACCTCGCTGCTGCGCATCATTGCCGGCCTTGAAAAGCCGGACAGCGGTCGCGTGCTGTTCGATGGCGAGGATGCCACCGACGCCGACCCGCGCTCGCGCGGTGTGGGCTTCGTCTTCCAGCACTATGCGCTGTTCAACCACATGACGATCTTCGAGAACGTGGCGTTCGGCCTGCGGGTGAAGCCGCGTGCGCTGCGCCCCGATGAGCAGACCATTCGCCAGAAGGTGAAGGCGCTGCTGGAACTGGTGCAGCTCGACTGGATCGCCGACCGCTATCCGTCGCAGCTGTCGGGCGGGCAGCGCCAGCGCATTGCGCTGGCCCGGGCGCTGGCTGTCGAGCCGAAAGTGCTGCTGCTCGATGAGCCCTTTGGTGCGCTCGATGCCCAGGTGCGGAAGGAATTGCGGCGCTGGCTGCGGCGGCTGCACGATGAGATGCACGTCACCAGCGTATTCGTCACCCATGACCAGGACGAGGCGATGGAAGTGTCCGACCGGGTGGTGGTGCTCAACAAGGGCCGCATCGAGCAGAGTGGCTCGCCCGAGGAGGTCTATGACCGTCCGGCCACGCCCTTCGTGCTGAAGTTTCTTGGTGACGTGAATCTTTTTCGTGGGCATTTTTCGGCCACCTTCGGTGGACAGGCCGGTGGCGCTGCCATCGGGTCTGCTTCGGTAGCCGCTGCAACGGGTCCGGTGTCGGCTGGTTCCGTGAGCCTGTCATCGGCTGCCGTTGGCGCAGGGGTTCCTGGGGTTGCCGATGCTGCATCGTCGGTGCCCGCGGAGGCGCAGGCGCGGCCGAGTGCCACCATGTCGGAAGACGTGGTCTATGTGCGGCCGCACGAAATCGAGGTGGTGGACGAGCAGGGGCCGGACACGCTGGCCGTGCATTTCTCGCAGGCGCTCACTGTCGGCCCGCGCACCCGGCTGGAATTCCGCCGGATGGACGATGGCAGTTTTATTGATGTCGAGATGTCGCGCGCCAGCTATCTCGCCCTGCAGCGTCGGCATGGTTTCGAGCGCCACGCGGTCATGCACCTGAAGGCGCGGGCCGAAACCCGCTTTCAAGCCGGTGCCGACTGGGCCGGTGGCGACGGGCAGCCCGTCGATCCTGCCTCGGCAATCTGAGGCGAAAGCCTCAGATCTGGAAATCGAGGCCGCTGTCGTTGTTGGCGGCCTGCTCCACCACCTCGCGGGTCAGTGGCGAGGCAAAGGTCTCGATGAAGTCGTAGACGAAGCTGCGCAGGAAGGCGCCGCGCCGGAAGGCGAGCCGGGTCACGTTCACCGGAAACAGATGGCCGGCGTCGATGGCGCGCAACCGGGTGTCGCGTTCCTCGTCGAAGGCAATCGAGGCGATGATGCCGATGCCCATGCCCAGTTCCACATAGGTCTTGATGACATCGGCATCCATCGCCGTCAGCACCATGTCGGGGTCGAGATTTCTTGCCCGAAAGGCTTCGTCGATGTGCATCCGCCCGGTGAAGCCGGGGCTGTAGGTAATCACCTGGTATTCGGCGATGCGCTCCAGCGTGAGTTCTTCGTCCTGCAGCAGCGGGTGATCGGGGGGCACCACCACGCAATGCGTCCAGCGATAGCAGGACAGTGTCACGAGGTTGTCGTATTCGGTCAGTGCTTCTGTGGCAATGCCGATGTCTGCCTCGCCGTCGAGCAGCATCTGCGCCACCTGCTCCGGCGAGCCCTGGTGCAGGTTCAGCTGCACATTGGGGTAGCGCCGGCGAAAATCGTGCACGGCTTCGGGCAGCGCATAGCGCGCCTGCGAATGGGTGGCCGAAATCGACAGCTTGCCATCGGACTGCTGCGAAAACTCCTCGCCCACCCGCAGCAGGTTTTCTGCACCCGCCAGGATCTTCTCGACGATGGGTACCGCAGTGGCGCCGGCGTGTGTCAGCGAGGTGAGGCGCTTGCCGGCACGCACGAAGATCTCGAAACCCAGCTCCTGTTCCAGTTCGCGGATCTGCCGGCTGACGCCGGGTTGGGAAGTGTGCAGGGCGCGCGCCACTTCCGTGAGGTTGAAATTCCGTCTGACGGCTTCGCGAACCGAGCGTAATTGTTGGAGATTCATGGTGTCGCCTGATCGCCCCGTCATGCAGCAGGCACTGCGCGCCTGGGAATGGGGGTTAACCGAAAAAAGAGAAGCGACGCCGATGATAGACGGGAATGCCGGCATCGGCCGGAAAGAGGCGCAAAATCATGCCGGCATCATGATGTTCTTATGCGGATTCCGCATAAAGGGGTGAGCCATCCTGAAGCGCGTGCAGCCAGCGAGGCTGGCTGCTCTTGCCGGCGCCGGCCATGCCAGCCCGCGCGTTGCCGGGCTGGCTGTCGGGCCAGCGTCCGTGCAGGGCTCAGAAGCGCAGTGCGTTCTCGTCCTGGGGCGCTGCCTGGCCCGCGCCGGAATAGACTTCCCGGCGCCGTGGCTGCTGCTGGTACATGGGGGCAGGGGCTTCGGCGCGACCCAGCGTGGTGGCACCGATGATCGGTGTCGTCGGGCTGAGGTTGGTGGCAATGGGGTAGCGGTAGCTGTCCGGCAGTACCGATACTTTCGGATAGTTGGCCTTGTCGAGCATGCGCTCCCAGGCATTGACTTCAAAACCGATGCTGCGCTGGCCGCCCACGCTGATTGCGGGGAAGCCGTTTTCGGTGAAGCCCTTTTCCTTGAAGCGCGCGAAATCGTCGTGCGTCTGTACCAGCCATTCCTGGAAGGGAATGCCACGCTTGCGCAGCATCTGCACGGCCTGCTGGCAGGGGGCGCAGTCATTGGCTACAAAGACTTCGACCGGGTAGCTGCGGGCGGCATCACGCAGGCCCATCGGGAAGTCGGCAGTCGGGTCGGCGGCCGGCCGGGCGCTCACCTCGGTGGTGCGGGCGCCTCCCATGCGCAGGGCGACGGCACCCTCGGGCGGCTGGTCGCCATAGACGATCCGGCCGGATTCATCGGTCCAACGATACTCGGCTGCACCGGCAGACGGGGCGATCAGCATGGAGGCTGTCGCCAGCAGCAGGGAAGTCGTCGCGGTCAGGGCTTTCATGACAGGGGCCTTGCAGGAATGATGAAATGACTGCCGGTCTTCATCATGCGATGCCGAAGGCCCCTGGTTCATGCGGGAAGGGGGCGCCTCAGCTGGCAGTCTCGATCATCCCATTATGCCGAAGGAGTGCATCCAGACTGGGGGCGCGTCCTCTGAACGCCTTGAACGAGTCGATGGCCGGTCGGCTGCCGCCAACAGACAGGATCTCCTGCAGGAAACGGCTGCCCACCTGCGGGTCGAACAGGCCGCCATCGGCTTCCTCGAAGGCTGCATAGCAGTCGGCCGACAGCACTTCGGCCCACTTGTAGCTGTAGTAGCCTGCGGCATAGCCACCGGCAAAGATGTGGCTGAAGCTGTTCTGGAAGCGGTTGAAGGCCGGCGGCGTGACCACGGCGACTTCCTGGCGCACGCCGTCGAGAATCTTCTGGATGGGGTTTTCGCGGGCCGGGTGGGTGAACAGCCAGGCGCTGCGGTGCAGGATCACGTCAAAGAGCGAGAACTCGATCTGGCGCAATGTCTGCATGCCGGCCTGGAAGTTGCGCGCAGCCAGCATCCGGTCAAAGAGGGCACGCGGCATCTTCTCGCCGGTCTTCACGTGCGAAGTCATGGATTCGACGATCTCCCATTCCCAGGCCCAGTTCTCCATGAACTGGCTGGGCAGCTCGACCGCATCCCATTCCACGCCCGAGATGCCCGACACGGCCAGCGTGTCGACACGGGTGAGCATGTGATGCAGGCCGTGGCCGAACTCGTGGAACAGCGTGGTCACGTCGTCGTGGGTGAGCAGGGCCGGCTGGCCATTGACGGGCGCCTGGAAGTTGCAGACCAGATAGGCGATGGGGGTCTGCACGCCGCCATCGACGGCTTCGCGGTGGCGGCCCCGGCAATCGTTCATCCAGGCACCGGGCTGCTTGGCCTCGCGGGCGTACAGATCCAGGTAGAAATGTCCCACCAGTGCGCCGTTGGCGTCGTCGATGCGGTAGAAGTGGACATCGGGGTGCCAGCCCTCGGCTTCGTCCTCACGGATCTTCACCGAGAACAGGCGCTCGATCAGCCCGAACAGGCCGGCCAGCACACGGGGCAGCGAGAAGTATTGCTTCACCTCGCTATCGGAGAACGAATAGCGGGCCTGCTTCAGCGCTTCGCTGGCATAGGCCATGTCCCACGCCTGCAACTCGGGCAGCCCCAGCTTGTCGGCGGCAAACTGGCGCAGCTCGGCCAGATCGCGTTCGGCGAAGGGGCGGGCACGGCGGGCCAGGTCGCGCAGGAAGGTTTCCACCTCCTGCGGGGATTCGGCCATCTTGGGCACGAGAGACAGTTCGGCGTAATTGGCGTAGCCCAGCAGCGTGGCCTTTTCTTCCCGCAGCGCCAGGATCTTCATCATCAGCGGCGTGTTGTCGTGCGGGGTGTCTTCGGCGGCTCGGGTGGCATAGGCGCGGTAGACGGTCTCGCGCAATGCACGGTCGTGCGCGTACTGCATCACCGGGAAATACGACGGAAACTGCAGCGTGAAGCGGTAGCCTTCCTTCTGCTGGCGCTGGGCATCGGCCTTCGCGGCCTCGACGGCATCTTCCGGCAGACCGGCCAGACGCTGGCGGCCTTCTTCCGTGTCGGGAATCAGCAGTTCCCAGGCATTGGTGGCGTCCAGCACGTTTTCGGAGAATTTCTGCTGCAGGCTGGCCAGTTCTTCCTGGATGGCGGCAAAGCGCTCGCGTGCCGGCGATACCAGTTCGGCACCGCTCAGACGGAAGTCGCGCACCTCGTGATCGACCGCCGTCTTCTGGGCGGGGCCGAGTGTGGCGTATTCCGGGCCGTTCTTCAGCGCCTTGTACTTGGAAAACAGCGGTTCGTTCTGGCCGACGCGCGTCCAGAATTCCACCACGCGGGGCAGGTTCTGGTTGAAGGTTTCGCGCAGCTCGGGCGTGTCCATCACGGAATTGAGGTGCTGCACCAGCCCCCAGGCGTGCGACAGGCGCTCGGTGCCACGCTGCAGTGGCAGGACGAAATCCTTCCAGGTGGCGGGCGTGCCAGCCTCTCCTGCGCGGTCCAGTGCCT